>CAJUPS010000059.1 GCA_910588045.1 uncultured Oscillospiraceae bacterium | reverse complement strand
CCGATGTGCGCGTGTAGAATTTGACCGTCCATTTCCCATAGTCATTCACATAGAAACCTGGAACGCCCCGCACACGGCAGCCCTGTTTCATCAGGCGTTCCGTCAGCTTCCTGCATTGTTGAGACGGCGGGGTACTTTTGAACCCGAACCGCTCAATATCCTCGTCCGTCAATCCCCGCACCGTGCGCAGATGTTCCCGGTGTCCCGGCGTCAGCGTCAGCAGGGAGAGCAGCGCGGTCAGTGTCCGATGGATCTCCTCGTCCGGGGCCTTATCTGAAGGTACGTCCTTGGAAGATAGTCCTTTGACCAGAGGCGCCGAAGCTGGAGCCGGTGCGAAGCCGTCCAGCGCCAACGTGTCGCAAATCTCCCGGTAAGCCTCCGAATTGCTGATTCCATGTATTCTGCCATAAAGGGGGATCATCCCGTCGTGCTCACCGCAATGCCAGCAGCGCCAGGTGTTTAGGTGTGGATATAGTGCGAACTTTCCCCGGCGGTCGCCGCAGATAGGACAGTCGGCGTATACCACCCGGGAGCCCCCTCTCCGCCTGATGTTCAGACGGAGAAGGGATGCCACATCCATGATTGTAAAAGGGAAATTGGACGAACTGATACGCCTCACTCCTTTCCATCAAACATGGGGCGGCACAGGGGATTATCCAGCCCTTTTCGGTGATTTCTATGGATGGGGATATTTCGTCTTGCTTACCACATATCGCCGTCGCTGGGGATGGAGACATAGAAAGCGCCCTGCGCATTTTTGAATACATCCGCACCGTAGCCGCTGTTCTGGATAGATTTCACCACAGCGGCGGTGTCGCGCAGACTGTATTCATTCCAGACGCCATGCCGGTAGTACACGCGCTTTGTTCCAGAGATGATATTGATGGCCTCCTGTCTGCCGAGTTTGCAAAGCTGCGTCATTTTTTCCATCGTTCAAAGCCTCCAGTTCAGTCCCAGGTATCACGGCCCGGGACAAACTCAATGTCTGCCGAAACCGGGTCCAGGGGCTCGCCATCAAAGGCGTTGTTGTTCTTGGTGCAGATATGGGGAGCGGAGTCCTTGCACGGGTCTGTGTCAACATACAGCTGGCCGTCAGATTCATACACAGGCCGGCTCCAGCTGTCGCGCCCAATCAGCGTAAGTATCAGTTTCATGTCATGTTACCTCCTATTCCAGCTGCATCAAACTCAGCTGGCCTTTTTCATGTCCAGGTTCTGTACCAGCAAGGTAGCGGCGGCCTTCTGACTATTGCTGCACTTGTAGAACTGGGTGATAAAGAAACGCAGACTGGAGGGCCGCTGTTCCGCAATTTTCCCCATGGTCAATCCCTTGTTGGGACCGCTCGGCACCACAATAGCGCCGGCCTGCTCCAGTGTCATTACCTTGCAGATCTCCTCCACGGACATATCATCCGTGTAGCTGGGGGGCGCCTGGGGAGTTTCCTCCTGACCAGAAGCGGTATCCGCATTGGCGGCAGGCCCGCCCGTACCAGGCTCCTCCAAAGCACCGACTGTTTCAGCGGCGCTGTCCCCATGCGGGGAGGCAGCTTCCTCAGTCTGCTTCGGGATAACCGTCAGATTGGGCTGCGGGCTGTCCGCCTGCGCGGTCCCCTCATGCGGGTTATTCTCCAACACACCCTGGCTCTCTGCCTGGGCAGGCGCGTCTCCCACCGCCAAAGCGGAGTCGGTCTTGACCTCCATAGGGGAGACAGGCTGATCCGCCGGGGCCGGGTCGGGTGCGGGGGCAGATTGGGGGGCCGGGTCGGGGATGTTCTCCACAAGAGCGGGAGGCTCCGTTATCTGGGCAGATTCCGGCGCGGGCTGGTCAGTGGGGGCCGGCTCGGAGGCTGGCTGTTCTGTGACAACCGCTTTCACCGCTTCTGCGGGCGGGGTCTCAGGCTTTGCCTGCCGGGCCGCCTGGTTTTTCTCCAGACCGGCGGCGGGCGGCGTCCTTTGCACAGGGGGCTGCTCCGTCTGAACATGGTTTTGGGTAGGCTGCTCCTGTCCGCCATCAGCCCTGGTGGACTGGATGGACGGGCGGCACTCGCCATCACTGGCGGTCTGGGTCAGATCGCACAGCTGGATGCCAAACCCGGCGTTATCCAGGGCAATCATCAGGGCCTCGTCCTGGGCGGCGCGGATATAGTTGCTGGTTTCCCCCGCCTTCTTGGTGGAGGTGAAGCTGCTGGCCGGGGCGGTGTCCTCCCGGCGGAAGAACACCTTCGCCTCGAAGATCGCCAGCTGGTCGGTGAGGCGCAGCGGGTTGAGCACCATCCGCCCCTTGGGGCAGGCCAGCCGGAACCAGAGCCGCTGGTAGCGCGGCTCCATCCGCATGACCGGCTCTCCCTTGTCATTGACCGTCCTGCGCAGATACTTCATGGGGTCGAACCCCGGAACCTTATACAGTTCCTTGGCCGCGGGGACGCTGTGAAGGATTGTGCTTTCATTCATGTTGAGGTCTCCTCTCATATCAAAATTCATACAGCGGGAAATCCGCCATATCGCAATAAAAAAAGACGCAGGCACTCATTTCAAAAGTGCTTGCATCTCAACTTGCCTTCCGCATTGGTGCTTCCTCTGCGGCTTGGCTCTGCTCGGTCAGCTTCTTGTAGTAAAGCCGCATCCGCTCCGCAAGGAGTGTGTTGCGCTTACCTTTTCGGGTCTTGGAGATCGCTGTAAACAGCGCCTTTTTCTGCCCCACCAGAATGACCCGGCCCTTGGCGCGGGTGACGGCGGTATAGAGCAGGTTTCGGGTCAGCAGGACCCGATGGGCTGTCAGCAGGGGAATGATGACCGTATCGTACTCGCTGCCCATGGCCTTATGGATGGTCATGGCGTAGGACAGCTCCAACTCCTCCAGACTGTCCAGAGGATATTTGGCGTACCGCCCATCGAAATTGATGATAACAGTATCGGGCCGGATCTCACGGACATAGCCCACATCGCCGTTAAACACGCCTTTTCCGATGACGTCTCCCTGACGGTTATACAAAACCATCTTGCTGTTGTTTTTCGTCTGGATCACCCGGTCGCGCAGGCGGAATGTGCTTCCACCGTATATAACCTCCGGCTTCCCCTCAGCTTCGGGATTGATCTGCTCCCGGATCGCCTCGTTTAGATTCTGCGAGGATGCTTCCCCGGTTTTGCGGTAGGGAGACAGGATTTGAAGCTGTTGTATGCCAACTCTGGCCGCCTCCTCTTTGTAAAGGCGGCAAACGGTTTCCGCAGCTTCTTCCTGGTCCATGACAGAAATAAAGGAGAAGTCCGGGCCATAATACAGTTCGCCATTGCCCTCGTTGATAAATTTGGCGTTGTAAGCGATCCGGCTGCCCTCGGCCTGCCGGAAAATCTGATCCAGTACAGTGACCGGAACGATACCGCTGTCGATCAGTTCCTGGAACACATTCCCGGCTCCGACGCTCTCCAGCTGATCGGCGTCGCCAACCAGCAGTACCTTTGTGCCGGGGTTCAGCCGGCGGAACAGCTGGTGCGCCAGCCACATATCCACCATAGAGGTTTCGTCCACAATCAGAAGGCCGGCCTCCAGGGGCTGTTTCTTTTTTTGCTCACTGTCATCACCAAAAATCTTCAAAAGACTGTGCAGGGTTTGGGCGTCCTCAATTCCGGTAGTTTCCGCCATACGGCGGCTGGCTTTTCCGGTGGGCGCCGCCAGCGCGATTTTATCCTGCGGGTACAGCATACGGTACGCCTCTACGACCGCCCGCAGAATGGTACTCTTACCAGTACCGGGGCCGCCGGTGATGATGGACAGATTGTACTGGAACGCCATTTCAACGCCCTCGGCCTGCCGCTGGGACAATGTGATACCCAGTCTGCCTTTGACCTGCTCCATAACAGGCGTCAGGTTGACAGGCTCCGGAAGCTCCTGTACCATCTGCGCTATTTTCAGCGCCACCTCGCACTCCTGTTTGTATACCTGGGGCAGATAGATATTGCCGCCGTTGGACACCACTACGTTCAAATTGATCATGGCTTCCAGCTGCTGTTCCACCTGTTCCAGTTTCAGCGGATCATCCAGGTCCTCGTTGAGCAGCTTGAAGGTGTCCTTGAGCAGCCGTTCTATTTCGATATAGAGATGCCCGTTCTTGTTGCGGGATTCCTGCATGATATAGAACAGCGCGCCCTGTATCCGCATGGGGTCATGGAGGTCGCCGCCGGATTTCCGCACGATTTCGTCAACCCTGCGGAACCCGAAGCCCGGCACCTCACACAGCCGGAACAGGCTTTCCCGGAGCAGCGCCGCGCCCTTCATACCGAAGTGGTCTAGGACTTTCAGCGCCGTGTTGGGCGTTACTTTCAGCGGGGCCAGCAGAAGCAGCAGTTCCCGCATGACCTGGCTTTCCATGTAGTTGTCTGTGATCTCCTCCAGACGGTCTTGCGTAATACCGCGGATTTCCAACAGCCGTTCCGGTTCATGCTCCAGCACTTCCAGCGCGTGGATGCCGAACCGGTCCATAATAGCGTCCGTCGTTTTCTCCCCGATGCTTTTCAGCACGCCGGAGGAGAGGTAGGCCCGGATGCCCTTGACCGTGGAGGGCAGGATCTCTTTCCACTGCTCCACCTCAAACTGCAAACCGCGCTTGGCGTCGTTGACCCAGGCGCCCTCCAGCTCTACCTCCACCGAATCGTTCCGGGGTAGGTCATAGCCTACGGCGGTAAATCGGATCAGGTGATCGCTGCATTTATAGGGCCTGCGGGCCTCCTGGGGGACCATGATGCTCGCTGTCTTCATCTGCAACACCGTGTATCTGGTGGTTGGATTGTAAAAAAACTGCTTGTCAAATACCGCTACAAAGCTCATTTTCGTTCCTCCTTTTAAGCGGCGTCAGGCTTTGGCCGCTTAATGTTGAACCTCCGGCTCTCGGAAATCGTGACATATTCTGTGTAAATGTCCGGGTGTACGACTTTCAGACGTTCCAGCCCTTCCTTGGAGACCCCCGGCTTTCGGACAGGATTCCAAGTGATGGTGCAGCCGTCGTCCGATATGGCGGAGCAGCTTGTACCCATGTCGGCCACAATCAGAGCCTTTAGCCGTTTCATCTCGGCCTCGACCGCTTTCGTATCTGCGTCACGCCGGCCCTTTTCCTCCTGGAGTTCTAAGAACCGTGTAACCCTTGCGGACTGCGCCTTATTCAATGAGATAGGCGGAGCGTCTTTGTCCGCCGGACCCAGCGCCCGCCGCAGGCTCTCCAGGATAAGGTCGCCATCGTCCTCCCAATAGGGCGGAGGTAATTTAGCGAGCACATTGTTCTCCCAGAAATCCTGCTCCAGCATAATCAGCTCCATCTCGTAGGCCATATCCCGGTCGATACGGCGGATGATGGCCTCGTCCTCGTTGTTGCCATAGAGACAGCAGTAGTAGACCCGATCCAGGTTCATCACAGCCATGTAGTGGCGTCCCTGTGTTTCATAGTACACAGGAACGATCTCCTCGCCGTTGTACCACCACTTGTCCTTAGCGTTGTAGTTGGTGGTCTTGATCTCCAGGATCGCCGTCGTGCCGTCCGGCATCTCCACCAGATAGTCCAGGTCGGCCAGCATCCAGGGGTAATGGGGATGCTGAAACATACATTTGCGCTGGTAGATTTTCAGCCCGGTCTTCTCTGCGAAGATGCGAGCCACCAGCGGTTCCAGAAGATTACCAACCTCCAAGGCCACCCAGTTCGCATGATCGTCTGCGGTGACGATGCCCAACTTGTCATAGTAGAGGTCCCGGGCCGTCCGAAACGGCGAGATGTTCAAAACCGCAGCCGCATCGCTGCCGCCCAGGCCCTTCCGCCGGTACTCCAGCCAGTCAGGCCGCGAGAGTTGTGCTGTGTCCACCAGCACAAGGGGCTGATACGCCGTATCCTGTGCCATGTTTGGTTTCCTCCTCTTCTGAAATCATGCTCTGGATCTGCACCTTCCACATCTGGCGGCTGTTGCCCCGGATGGGTTTCCTGGAGGGGCGGGGACGCTTCCTCCGCTTCCACTTGTTCTTCATGGTCATTTGCTCCTTCCTATTAGATTTATCCTCAAAGCCTTGCGGCGTTTGGGCAAAAAAATAAGCGGGAATGACAAAAATACGGCTCAAAAGCCGCATTTCCGCCCCCCACTCTGGAGAGCTACCGTCATTCCCGCTAAAAGCGTTGGGGCAGACTGCCCCCTATTAAATCCTACCGGCAACCGCCCGCCTATCTGCGTGACAGCCCTGCCGGCATAACGTACAACCTTAACAACGTATGCAATGCGGGTGCTTCCCCGGTCACAGGCCAGCGGCCTGCCTCCGCGTTTCAGCGGAGCACGCACAAACAATCAATTACAAGCCTACTCTAACACAATATATTGTGGTTGTCAATAGGCATAGCTGCTTATTTTGTATAGATGTTAAAATTGAGAGGTGAACTAGAATCACAGAGAACCGTTGGAAAAGAAAAGCCGAAATATACCTACTAAAAAAATATTTTTGTTTTTTATGATTTTCCTGTGAGAATTTGGACTCTCGCTGCGTTAATTATAGTAGAGGGACAATTTCCGATTGCTCCGCTATAACCACCATAAAGAGATGGTGTGTTCCAGTCCAATCAGCAGCTTTATACCTACATCCCCCGATGATGGCAACAGAGAAATGATAGCGGTTAGAATGCCATCTGCGGCCGAAGCAGATATAAAAATACAAAGAATCTGCCAGCAGATGAAAAAAGGAAAACCGTTACATTTTCGGTCCAGTAGTGTTTTGTGGTCTTAAAACAGCACCCGAACCAAATCGACGGTTAGAGATAAAAAACCGTCGCCTTATATTCCAGATTTGGCGGCTCAGAGGAGGTATCGCCATGTCTGGAATATTATCACGTCTATATAAATTATCAAAAAAAGCCCGCCCCCCGTAGAGGACCAAAGTACCCGCGAAGTCGAAAATACTCACCTTTTGTCAAATAGCGCGATCATGTCTTATGACCGCATGGCTTCTTGCCATGCGGTCATTTTTGTTTTTCTGTGCTGTCACCATGCCCCATGGAGACAGCTGGCGGCGGCCAAGGGCCTGCCGCGCTGTCGCTCTCCGCCGCACCTCCGAAGATTTGAAGTCTGGCACATGATCAAATTTTTGGAGGTCTTAACGTGGTCAAAAAATGCTTTTACATAGCTTTTCACAAAAATTTTTTTAATCCGCCGAACAGGTCGGCTGTTTACCTTTTATCCTTGGCCCCAGAGAGCGATGAAAGGGGGGCCAGAGCATGACCCCGACTGAACGCCGTCAAAAATTGCTGGAAGTGCTGTGCATAAGACGGCACGACACCTGCGACAATTTGGCGCATGAGTTTCATGTTGCTAACTCAACGATCCGCCGTGACCTGGAGATTCTTACCTGCTCGTATCCCATTGAGACGGTGCGGGGCCGCTACGGCGGCGGGGTCAGGGTTGCGGATGGATATTTCCTCTACCGCAAGACGCTCACTCCCAAGCAGGCTGCGCTTCTTCAGCGGCTGAGAGATCAGCTGGACGGAGACGACCTTATTACGCTAAACAGCATCCTGCTCCAGTTCGCTCTCTGACGGCATCTTCCCTCTGCACCTTGATAAACAGTGGGACAAGCTCCCGCTTATAATCGGTATGCAAGTGAGACTTTGCTGCGGCATGGCTTGGACGCATAGACTGCCTGCGGAGTGGGGATGCAGGGAAGGAGGCGAGGGCGCATCCCCCGCTCCGTTAAAACGATCACATCAAAGGTACGAGCGGAACCCCAGGGCCATTGACCGGCGCAGGCAGCGCCCGAAGCGCAGCGGAGCAGTCGCATTATCCCGTACCGCAGGGTCAAAGGGGGATACTGTGGGAATGGTCTGGGCAGCCTCGTCAACTGCCGCCGCCCTCTGTCGGTATCGCGCCGCCGGGTTGCCGCCGGCGGGCTTGCATACTCCCATGCCGGGGGTGAGTAGTAGGGCGGTCCTGCCGCCTGAGAATACGGCACAACAGCATAAGCTATAAAATTGTGCGGACAAAACCGCCGCCGGGGTAAGCCAGGTAGTTGACTGGAAAAAGAAATCCGGCGGCGGTCTGCAATAAGCCAATCTTAGAAATTATTTGGAAGCGGCCAGCATATATTGGTCAGGACATAGATTGCAGTGAAGGGGGTGCATGACATTAGTATTATTGTTCATTATCCCGAAGGGGAAGAAGCGCAAAGAGAGCTGGCGAAAAAAGTAGCTGATGTTCATGCTCAAACCGTCATTGAAATAATTAAGGCCATGTCCCTCCCTGTAGAGGAAAAAGTGCGTTTGATCAATGCGACAAAAGACTACATACCCAAATAGTGTGGATGGAGGATCGATCTCCATCCACATTTTTTATCCTCGCTCAATTAAATTTTTCCACGCACTTTTAAACATTTGCACTCTATTTTGTTCCCATTGTTGCAGCGTTCCATAGGGAACACCTAAACGACGTGCAAATTCTCGTTGAGACATATTTCTGCTTTCGCGCATTCTTTTAATTTGTAATCCTTGATTGTTATAAAGGAACAAGTTGTATTCATCAAGAAGATCTGTAACAGGAACGGAAAACAATTCAGCTATTTTTAACATCTTTTCAATGGGATAATAGTCCCGTACAAATTCCTCGTAACCGGAATATGTACCACGGTCGATTCCAGCATAATCCGCAACATCCCGTTGACGCAATCCACATCTATAACGATACCACCGAAGTTTATCTGGTGTGTTGTTGATTTGTGATGGATCAGTATACCTGATATTGAATTTTTCCGCCTCAACTATCGTATGTGGCTGGACAAGCCGGAAACTATGAATATAAAAGGGGGCATAGATGACTGTTTCATTAGAATATCGAGACATTACCATCATATTGGAGGATATGCGGCCAAACACGCACCATTTTTCGTTTGGTGGAGTTCGTCTGTCTATTTGGACGGGATTACGAGCCGCTATGATAGTATAGCAAATGAAATCCTCATGTTTTTCCGCAGTCAGAAAAAGTTGCAGGGGGAAGTGTCCCTCTCCGAAACGCTGGAGACAGACAAGGACGGCAACAATCTTTTTCTTATGGATGTAGTCGGCGTGGAAGATACCATGCTGGACGATTTGGATACACGGGAGAGCCACATTCGGGTACGGCAGCTGGTGGACCAATGCCTGACCGAGCGGGAAGCGGACATCATTCGCCAGCGCTACGGTCTGGGCGGAAAGCCTCCCCGCACCCAACGGGAGCTGGCCGCAGAGTATGGGATTTCGCGCAGCTATGTATCCCGCCGCGCTTAATGTAAACGATGGAAAATTTTAGGTAAGCTGCTATTCATCCGTTAATACCCTATATAGCTCCAACTTTTACCTATGCCATATCTGAGACATCCAGCAAATAAGGAGCAAAGCCGTACTGCCCCGGAAGAACGAAGAACCCACCAGGGCAGTCCGGCGCATACTTCCTCGTTGCCGATGATAAAACCGTAGCTGCCGTGAGCTTTCAGCCCACGGCAGCTACGGTTGGATTCTCTTCCATTTAACCGGCACCATAGATGCTATTCCCGATTCGCTCCCGTCCTCCCCAATGCGGGCCCAAGAGGTGCCGCCGCAAGCGGCGGCTTCGCCCGTCATCAGGGCGGGCGAACTCTGGGTCGCAGTTGGAAGCGAAGAAATTCCCATCACAGCGCAGTTTTCGCCGCAAGGCGGAAACGGAGCAGTGATGGGAATTTCTGAGCTGGCGCGGAAGGAGGGATTTGAACCCTCGCACGTTGTTTGGACGTCTACTCCCTTAGCAGGGGAGCCCCTTCGGCCACTTGGGTACTTCCGCATAGGACATGTCCGGTTTGAAAGATGGCGGAGAGAGTGGGATTCGAACCCACGGATGCTTGCGCATCGCCGGTTTTCAAGACCGGTTCCTTAAACCGCTCGGACATCTCTCCCAATCGGTTTCAGGCGCAGTCACAATAATACCACGGTCCGCTCATTTTGTCAACTGCAATTTTTCTTTCTTTTCATTCTTTTCCACCCTGGAGAATTATCTTGCAATCGGCAGCCATTTCCGGTAGAATAAAGCAGAATAAACCAAGACAGAGGAGCAATCATCATGACTACCCTAACCCAAGCAAAAATCGTCAGCTGGTCCACCGGCGGCGAGGAGGTCTGCGCCGGTGCGGCCCGGATCTCCACCACCTCGGGAGACGCGCTGGAGCTCTTTGAGAAGGCCCGGGGCAACTCCAGGAACCAGGAACTCATCGGCAAGGTCCTCCGCTCCGGCCACCGGTCCGTTATCGAACACGCGGTGTTCTCCATCGCCATGCAAAATGTGTCCGTGTATGTGGAGCAGTATTTCATCGAGTGCCGCCTGGCATCCTTCACCGTGAAATCCCGGCGGTACGTGGATTTCAGCGGCCTGGGCTACTATATCCCTCCGGCGCTGTCCGGGACAGACCTGGAGGACTACCGGCGGTACATGGACGGCCTCTTCGCCGCCTACCAGAAACTCCTGGAGGCAGACGTCCCCAAGGAGGACGCCCGCTTCGTGCTCCCCTACGCCTTTTGCAGCAACTTTTACTGCACGCTCAACGCCCGGGAGCTGGTGAGCCTGATCCGCTCCATCCGCTTTGGCCGGGGACGGGGCATCCCGGAGCTGTGCGCCATCGCGGACCAGCTGGCGGACCAGCTGGCGGAGCTGTTTCCCGCCCTGCGCCCCGAGCTGGCGGCCCCCACGGAGGAGGCGCCTCTCCCCGCGGAACCCGCTCCCCTGTTCCAGGACGCGCCGGTCTGGGTGCCCGCTTCGGAGGCCGGGGCAGTAGAGCTGCTGGCCGCGCCGGTGAACCCGGGGAAGCTGCTGGAGCGGGCTCGCCGCGCCGCCGACCCCAGGTCGGACGCCCGGCTCTCCCTGGCGGAGCTGACGGCCTCCCCCCGGCCCCGGGAGCTGGAGCAGCTGAGCTACACCTTTGCCGTCTCCGACCTGTCCCTGGCGGGGCTCACCCACCTGGTGCGCCACCGGATGCAGTCGGTGATCGTGCCGCCCCTCCAGGGCGTGGACCACAGCCGCTTTATCCTGCCGGACGCCGTAAGCGCCAACCCCGCCGCGCTGGCAGTCTACCAATCCGCCCTGTCGGAGGCCCGAGGCACGGCCCAGGCGCTGTGCGAAAATCCCGCCCTGCGCCCCTACAGCTACTATTTCGCCGTGGCGGGGAACATGCTGGACGTGATGACCACCCTCAACGCCCGGGAGCTGGAGCTGATCGTCCGGCTGCGGACCTGCACCCGGGCCCAGTGGGAGATCCGGCATGTGGCCATGGGGCTGCTGCGGCTGCTGCGGGAGCACTACCCGGACCTCTTTGGCCGCTTCGGACCCAGCTGCTACCTCACAGGCGTGTGCCCGGAGGGCCGCATGAGCTGCGGACGGCAGGCGGAAATGAAGGAACTCTTCGGAGGCGCGCTGCTGTGAGGGAGAAATTCCAATTTCTGCCTGAGGCCCACGGGACGACTATGTGGGCGGTGACGATGGTGGGCTCGCCACTGCCGCTGATCGCGGGCTACCTGGCGCTGGTGAACCTCTGGGCCTTCGCCCTGATGGGCTTCGACAAGCGCCGGGCCAAAATGCGGGGTGCGCGGCGCATCCGGGAGCGGACGCTCTTCCTTTCCGCCCTGCTGGGCGGCGGACTGGGGGCCTGCCTGGGGATGTGGTGCTTCCGGCACAAGACGAAACATTGGTACTTTGTTGTCGGGATGCCCCTGATCCTGCTGGCAGAGGCCGCGCTGGGCGTGTGGCTGTACCTGACCTTCCGATAAAAGAACGAACTCTGGTCTGCAAAAGCGGCGCTTTTGCAGACCGGAGCTGTTGTCTATGGGGATTCTTATCGATACTTTTTTACGATCTCCGTCAGCTCGTCCCAGTGCTCTTCCATGTCCCGCACCAACTTAAACTGGGTGCGGCAGCGGTCCAGGTTCTGGCGCTCCCGATTGATGTGGAAATACACGTCCCCCTCCAGGTAGTCGGTGAGGAACCGGATGCCGCACTCCAGGGTCATGAGCTTGGCCCCCCAGGGCAGATACTCGATCTCCGCCTCTGTCAGCGTCCCCCCCGCGCCCTCCAGGAAGGCCCGGGTATACACATCAAAGAGGCCCACGTCCAGGTTCACCTTGCCCAGGTCCGTCTCGTCCTCGGCGCTGTGGTTGGCCCCGAAGCGGATGGAATCCCCGAAGTCGTTGATGGACAGTCCCGGCATCACGGTGTCCAGATCAATGATGCAGATGCCCGCGCCGGTGGCCTGGTCCATGAGGACGTTGTTGAGCTTGGTGTCGTTGTGGGTGACCCGCAGGGGCAGCAGGCCCTCCCGCAGAGCCCGGAGGGCCACGGAGCAGTCCGCCGCACGCTCCTCCACAAAGGCGATCTCCTCCCGGCACTCCGGGGAGCGGCCCAGCTTGTCCGCCCTCACGGCGGCCCGCAGCTTCGCCAGACGGTCCTCGGTGTCGTGGAAGTGGGGGATGGTCTCGTGGAGCGTCTGTGCGGGGTAGCCCTGGAGCAGCCGCTGGAAATGGCCGAAGGCCCGGCCGGAGGCGGCAAACAGTTCCGGCGTCTCCGCCGACTGGCAGCACACCGTCCCCTCCACAAAGGGGTACAGCCGCCAGGCGCCGCCGTCCCGGTCGGTATAGTAGGGCTCCCCGTTCCCGGGGCGGATGACCCGCAGGGTCTCCCGCTCCCGGTCGCCGCCGCTGCGCTCGATCTCCCGGCCCAGGTACTCCGTGACCCCGATGATGTTCTCCATCAGCTCATCGGGATGCTTGAAGGCAGCAGCGCTCATTCGCTGAAGGATAAACCTCCGGCAGCACCGGTCCTCCGGCTGGGTGTGGACCACAAAGGTGTCGTTGATGTGCCCCTGTCCGAAGCGGACTGCTCCCACCACCGGGGCGCCGAAGGGGAAGGCCCCCAGAACTTCGTCCAGATAACTCTCTGCTTTTCCCATTACGCTTCCTCCCACAGCCGGTCGGGGTACAGCCCCGACGCAGTCTTCTCCGCAATGGCGGCCTCCACCTTGGGCTTATCCTCCCGGTAGGTGACGCCATACCACTTGTCTGTGCTGCGCAGAACCTTCACGCGGGCCTTCCCCTCGTCGATGAGCCAGCTGACCACCGTGGGCAGGAAATACTCCGCCTTAGTGGGGTTCTCCGAGAGAGCCTTGTCCAGAAACCGGGGGAACCGGGCCCACGCCTCGTCCAGAAAGCTGCGGTTGAAGCCCCACATATTCATGGATACGATGGTGTCCCCGGGCAGCTCGGTCCAGGTGGCCCCGTCGTCCTCGGTGTACCGGGGGGGCTCGCCCTTTTCGATCTTGGTGCGCTCGGTGACCTGGGTGAGGAAGTGGTCCGCCGTCTCCTCACACACCCCCCGGGCCACGGTTCCGTTCTCGGTGACGGTGTTCTTCAGCAGGTAGCCCACCATGGCATACTCATATACATCCCCGTCGGGATGCCCGCTGAGGTAGTCGAAGATCTCCCGAAATGCCTCCGGTCCGTAGTAGTCGTCGGCGTTGATGACGGCAAAGGGGCCGTCCACCACGCCCCGGGCGGCAAGGGCCGCCTGGGCGGTGCCCCAGGGCTTTTGCCGCTCTGCCGGGACGGCGTAGCCCTCCGGCAGGTCCTCCTTCAGCTGGAAGACGTACTTCACGTCCATGCACTTCTCCAGCCGCGCGCCCACCAGGGCCTTGAAGTCCGCCTCGATCTCCGGCTTGATGACGAACACCACCGTCTCGAAGCCCGCCCGGCGGGCATCATAGATGGAGTAGTCAATGATCATCTGCTGGTGGTTCCCCACGGGGTCCAGCTGCTTCAGTCCGCCGTAGCGGCTGCCCATTCCGGCAGCCATAATGACTAAAACCGGTTTTTTGTTCATATGTCCTCTTCTCCTTTCCCGCGCGTAAACGCCGGTCCGCATCTATCCCCTATTCTAGCAGATTCCCAGGCAAAAAATAGGCCCCAGCGTATCGAATATAGGAAAATCGTACAAATACAGAAATATTGTGCGAATTAGAGAAAAACAGGCGGGAAAATTCGTCAAAATCACATTTTCTCTCTGCCAGCCGCAATATTATTCCCAAACCGGCGGATCTGTGCTATACTGTCCCCATCCATCAGGAGGGATATGCCATGAATATTCTTTTTGACCAGGAGCAGCTTCTCAAGCTGCTGACCAACCTCTATGTCTTCACCGGCATGGCGGCCAACATCCTGGACCCCCAGGGCCGGGACATCAACCTCTACGAGGGGCACCCGCCCTTCTGCAAGGCCATCAACGCCCTGCCGGAGGGCCATCAGCGCTGCGTGGAGTGCGACGCCTGGAAGATCCGCTCCTACTCCGCCGCCAAGGGCTTCCAGTTTTATCGCTGCCACGCGGGCATCTGCGAGGCCGTCATGCCCCTGTACGACAAAAATCACCCCCTGGCTTACCTGGTCTTCGGCTGCTTTCTGGACAGCTCCCCCATGGAGGAGCAGTGGGCCTATAGCCGCGCCCGTCTGGGCTGGTATCCCGGCGGACCGGAGGCGCTGCGGGACGCCTTCTTCCAGTTCCGGCAGTATTCCCCCGAGGAGCTGCGGGCCTACTCGGAGCTCCTGGAGGCCCTGGCCTCCTACATCCAGCTCAAGGGGATGATTCTGACCACGGAGCAGACGGACCTCCAGCGCCTGGAGCACTACCTGGACCAGCACTACATGGAAAAGCTGTCCCTGGAGAGCATCTCCGCAGAGCTGCACATCGGACGGACCAAGCTGTGCCGCCTGGCCAAGGAGCTCTCCGGCGGCGAGACGCTCTCCCACCTCATCGCCCGGCGGCGCATCGACGCGGCCAAGACCCTGCTGCTCCAGAACGGCCTTCCCATCGCCGCCGTGGCGGAGGCGGTGGGGATCAATGACTACAACTACTTCTCCCGGGTCTTCCGCTCCCTGACCGGTCAGACGCCCCGAGAATTCCGAAAAAAACGGCGGCACAGCGCCTAGGCTTTGGTTATTCTGACGAAACTTCTGCCGCGTTTTTCTGTAATTCGTACAATTTTTCCTTTCTTGAACGATTTTGCTATATTCGGAACGCTGGTCCCTATTTTTTGTGCGGGATTCTGCTACAATACAGGCAAGGGAATGGCGTACTCCCGCGGGGCTTTTCCCGCGGCCCGGGCGCCGTTCTTCCATCATGACTGAGGAGGATTATGAAATGAAGAAAGCCCTTGCACTGCTGCTTGCCCTGGTGATGGTTCTGGCGCTGGCCGCCTGCGGCGGCGGGAACAACAACGCCCCCGCCCAGACCGACACGCCCGCAAAGACCGATGAACCCGCCAAGACTGACGAGCCCGCGAAGACCGATGAGCCCGCCCCCGCCCCTGCGGGCGACAAGATCGACATCAGCGTCATTGCCGCCCAGTACGGCCAGAAGACCACCCAGTGGTGGGCCGATTTCCAGGATGAGTTCAACAAGACCTATGAGAACATCAACCTGAATGTGGAAGTCGTCTCCTGGAACGACATCTACACCGTGGTCAACACCCGCATCTCCGGCAACCAGGCCCCCGACATTCTGAACATCGACGTGTTCGCCGACTATCAGGCTGACGACCTGCTGCTGCCCGCCCAGGATTTCGTCTCTGAGGAGACCTACGCCAAGTTCTATCCCGCCTTCCTGGATCAGTCCGTGGTGGATGGCACCGTGTGGGCCGTGCCCGATCTGGCCTCCGCCCGCGCCCTGTACTATAACGTGGACATCCTGGAGGCCGCCGGTGTCGAGGTCCCCACCACCTGGGCTGAGCTGAAGACCGCCTGCGAGAAGCTGAAGGCTTACGACTCCAGCATTTATCCCTGGGGTATCGACATGACCACCGACGAGGGCCAGGCCGCCTTCGCCTACTACATCTGGAACAACGGCGGCGACTTCACCGACGCCGACGGCAACTGGACCCTCAACAGCCCCGAGAACGTGGAGGCCATTGAGTACGCCATCGACCTGGTCAACTCCGGTCTGACCAACACCGATCCCGCCAACGAGACCCGCTACACTCTCCAGGATCTGTTCGGCGCCGGTCAGCTGGCCATGATGATCGGGCCCAACTCCATCCCCACCTACATCGCCGTGGACAAGAAGCCCGAGGAGGTCATCAACTACGGCACCGCCTCCATCCCCACCAACGAGGGCAAGCCCTCCGTCTCCGCCGGTGTCATGGATCGCTTCATGTGCTTCGACAACGGCCACTCCCCCGAGAAGCTGGAGGCCATCAAGACCTTCTTCGACTTCTTCTATGAGGATCAGCGCTACTCCGACTGGGTTCTGATGGAGGACTTCCTGCCCGCCACCAAGACCGGCGGCGAGATCGCCGCGGCCGCTGACGAGCGCATGGCCGCCTGGGTTGAGATCGTGGGCTCCTGCAAGTTCTATCCCACCGCTCAGGCCAAGTGGGCCGACGTGAAGCAGGGCGTCATCAACGTGGAGCAGCAGGCTCTGCTGGGCGGCAATGTCCAGGAGCTGCTGGACAACCTCCAGGCTGAGATCGCCGGATAAGGCGTCCGCAATAGGTATCATTCTGCAACGCACAACCGCGGGGCCGGGCCGGAGCGGCCCCGCCCCGCGGCTCTGATTTCATGGATCCCCGACCGCGTTCAAAGTCCGGAAAACGAGCCGCGCTTTGAACACCGTCGGGGAGTGGAGAAAAGGGAGAAATTTGGGAGGTGTTTCCGTGAACAAAACTGCCGCAGTCGCCCCCGGAAAACAGAAGGCCCCTGTGAATAAGAATGCTCCTGTACAAAAGAAGGCTCCGCCTTCCCGCTCCAGGACATTGCGTAAAATCGAACCGTACCTCTGGATCGCCCCTAGCCTCATTCTGATGGCGGTCTTCATCCTGGTCCCCATCCTGTCCGTGTTCCAGATGTCCATGAGCGACGTGAGCAAGGCGGGCAAGATCAAGGGCTTTAACGGCATCGACAACTTTGCAAAGGTCATCAAGAGCCCCGCTTTCGGCCTGGTGCTGAAGAACACCCTGGTCTGGACCATCGCCGTGGTCGTGCTCTCCACGGTGCTGGGCTTCCTGCTGGCATTGATTCTCAACAACCAGTTCAAGGGGCGCAAGGTGGCCCGGGCCATCGTGGTCTTCCCCTGGGCGACCACCCTGGTCATCCAGGCCAGCGCCTGGAACTTCATCATCAACAAGGACTATGGCACCCTCAACACCCTGCTGCTCAAGCTGGGGATCATTTCCGCGCCGGTGAACTGGACCCCCACCCCGGAGGCATATTTCGCCTGGGAGATCGCCTGCGGCATCTTTGTCACCATCCCCTTTGTCACCTTCTGCGTCCTCTCCGGCTTGCAGAGCATCGACACCACCTACTATGAGGCGGCCACGGTGGATGGGGCCAACTACTGGCAGAAGCTGTTCAAGATCACCCTGCCCCTGGTGAAGTCCTCCCTGACGGTGTCCACGGTGCTGAATATCATCTACGTGTTCAACTCCTTCCCCATCATCTGGACCATGACCAAGGGCGACCCGGCCAACCACACGGACACCCTGGTCACCTACCTCTATAAGCTGGCTTTCTACAACGGCAAGCAGGGGGAGGCGGCGGCGGTCTCCGTCATCGGCTTCATCATCCTGCTCATCTGCGCCAGCGCCTACATGATTTACACCCTGCGGAAAGGAGATGACCAGTAATGAACACTGTGAAGAAACCCGTCTCCGTACAGAAGGTGATCCTGCGGGTCCTGCTCTATTTTGTGGTGCTGGACGTGTGCATCATTACGCTTTATCCCTATTTCGCCATGCTCTGCACGGCGCTGAAAGGGCGCGGGGAGATCTTCTCCGCCAACGGGACCATCCTTCCCGTGACGGCCCTGTGGTCGAACTTCATCGACATCTGGAGTCGGGCCCCGATGGCCCAGTACATGGTCAACTCCATTCTGGTGGCCGGGGGCTCCACCCTCATCGCCATGCTCTGCGGCATCCCCGCCGCCTACGCCCTGGCCCGGATGCGCTTCAAGGGACAGACCGCCTTTCTGGGGTTCGTCATCGTCTCCCAGATGTTTGCGCCGGTGGTGCTGCTCATCGGTATCTATAAGGTCATGATGTCCATGGGACTGACGGACAGCATCTGGGGTCTGATTTTCATCAACGCCGCCTTTAACCAGGCGTTTACCATCTGGCTGCTGCGGGGCACCTTCATCGGCATCTCCGCGGAGATGGAGCAGGCCGCCACCATTGACGGATGCAACCGGCTCCAATCCATGATGCGGGTCCTGCTGCCCGTGGCGGCGCCGGGCATCGTCACCACGCTGATTTTTATCTTCATCAACGCGTGGAACGAGTACACCGTGGCCCTGTGCCTGATCTCTACCGACACCCTCAAGCCCTTGACGGTGGGCATCAACGTCTTTAACGGGTACAACATGATCGAGTGGCAGTACCTGTTCGCCGCGTCCATCTTCGCCATCATCCCCGTGGTCATCCTGTTCATGGGTATCGAGAAGAACCTGGTCAGCGGCCTGGCGTCCGGCGGCGTCAAGGGATGATACTTTTTCTTGAAAGAAAAAGTATCCAAAAAGAACTTGGGCAGCGCTTGCGCTGCCGGGCCGGTCGTTGGGCATAGCCCAATGACGGCTCTGCGCGCTGGAAGTTACCGCACGGTAACGGGAGGAAAAGCGAAACAAATCCCCGGAGGCGTGAGCCTCCGGGGATTTATTTTCTAATGAGAGGGGACCGGCTGCGCAAGAGACCGGCCCCCTATAACCTTGCCCGGAGAAATCTCCGGTTGGTCTGCAAAGTGGGGTTAGCCCTCGGACTCAGGAGGAACAACGGTGGCATTGATGGATACATCATAGATGTAAACAATCTCTTCACCTTCAACCACAGTGTCCTTTGTAATATCAGGAAGATCATCAGGTGTTACAATAGTCTTATCGCCCTCGGCCTGAGCACTTCCAGCAGGAACCTTTGTCACGACAACAACGTACTCTGTTTCCTTGTCGGCGGGGACAGATGCAACAGGTTCGCTGCCTTCATCGCCCTCACCGCCAGCACCACTAGCATCCTCGTCCTCATCACCCTCATTATCAACCTCAGCAGTGGGATCAGCTGGCAGCACCGGAGTGAAATCAACACTGAAATACAGGCTATCAAACGTACCAACATTCTCTACAGAGAAAGAAGGAACAGTGGGCGTAACCCAGGTCCCGTCCGCAGGCACTGTACCATCATCATTCTTCTGGAGAACATAATACTTATATGTCGTTCCTTCTTCCTTCTGGATACCGAAACCAATCCAATAAGCAGGTCCTTTGCCATTAGTTCCAGTGTGCTTCGGAAGGTCCTGAGCATTAAGCGTCACAGAAGCGCGATTGTCACCAGTCGGGGTAACAACCGGCTCACCAATCTGAACATTCTCAATTTCCGTTTCGGTCTCACCCGCATGGTCTACCATCGGAGCCCAAGTGATTCTAGGACCAGTGTAGGTGGGTGTCTCCACCTGCCAAGGCAAGTCCACAGGACCGGTCAGATCTTCTTCCTCGTCTTCCTCTTCCTCCTCAGAAGCGGTGGTATCATTGACCGTCACCTTGTCAGCGCCATCACCGGAGACGGTCAGCTCGCCGGTGGCGTCGGTGACCTCGGTGATAGTAGCGGTCTCGGCCACAACCAACTCAGCGCCGGTAGCGGTCTCGGCCACGGTGACGCTCTCCACGGTGCCAGCCACATCGGCCTTCACGTCGGGAGCGGCCACTTCCAGAGCGGAAACGGTAGCGGTCTCAGCAACGGTCACGGTAGCGGCGGCGGCAGTCTCAGCCACGGCCACGGTCTTGACCTCCCCCACGACCTCAACGGCGGCGGCGGGAGCGGCCACACTCACGGTCTCGACCTTGGCGGTCTCGGCCACGGTGACGGCGGTCTTCTCGGCGTTCTCGGTCACGATGACCTCGGCAGCGGTTCCGGCGACCTCGACCGTGGCCTCGGCGGCGTCAACGGTCACGGATGTAGCGGTAGCGGTCTCCTCCACCTTCACGGAAGAGGCGGACAGGACCACGACCTCAGCGGCTTCGGTAGTACCGGTCAGGATGACCTCGGCGCCAGCGGCATCGGGGGACACTACGATACCGACGGACAGCTTGGCATCCTTCACGGTGACCTTGCAGGGAGCGTCAACCAGCACCAGACCGTCGATGTCCTCGGCAATCTCGGTGTCGGTGGTGATGACGCGGGCGACTTCGTTCTTCTCATAGGCTTCGGCAGCGGCTGCAAACGCGGTGGTAGGCAGCATACCCAGCACTAGGCAAAGAACCGTCAACAGGGACAAAAGTTTTTTACGCATGATGTTTCCTCCAAAAAAATTTTTATTTCTTACCTGCATAAAGCAGGTGAAGAAACCAAAGGGATTCATGACGGAATTTTTGTTCCGTGGTAATTACAAAGAGAGGTCGTCTTGATCTCTTCCTTTTTTGAACAATGAGTTGCACGAAAAGCAGCAACTTTTGGGCCGAACAAAAATTCTTTTTGCTCGACCTAGCTATTTTGCGCCCATAACAAAAATTCCGCTTGATTTTACGGTCGGAATATGGTAAAGTATAAGTGGTAAAGAAAGAAAAATATATGTAGATAACGATTTATTACCACGGAACAAAAATTCCGTGGTTTTCTTTTTATATCACCAGCCGCATTTTCTCCAGCTGCCTGCGGTGCACCTCTCCGGTTTCCATGGTATAGATACGGGTCGTATTGATGCTGGCGTGCCCGAGGATGTCCGCCAGGCGGACAATGTCCTTCTCCAGGTCATAATATGTCCGTGCGAACAGGTGCCGCAGGTTGTGGGGAAATACCTTCGTCTCCGCCACGTCCGCCACACGGCAGAGCCTTTTCATGTCCGCCCAGATATTGCTTCGGTCCAGCGGCCTGCCGGAGCGGGTGATGAAGACGGGGCCGTCCCCGATTTTCCGCGCCTTTGCGTACCGCAGCAGCACCTTTTGCAGCTTGCAGGGCAGAAAGACCGTGCGGATCTTCCCCTTGTTGCGCACATCCACCCGCCCCCGCCGCGCGGCTCCCACGGTGATGAATCTCAGCTCACTTACCCGGATACCGGTGGCGCAGATGGTTTCCATCACCAGCAGCAGACGCTCGTTTCGCGTGCTCTTCGCCGCCGCGAGCAGACGGCGGTACTCCGCCTGACTGAGCTCCCGGGACTCGTCCCGGAAGATCTGCCGCTGGATTTTCACGGACTTCAACCGACACTCCGGCAGTCCCAGGAAGGAAAACAGACAGTTGAGGGCGGCTACGGCCCCGTTGACCCCTGCGGGAGAGCGGACCAGCGTCTCCTTGTAGGCCCGGGCCAGCGCCCTGCTGGGCTCCCGTCCGGCCAGCCACTGGGAGAACCGCAGCGCCTCCCGGGTGTACTTTTCAATGGTAGCGGCGGACTTCTCCCCGGCGGTGAGCCAGGCAGAAAACTGCCGGATTTCATTTGCCGTGATCCTCATAAAAAATCCCCCTCTTGTGAGATGTCTCTATCATCTCACAAAAAAGGGGGAAAGTTGCACATCGGGATGCACCCTTTGTGCAATTTTTTGCCGTATCAGCCTGAAGATTTTTCATCCCGCGCGGCACGGCGCAGCCGTTCCCGCACTTTTCCGGCCCGCCATGCAGGATTTCACCGGCGCGCCTGCAAAACGCCCCGGTTTTGCCGCGTTCATCCGTCAATCCTACAAAATTATGTGTCACAGCCTCTTTTTGCTTATTGACTATTCACAAAAAGTTTCCGGTGTGGTACACTCAGGCCGTCAAAACCAGCGGCCGTCCCGCCGCAGACAAACGGAGGAAAACTTTTATGGTAGAAGTCATCAAGCAGGGCGCCTATTACCTGGACGGACAGGTCATTCCTGTCGGCGAGGCGCAGGGGCAGTCCGCCCCCGCCCAGGCCCGGGAGAAGACCATTGCTTACTCCATTCTCCGCGCCCACAACAAGAGCTCGGACCCGAAGAAGCTGCGCATCAAGTTCGACACACTGATCTCCCATGACATCACCTTCGTAGGGATCATCCAGACCGCCAAGGCCAGCGGCCTGAAGGCGTTCCCCATCCCCTACGCCATGACCAACTGCCACAACAGTCTCTGCGCCGTGGGCGGCACCATCAACGAGGACGACCACGCCTTCGGTCTGTCCGCCGCCCGGAAGTACGGCGGCATCTACGTCCCCGCCAACCAGGCCGTCATCCACCAGTACGCCCGGGA
>CAJUPS010000058.1 GCA_910588045.1 uncultured Oscillospiraceae bacterium | reverse complement strand
GGGAAAACAAATAACCCCATTGGGGGATTCTCAAGGGCGGCGTAGCCCCCTTGAGGGTGCTTTTGGTTCTTTTCCCACAAGGGAAAAGAACGTCCCCGCCGCCGTCGAGGCGGCAAACCGGGCAAACCGAAAGGAGTGTTTTAATGGAAACAATGGAATTTCTGTCAAAAAAGCCTCTTCTGATTACTGATACCATCCTCCGCGACGCCCACCAGTCCCAGGCGGCTACCCGTATGACCATCGAGGACATGCTCCCCGCCTGCGAGATCCTGGACTCCATCGGCTACTACTCCCTGGAGTGCTGGGGCGGCGCTACCTTCGACGTGTGTATGCGCTTCCTCAACGAGGACCCCTGGGAGCGGCTGCGCACCCTGCGCAAACACCTGCCCAACACCAAGCTCCAGATGCTCTTCCGCGGTCAGAACATCCTGGGCTACAAGCACTACGCCGACGACGTGGTGGACGCCTTCTGCCGCAAGTCCATTGAGAACGGCATCGACATCATCCGGATCTTCGACGCGTTGAACGACGTGCGGAATCTGGAGCAGGCCATCAAGTCCACCAAGAAGTACGGCGGCACCGTGGAGGCTACCCTCTCCTACACCATCTCCCCCATCCACAGCGAGGACTACTTCGTGAAGATGGCCAAGGAGCTGGAGCAGATGGGCGCCGACACCCTGTGCATCAAGGACATGGCCAACCTGCTGCTGCCCATGGACGCCTACACCCTGGTCAAGCGGCTCAAGGAGAGCGTGAATATGCCCATCCACCTCCACACCCACAACACCACCGGCACCGGCGACATGGTCTACCTCATGGCCGCCTACGCCGGGGTGGACATCGTGGAC
This sequence comes from uncultured Oscillospiraceae bacterium, assembly GCA_910588045.1. Classification (GTDB taxonomy): domain Bacteria; phylum Bacillota; class Clostridia; order Oscillospirales; family Oscillospiraceae; genus Pelethomonas. The sequence continues at coordinate 21,503 of CAJUPS010000058.1, read as the reverse complement.
ACCGCCCTCAGTCCCCTGGCCAACGGCACCGCACAGCCCTCCACCGAGTCCCTGGTGGCCACCCTCCAGGGCACCGTCCGGGATACCGGGCTGGACCTGAACAAGATGAGCGACGCCGCCGTCCACTTCCGGAAGGTCGCCCAGCGGCTCAAGGACACCGGCGCTCTGGACCCCAAGGTCTTGAACGTGGACACCAACACCCTGCTCTATCAGGTGCCCGGCGGGATGCTGTCCAACCTCATCAGCCAGCTCAAGCAGGCCGGTAAGGAGGACAAGTATTACGACGTGCTGGCGGAGATCCCCCGGGTCCGCGAGGACTACGGCTATCCTCCCCTGGTGACCCCCTCCTCCCAGATCGTGGGCACCCAGGCCGTCATGAACGTCATCATGGGCGAGCGCTACAAGACCTTCACCAAGGAGTCCCGGGCCGTCCTCAGGGGCGAGTACGGCGCTCTGCCCGGCAAGGTCAACGAGAAGGTCCGGGCCAAGGCCGGAATCAAGCCCGAGGAGGTCATCACCTGCCGCCCCGCCGACCAGCTGGAACCCGAGCTGGAAAAGTACAAAGCCGAGTTCAAGGACCTGGCCAAGAGCGAGGAGGACGTGCTGAGTCTGGCTCTGTTCCCCCAGGTGGCCCCCAAGTTCCTGGCCTGGAGGGATGGTCCCCACGATGAACCAAAGGCCGCTCCTGCCGCCGCCAAGCCCGCTGCCGACCCCAATGCGGTACGCGAGCTGTACGTGGACGATAAGAGCTTGTAAGATCATACTCCAGAGGGGGACCGCTGCATGGCGGTCCCCCTTTTTGCGGAAATCCTGTTCCCCTGACTGGAAGCGCTCCTCGTTGCCGGGCGCAATCCCGGCTGCGCAGAGGCGACAGAGCGCATTGAGGTGTTTTTTATCCTTTTTCTTGAGAGAAAAAGGATAAAAAACACTTGTGAAACATCTGTTTGTGTGGTAAAATATTTTGAGAAAAATTGGAGGAGGACGGAGTATGGGCGTCCATGACGGTCACAGAGACAGAAAGAAAGATCAGTTTCTCCGCTGCGGTGCGGATTCCTTTGCCGACCACGAACTCCTGGAGCTGCTGCTCTTCTACGGGATCCCCCAGAGGGACACCAACCCCATCGCCCATGAGCTGGTGGACCGCTTCGGCGGGCTCCGGGGCGTTTTCTCCGCCGCGCCGGAGGACCTGATGGAAGTGGACTACATCAAGAAAAATGCCGCCGTACTGCTCCGGCTGGTGACGGCAATCTATCAGAGGATCCTGATCTCCGACGACGAAAAGGCCATGATTTTTCAGGATTCCGCCCAGATCGGGGAGTTCTTCCGGACCATCTACGTGGGTCAGCCCGTGGAAGTGATGTACCAGCTGTGCCTGGATGTCAAGGGAAAGAAACGGGGCATCTTCAAGGTCAGCGAGGGCGATCTGGGCAGCGTGGGGCTCAACATCCGGCAGATCGTGGAGAACGCCCTGCACTGCAAGGCCATGGTGGTCGTGCTGGCCCACAACCACCCCAGCGGTCTGGCCCTGCCCTCCCGGGACGACCGGATCGCTACCCGGATGGTGCGGGAGGCGCTGGACGCGGTGGGGATCCGCCTGGCGGACCACGTCATCGTGGCCGACAACGACTATGTTTCTATGGCGGAATCGGGACTACTATAAACAGGAGGTCATCTATGCCCGCTTTTCAGGTTGTTTCTGAATACACCCCCTCCGGCGACCAGCCCCAGGCCATCGCTAAACTGGCCCAGGGCATCGAAGACGGCCTCAGGGAGCAAATCCTGCTGGGCGTCACCGGGTCCGGCAAGACCTACACCATGGCCAAGGTCATCGAGGCCGTCCAGCGGCCCACGCTGGTGCTGGCCCACAACAAGACGCTGGCCGCCCAGCTGTGCGAGGAGTTCAAGGAGTTCTTCCCCAACAACGCCGTGGAGTATTTCGTGTCCTACTACGACTACTACCAACCGGAGGCGTATATCCCCCACACGGACACCTTTATTGAGAAGGACGCCTCCGTCAACGAGGAGATCGACCGGCTGCGTCTGGCCGCTACCGCCTCCCTGCTGGAGCGGCGGGACGTGATCGTGGTCAGCTCCGTGAGCTGCATCTACGGCCTGGGCGAGCCGGAGGACTTCGAGAAAATGATGGTCTCTCTCCGGGTGGGGGCGCAGCTGGAGCGGGACGAGCTGCTCCGGCGGCTCATTGAGATCCGCTACGAGCGCAACGACATCGCCTTTGAGCGCAACATGTTCCGGGTGCGGGGGGACACGGTGGAGCTATGGCCCGCCTACTGGAAGGACTCGGCCATCCGGGTGGAGTTCTTCGGGGACGAGATCGACCGGATCAGCGAGATCAACCCGGTCACGGGCACCGTCACCCGCCGTCTGACCAACATCCCCGTCTGGCCCGCCAGTCACTACGTCACCTCCAAGGAGAAAACGGACCGGGCCATTGTGGAAATCGAGCGGGAGATGGAGGAGCGGGAGCGCTGGTTCATCGAGAACGGCAAGCTGGTGGAGGCACAGCGGATCCGGCAGAGGACCATCTACGACATCGAGATGATGCGGGAGCTGGGGTACTGCAACGGTATCGAGAACTACAGCCGGGTCATCTCCGGACGGCCCGTGGGGTCCCCGCCGCTGACGCTGATGGACTACTTCCCGGAAGATTTCGTGCTGTTCGTGGACGAGAGCCACGTGACCCTGCCCCAGGTACGGGCAATGTTCAACGGCGACCGGGCCAGGAAGGAGAGTCTGGTGGAGTACGGCTTCCGTCTGCCCTGCGCCTTCGACAACCGGCCCTTGAAATTCGAGGAGTTCCAGACCCGGTTCCGGCAGGCGGTGTTCGTCTCCGCCACCCCGGCAGAGTACGAGCGGAGTCAGGCGGACCAGATCGTGGAGCAGGTCATCCGGCCCACGGGGCTGCTGGACCCCAGAGTGGAAGTCCGGCCCGTCCATGGGCAAATCGACGATCTCATCGGGGAAATCAACGCCCGGTCCGCACGGAATGAGCGGGTACTGGTGACCACGCTGACGAAGAAGATGGCGGAGGATCTGACTCAGTATCTGCAACGGGCGGGAATCAAGGTGCGGTACATGCACCACGACGTGGAGACCATCGAGCGGATGGAGCTCATCCGGGACCTGCGGCTGGGGGAGTTCGACGTGTTGGTGGGCATCAACCTGCTGCGGGAGGGATTGGATATGCCGGAGGTCAGTCTGGTGGCCATCCTGGACGCGGACAAGGAGGGGTTTCTGCGCAGTGAGACCAGTTTGATTCAGACCATCGGGCGGGCGGCCCGAAACGCGGAGGGGATGGTCATTCTCTACGCCGACACGGTTACCCGCAGTATGCGGGCGGCCATGGAGGAGACGGAGCGGCGGCGGAAGTTACAGGATGATTTCAATAAGGAGCACGGGATCGTGCCTAAGACGGTTATCAAGTCCGTCAGGGAGATCCTGGAGCTCTCGAAGAGTGAGGCCGAGGCGCAGAAGCGGTCCGGGAAGAAGCTCACCAAGTCTGAGGTCGTTGAGGAAATCGCCAAGTTGGAGAAACAGATGAAAGAGGCCGCCAAGATGATGGAGTTCGAGTATGCGGCGGTCTTAAGAGACCGGATCATCGAGCTTCGGAAGGAAGTTCATTAACCATTGGCAGTCTGCATCGAGGGCGCGGGGCGCGGAGAGAGCTTGTCCAAACCGGATGCCCAGGGTGAACGCCTCCGTGCCCCATTGCAGACGCATATTCTCCGCCATATCTATAAGGCACCGGCGCTGGCGCTTGGTCAGAGAGGCCCTTGCGGCGTCTTCCGCCAAGATTCCGTCCTGCCCCGCCATGAGGTCCTCCAGTTCCGGCAAGGCGTAGTGGTCGTAGAGCCATTGATAGAGGTCGGACATGGGATGTCCTCCTTTAATACGAAAAAATTTGTCGTATATCTGTTATCATACACGAAAAATTTTGTCGTGTCAATAGGCAATAGAGGTTATTATGAAAAAGGGATTAGAGACATTTTCAACGCGGTTAAAAGCGCTGCGGATTGCGAAGGGTGTAACACAAGCTGAGATGGGAGCTCTTTTGGACTGTACAGATCGAAATTATCAAAGAATTGAATATGGAGAGACCAATGTTCCCGCCACAACCTTGATGATCCTGGCGGATTATTTTGGGGTGACGACGGATTATTTGTTGGGGCGGAGTGACGAGATGTCGTAGGGGCGGATATTATCCGCCCGCCACTCCCCCATTCCCGCAGGTACAGCCAATCATCCAACCGCATTCGGTGCTGCACCCGTAGGGGCGCACATTGTGCGCCCGCAGGCTATGGAGCAGATGCGTGTTGCCGAAAGCACGGTGCCGGTCGGTGGAAACGGGCGCACAATGTGCGCCCCTACGAGGGGAAATCAGCAAAAATAGAGCATCGGAGGTTGACCGCCCCATGGAATTGCGCCAACGAAAGAAAATGCGTTTGCGGTCGCACAATTATGGTGGAACAGGATATTATTTTATCACCATATGTGTAAAGGGCCGTTGGCCCATCCTTTGCAGCGATGTACAATGTGTCCCGCAAACCAATCGGATGCCCTTATCAGAGGTGGGAGAAGTGGTTAAAATCGGAATTGAGCAAATTCCTACGCACTATTCAAATGTGCAAGTTGACAAGTATATTATAATGCCCAATCATATCCATGCGGTATTGATAATCGGTGCAGAAAGCGGGCGCACAATGTGCGCCCCTACGTCAACGCCATCGTTGTTAATTATTGTGCGAATGTTAAAAGAATATGTCACCAAATCCCTCGGCTATTCCATCTGGCAAAAGAGTTTTTACGACCACATCGTCCGCGATGAATCCGACTATCTCCGCATCTGCGAATACATCGAGACCAATCCCGCCAAATGGCAGGAGGATATATATTACGCCGTGCCAAAAGGAGAGATGATGCTATGACTCCCCAATCCCACAAAATTATGGAAGATTTCCAGGTTCGGAAGTCAAGGAAACAAAAAGAAGCATTCAGGCGCTGGCTCTGCAAAGAGCTGGAAAAGGCCGGCTACGCGCCCAGCGTAGAAAAAGGCTTTGCGGCAAAAAACGTCGTGGTGGGGGACCCGGACTCCGCCCGGGTCATCTTCTCCGCCCACTATGACACCTGCGCCGTGCTGCCTATCCCGAATTTTATCACGCCGAGGAATATGTTTTTCTATATCTGCTATCAGCTGCTGTTTGTTTTCATCTTTTTTGCTGTTGTCTTTATTGCTGAACTGGCCGTATTCTTCTTGACCGACGCCTCCGTGGAGGTGGGAATGGCGGTGGCCGACGCGCTGTGCATTTTTATGGTCTGGTGGATCATTGACGGCCTGGCCAACAAGCACACCGCCAACGACAACACCAGCGGGACGATTACGCTGCTGGAGATTGCTTTGTCTTTGCCGGTGGAGGATCGGGAGAAGGTCTGCTTCGTATTCTTCGACAACGAGGAGAAGGGCATGTTCGGGTCCGCGGCGTTTACGAAAAAACATAAGAGTGTCAAAAAAGAAACCTTAAACATCAACTTCGACTGTGTGTCCGACGGGGATTTCATCCAGTTCTTCCCCGGCAAGCGGCTGCGAAAGGACGAGGCGGCGCTGGAGCAGATCGAGCGGGCTTTCCAGGGACGGGGGGAGAAAGTCACAGAGGTGGTCCGGGGGTTCGGGTTCTACCCCTCGGACAACGCCTCCTTTAAGCGTGGCGTGGGCGTCTGCGCCCTGAAGAAAAAGAGGCTCATTGGGTATTATATGGACAGGATACATACCAACAAGGACACCGTGCTGGAGGAGGAGAATATTGAGCTCCTCCGGGTTGGGGCGGTGAGATTTGCGGAATTTTTGCGGGAAAAGGACTTGACATAGAAAATTTGTTCGGGTATGATGTAGAAGAATCGCTGTAGGGGCGCACATTGTGCGCCCGCTTCTAACGGAAGATGCCGATTGTCATGCGGGCGCACAATGTGCGCCCCTACAAACAGGAAACAGGAGAACACCCATGCAGGATAAAATCTATATCAAAGGCGCACGTGAAAACAATCTGAAAAATATCGACGTGGAGATCCCTCGGGACAAGCTGGTGGTGGTGACGGGGCTCTCCGGGTCGGGAAAGTCCTCCCTGGCCTTCGACACCATCTACGCCGAGGGACAGCGGCGGTATGTGGAGAGCCTCTCCTCCTATGCCCGGATGTTCCTGGGACAGATGGAAAAGCCGGACGTGGACTACATCGACGGGCTGAGTCCCGCTATCTCCATCGACCAGAAGACAACCAGCAAGAACCCCAGGTCCACCGTGGGCACGGTGACGGAAATTTATGACTACCTGCGCCTGCTGTGGGCCCGGGTGGGCACGCCCCACTGCCCCGTCTGCGGCAAGGAGATCCGTCAACAGACCATCGACCAGATCATCGACCAGATCCTGGAGCTGCCGGAGGGGAGCCGCATCCAAATTCTGGCGCCGGTGGTGCGGGCAAGGAAGGGCGAGTACGCCAAGGTCTTCGAGGATGCGCGGAAGTCCGGGTACGTCCGGGCCCGGGTGGACGGCATCCTCTACGAGCTGACGGAAGAGATCAAGCTGGAGAAGAACAAGAAGCACAACATCGAAATCGTGGTGGACCGCCTCATCGTCCGGCCGGACATCCGGCAGCGGCTCACCGACAGCGTGGAGACCGCCTCCAACCTGGCGGGTGGCATCGTCATCGCCAACGTGCTGGGAGAGGAGGAGCGGGACCTGCTGTTCTCCCAGAACTATGCCTGCGAGGACTGCGGCGTATCCATCGAGGAGCTGGCACCCAGAATGTTCTCCTTCAACAATCCCTATGGGGCCTGCCCCGCCTGCATGGGACTGGGCAGCCAGCTGAAGGTGGACCCGGACCTCATTATCCCGGACGAGGAGAAATCCATCCTGGAGGGGGCCATCCAGTGCTCCGGGTGGAACAACATCCGGGGCGACGGCATCAGCCGGATGTACTTCGACGCCCTGGCGAAAAAGTACAAGTTCAAGCTCACCACCCCCTGGAAGGACCTGAAAAAAGAGGTACACGACATCATCCTCTACGGCACCAAGGGGGAGAATCTGGACCTCCACTACGACCAGCCCAGGGGGAAGGGTACGCTCCACCAGCCCTTCGAGGGCATCTGCAACAACATCGAGCGCCGCTACCGGGACACCCAGTCCGACGCCTCCCGGCGGGAGCTGGAGGAGACCATGAGCGAGTGCCCCTGCCCGGTGTGCAAGGGGAAGCGGCTGAAAATGGAGAGCCTGGCCGTCACCGTGGGGGGCAGCAGCATCCACGATTTTACCACGCTGCCGGTGTCGGAGGCGCTGCGGTTCATGGAGGGGCTGACGCTGACCAAGACGCAGAGTATGATCGCGGACCAGATTTTGAAGGAGATCCGCGCCAGGCTGGGGTTCCTGCAAAGCGTGGGACTGCAATACCTGACCCTCAGCCGGTCCGCCGCCACCCTCTCCGGCGGGGAGAGCCAGCGCATCCGGCTGGCTACGCAGATCGGGTCCTCCCTCATGGGGGTGCTGTATATTCTGGACGAGCCCTCCATCGGGCTCCATCAGAGGGACAACGACAAGCTGCTGGAGACGCTACGGCAGCTCAGGGATCTGGGCAACACCCTCATCGTAGTGGAGCACGACGAGGACACCATGCGGGCTGCCGACTATATCATCGACGTGGGCCCCGGGGCGGGGGTCCACGGGGGAAACATCATCGCCGCCGGTACGCCGGAGGAGGTCTCCGCCAACCCGACTTCCCTTACCGGACAGTACCTCAGCGGGAAACGCTATATCGCCGTTCCGGAGGTGCGGCGGAGGGGCAGCGGGAAAAAGCTCACCGTCCGGGGTGCGGCGGAAAATAACCTGCGGGGCATCGACGTGGACATCCCCCTGGGGACCTTTACCTGCGTCACCGGGGTATCCGGGTCGGGGAAATCTTCGCTGGTGAACGAGATCCTGTTCAAGCGGCTGGGGGCGGACCTCAACCGGATGAAGTGCCGCCCGGGAAAGCACAAGGGCATCGAGGGCGAGGAATACCTGGACAAGGTCATCAACATCGACCAGAGCCCCATCGGACGGACGCCCCGGTCCAATCCGGCCACTTACACCGGGGTATTCAACGACATCCGGGAGCTGTTCGCCTCCACGCCGGAGGCCAAGGCGCGGGGTTACAGCTCCGGGCGGTTCAGCTTCAACGTCCGGGGCGGGCGGTGCGAGGCCTGCTCCGGGGACGGACTGCTGAAAATCGAGATGCACTTTCTGCCGGACATCTATGTGCCCTGCGAGGTCTGCAAGGGGAAGCGGTACAACAGGGAGACCCTGGAGGTGCGCTACAAGGGAAAGAACATCTACGACGTGCTGGAAATGACCGCCGAGGAGGCCCGGGAGTTCTTCAAGCCCCTGCCTAAAATTGCGGTGAAGATGGAGACGCTCTGCGACGTGGGGCTGGGGTATATCAAGGTGGGCCAGGCGTCCACCACCCTCTCCGGCGGCGAGGCCCAGCGGGTGAAGCTGGCGACCGAGCTCTCGAAGCGCAGCACAGGGAGCACCATCTATATCCTCGACGAGCCCACCACGGGACTCCACACCGACGACGTGGGGAAGCTGCTGGAGGTCTTACAGAGACTGGTGGACGCGGGGAACACGGTGGTGGTCATCGAGCACAATCTGGACGTCATCAAGTGCGCGGACCACATCATCGACCTGGGGCCCGAGGGGGGCGACGGCGGTGGGACCATCGTGTGCACCGGGACCCCAGAGGAGGTGGCCGCCTGCGAGGGGAGCTACACGGGGCAGTATCTGAAAAAGACGCTGGGGCGGTAAAAAGGAGTTGGGCCGGAGCAAGATGCTCCGGCCCAACTTGACGTTTCAGGTAAATTGGAATTTACCTGAAACGTCAATAGACAACCTGCGGAAAGTGTTATATACTGTCATTGTACAAAAAAAGAAAGGGGGACCCCCCCTATGATGAAAAAACTTGCTTCCTTACTGCTCGCCCTGCTGCTGTGCCTGTCGCTGCTGCCGGGGCAGGGCCGCGCTGCGGACGAGCCGGACCCACCTAAGCCGCCTGTCATCGTCGAACCCCTGGACCCGGAGAACCCCGGTGAGCCAGAGCCTCCGGAGGGGCCAGTGATGCCGATGGGGGAGGAGTTTGCATTGGAGGAGGACGAGCATCTTTAGTATAGTGGCTCTATCCCCAGGTGCTCTTTCATTTCTTTTTGCATGATTGTGATGTTAGCTTCATCCCCGAACACTTCAAAGAGATAATATGCTTCATAGTAGAGATGTCTGCTCTTTTCCAGGTTCCCCAAGAAAAAGTGGCACTCCGCCTGAGTTGACAAGAATCCTGGCAAAAACTGGTAATCACCTTCCTCAACACAAACTTTTTGACCTTTTTCCGCAAGTGCAACGGCTTCTTTATACCGTTTCTCCAGCCCCAAATCAATAGCGCAGTTGTGGGCAATCAGACAGAATTGCCGGGGATATTTATCCAGATTTTTATTGTGCTTTTCAATATATGTCAGCAATTTCTTGGAAATGGAGATCGCTCTTTTTCGGTCCCCGAGCATGGCGTAAGTCCGGGCAATCTGATTGATAACAATCACTTCCTGGACACTGTACTGAAAATCAGGAATATGCTGCACCGTAAAACGGGGAACCGTCAGACAAATGGCCTCCAGCAGCATTTCCAGCCGCTTTTCAGGAGGATACGGTCCCTCCGGCCCGCCGATGCCAGCCTCTGTGCTCAATAGGAACTGCCGGACAAACCGGTTGTCCTCTCCCCCCAGCTCCTCCAGCTCTTTCAGCTTTGTCAGAATCTGCTCCCGGAGCCCGGCCTTATCCGGTTCCGCTGCGCGGCGCAGACGGAGCTTATCACAGCGGATGTCCTTTTTCAGCTTCTCAATGGCAAGGTCATCCTTGCCCAGCAGTGCGACAAATGGGCCCGTGGGGAGCCCCAGCTTTTCCAGCAGCGCTTTAAGCACGCCGCTGGAGGGGGTCCGGTCACAGGTTTCGATCCGCGAGAGGGTGGGCACAGAGCAGATGCCGTCACAGAGCTCCTCCTGGGTCCAGCCTTTATCCAGGCGCTTTTGTCTGATATAGGGACCAATCAACATTTCTTCCATGGTATTCCCCTCCTTTTTTGTTATTATGACGCATTTTTTGTCGAATGTCAAGGGGGTGAACTTGTCGTTTCAGGTAAATTGCAATTTACCTGAAACGTCATGGACAGGTCTGGCGGAATGTGGTACTATATCACTGTCAAAAGAAAACATGTGTTCACCGGCCGATGGCCGTTGGATAAATATTTTTATTACGGAGGAATGAACCATGAAGCGTACAAAGAGACTGCTGGCCCTGGTGCTGGCGATGATGATGGCGTTTGCCATGCTGGCGATGCCCGCTGCGGCACACGGGGACGAGGACGAGGAGATTATGCCGCTGGGACTTGAAATTCCATGTCCCAAACCCGATTGCGGTCAAAGCCTTATCCAAGAGACTATAAGATTACCAGGAGCCATTGTTAAATTTACATGTCCCACATGCAGATATAATCATGAAACTCCATCAGTCAATGTATATACGAGAGCTGTTTGCACTAGTTGTCCATATGCAACAGGCTTGGTATTCAAATATTTTGAATATAGCACCAGGTGTACAGGGATCAATGTGTAATAGTCTGTTGCAAAAGTGTCACCAGGTTAGGGGTGCTGTTCTGCTTCTGGTACTATTTGTCGGGTGTACCGCCTGCTCCGTAGGCGGTACACCCGAATTGAACAGCTATTCTGAAGGAGAGCAGAATTTAACAAGCAAAGAGGTCTTGATCTATGCAAACCTCCATCCGGACAATCTGGACAGAGAAGGAATATACAAATTCAACATGTCACATGATGACATTCAGATTGAAGTAAAAGACTATTCTGGGGAAAATGGTCAGAAACGATTGCTGGTGGAGATTGCAGCAGGACGGGTTCCGGACATTCTGGATATGAGAGGCAGCGAGGGATGGATGCCCTATCGCCGGTTGGCAGCAAATGGTTACCTGGAAAACCTTTGGCCTTACCTGGAATGCGATCCGGATTTGGGGGTGGGAAGCATTCTGGAAGCACCGCTGAAAGCTGCCGAGGTAAACGGTAGTCTCTATATGGCGTTTGACTCTGTGGTAATCCACACGATGATAGGTGCAAAGAGTATCGTTGGAGACAGGACCAGCTGGTCGCTGGACGAGTTGCAGGAGGCATTTTCCAATATGCCGGAAGACGCGACTATAACATCCTATGGTTTTGATAAAGCCAGTATGTTTGGGCCTGTAGTTTCTGGGTATCTCGACAGCTGCATAGACTGGGAAAACGGCGAATGCTTTTTTGATAGCTCCAGTTTTCGGGCTGCTTTGGAATTTTTGAATTTATACCCATCGGAGAAGGAACAAATATCAGACGGCGACATAGTGGAGGCTACCGACGAGAACAGTCGATGGCTTAGAAATGGGCATCAGATGTTGGAGAATACCTACATTCATAGTTTGAATGCCATGAATGTGGAGGAGTTCTTTTTTGGGGAGCCTGTTTCGTTTGTAGGTTATCCGATAGAGGATGGCAGTGTGGGCAGCTACTTCGGCATCAAAGGAAGTCCTTTGGCGATCTCCGCTCAATGTCGAAACAAAGAAGCCGCATGGGAGTTCGTTAGCCGGAAATTTAAGCATGCGTTCATAGATCTTTCTCCGGGGGGGATGCCAGAAGCAATTCCTATCAATCGTGATTTTTTTGAGAAAGCAAATCAGATCATCTTAGATAAACCTCCCTTTGTAGCGGCCAGCCTTGATGGCACTTTGGCGGAAATTCGACCATTGACAGAAGAGGATGTTCAGCAATACGAAGCATTTATAAACAGTGTTGATAAAATCGCTTTGTATGACAACGCAATCTATGATATTATCGAAGATGCCTGCGGTCCCTACTTCGCCGGGGATAAGACGCTGGAGGAGACCGTAAAGCTGGTGCAGAATCGGGTGACGCTGTACGTCAATGAGAATAAGTAAGGGTCGAAGCGGGTTCCGGGGCGGGGCCCGCTTTTTTTCGTGATGGCAGGAAAGACGCTGGACAAACGCGGGGATCTGGTATATAATCACTTTATCCTGTTATCATGTTAAAGAAAGGGTGGTCCGACGATGAAGAGGCGGTTTTTGATGCTGGCGGTGATCTGGGGGGTACTGCTCACCGCGTGCGCCCCTACGGGGGGACAGGAGCTGCCGCCAGAGCCGGAGGCAACGACCATCGCCGCGCTGTGGTATCTGCCCCACGCGGACACTGATTTTGGGGAACGCGCCGTGTACGTCGGTTATCCCACGGCAGACGGAAGTCTGGGGAGCTATTTCAATCTCCACGGGAGTAAGCTGGCGATGTCCGCAACCTGCCGGTATAAGGAGGCTGCGTGGGAGTTTATGCGCAGAGAGCTGGCTGAAAAACATACTTATGCGGAATTGCAGGATATGAAGGGATACGGCGCGGCCAGGAAAATATGCGTCAATCTGGCAAATTACAATCAGGCAATCGACTATGAGCTGACAGAGAATCTATGGATCGATATGTCTACCAACCGTACCGGCTACTTTTCCGGTCCGCTTGGCGAGAGGCTATTCGAGGTGGATCTGCCCAGTGAATACGATCTCGCCCGGTTTGAAATGCTGGTCAGCAGCACCACACAGATCTACTGGCCGGACAGTGCGCTATCCGATATTGTCTGGGAGGCGGTCGGCCCCTACTTCGCCGGGGACAGGTCCTTGGATGAGACGGTCGGGATGATCGACAAGCAGGTGCGGCTATATGTGAACGAGAACCGGTAGAGCCGGTTCCCACGGTTGCATTTCAAGGGGAGGAATGGTATACTGTTCCTATCATGTGCAAGGGAGGCGGTGGAAGTGAGGAGGAGCATCGTCTGGCTGGGGCTATTGCTGGCGGCGGCGCTGGCGCTGGCCGCCTGTGGAGCGGTCGAGGAGGAGGAGAACTCCGAGGAAATGACCACGCTGGTGTACGCCATATTGTCGGAGGAGGGCGTGGACCGGCAGGCAATCTACCGGTTCAACACCAAAAACAAGAGGAACCGCGTGCGCATCGAGGTGGAGGAGTATTTTGATGAGGACGGCAGGAGCGGAAAGGACCGCCTGCTCACGGAAATGGCCAGCGGGAAAATCCCCGACATCATCGACCTGGGCAGCGGCGAGTACGGCATGTCCTACCAGCAGCTGGTCCGCAGAGGCTTCCTGGAGGACCTGTGGCCGTACATCAGGAGCGACAAGGCATTGGGCGACGGGCAGCTCTGGGAGGCTCCGCTGCGGGCTGCGGAGGTGAACGGGGGGTTGTATACGATCTTCAGCAGCGTGACCATCAACACCCTGATCGGCGATGCGCGCGTCGTCGGGAACCGGTACAGCTGGGACCTGGAGGAGCTGCTGGACGCCTTTGACGCCATGCCGGATGAATCCATCGTGCTGGAGTATTACCGCACGAAGAGCGAGATGTTCCCCTGCGTCTTCCGGCTGAGTCTGGACAACTACCTGGACTGGGAGACCGGCGAGGACTCCTTTGACAGCGACAGCTTCCGCACGGCGCTGGAATTTGTCAACAGCTTCCCGGACGCCTTCCCCCAGCTGAGCTTCGAGGGCGGGCGGGCATACGCCATGCTGGAGACGCGGGACCGGGTGCGGGAGGGCCGTCAGATGCTGAGTATGCAGGACATCGACCGCCCGTCGGTGGTGCAGGCGCTGGATAAGGCCTACGGGCACAAGGGGAAGGTCTCCTTTGTGGGGTATCCCACCGGGGACGGCAGCGCGGGCAGCATCTTTGTCATCCAGGGGATGCGGCTGGCGATGTCCTCCACCTGCCGGAACAAGGAGGCTGCGTGGAAATTCCTCCGGGAGATGCTGGGGCACAAGTTCCGCAACCCGATGAAGGCAATCGGGGCAAATGGGATCCCCGTCAACCTCGCCGACCAGGAGATGGTGGTCAGGCTCTTTGCAGAACGCCAGGATTATTATGGGGGCACGTATTACGACTTCTTCACGGATGGAGAGGATTACAATGTGCGTGATTTCCTCTTCGAGCCGCACAAGCTGTCCGGGATCAAGGTCCTCACGATCACGCCCAGCGAGGTGGAGCGGTACAGGGAGTTTATCAACCAGGTGGATAAGATCGACCTGGTTGACACGGACCTGTACAACATCGTCTATGATGCCTGCGGCCCCTACCTGGCCGGAGACCGCAGCATGGAGGATACCATCCGGTTGATCCAGAACAGGGTGCGGATCTATTGGTACGAGAATCAATAGGGGCGGAAAGTCTGGCGCTCTACAGAACCCCCTTGCGGCTTCGGATGGAATGTGGTAAAATTTGAGGACAGAGGTCCCGGCTCCAGGGCCGGGATCTTTTTTGTGTAAGTCTGCTCCGCTATGGGGCGTTGAAAAGGAAAGGTTACAGAGGATACAATGGATGTGATGCAATGGCTGACGCAGAATCCTGTCGGGGAGTTCTGCTTTACGATGTTGGTATCAATGGTGCCCGTGGTAGAGCTGCGGGGGGGGATCCCCTTCGGCGTGGCAAGGGGGCTGCCGGTATGGGCGGCCTACCTCGCCGCCATCATCGGGAATATTCTGCCCGTGCCCTTTATCCTGGTGTATATCCGGAGAATCTTCCAGTGGATGCGGCGGCATATGCCCCGGCTGAACCGTCTGGTGGACAAGCTGGAGAAAAAGGCACACCTGAAAGGGCAGAAGGTGACGAAATATAAGTATCTGGGGCTGATGCTCTTCGTGGCCATCCCCCTGCCGGGGACGGGGGCCTGGACGGGGGCTTTGGCGGCGGCGTTTCTGGATATGCCTTTGAGAAAAGCCATTCCGTCCATCTTCGCCGGAGTGGTCGTCGCCGGGATCGCCATCAGCATTTTGACCTTTGGCGTGGCGAGTCTATTTTAACCAATTCCCCCTCCCGCGCATAGACTGTCGTAAACGGCATGGGG
The DNA here is from genome assembly GCA_910588045.1 of uncultured Oscillospiraceae bacterium. Taxonomy (GTDB): domain Bacteria; phylum Bacillota; class Clostridia; order Oscillospirales; family Oscillospiraceae; genus Pelethomonas. Next base: position 6,471 of record CAJUPS010000058.1, on the reverse strand, counting down.
AGGGGCTTTTATGAACTTATGGCAGGACGGGATCGTGGCGCTGCTGGCAGCGGTCGGGTTGGCTTCCATCATCTGGACGGTGGTGCGGGCCATCGTGTTCGCAGGGCCGGAGCGGCGGCGGGAAATCGGGTTTCTGCTGCCCGCCCAAGGGGACGGGGAGCACCTGGAGGAGCAGCTGGGCTCCCTCCAGGCGCTGCGCCAGGAGTATGGCGCGTTCGGCAGGGCGCTGCTGGTGGACTGCGGGCTCACAGAGAAGGGGCGCGCCCTGGCGGAGGCCCTGGTCCGGAAGCACCGCTGGGCCGCGCTGTGCGGACGGGACGAGATCGGGGAATACTTGTGACGGGGAGTACATAGGATGAACGAACAATGTATCATCAACGGAACCATTGCCAGCGTGGTCTATCAGAATGAGGAGAACGGCTACACGGTTCTGCGGCTGGTCACCACCGACGGCGAGGCGGTGACGGTGGTGGGCTCCATCCCCTGCGCCGCGCCGGGGGAGGACCTGACCGTCTCCGGCCGCTGGGTCAGCCACCCCGTCCACGGCGACCAGGTCCAGGCGGACCAGGTGGAGCGCCATCTGCCCACCACGGAGGACGAGATCCTGCGGTATCTCTCCTCCGGCATCGTCAAGGGCATCGGCGCGGCCACCGCCGCCCGGCTGGTCCAGCGCTTCGGCGCCAACACCCTGCTGGTGCTGGAGGAGGACCCGGACCAGCTCATGAAAATCAAGGGCATCACCCCGAGGAAGGCCCGGGAGATCTGCGAGAGCTACCGCTATCAGACCGGGATGCGGCGGCTGATGGACTTTCTGTCCGCCAACGACCTGCCCCTGTCTCTGGCGCTGCGGCTGTACCGCCACTACGGCGGAGGGGCCCTGGATGCGCTGCGGGAAAACCCGTATCTATTGGTGGACGAGCTGTACGGGGTGGACTTCGCCGTCATGGACGAAATCGCCCTGTCCATGGGCATGGCGGGGGACAGCCGCAGGCGGGTGGAGGCGTCGGTGCTCTTTGAGCTGGCCTACAATCTGAACAACGGGCACGTGTTTTTGCCGCGGGACAAGCTGATCGCCGCCGCGTCCCAGCTCATCGACTGTCCCCCGGACGTGGTGGAGGCCGCACTGGACGACCTCATCGGCCGGGGGGCCATCCGGTGGGAAAAGGTGGCGAAGGTGGAGGCGTGCTACCTCCGGCGGCTGTACGACGCGGAGACGGCGGTGACGGAGAAGCTGGAGCGGATGCTCCGCTGTCAGGCGGACCGGGCGGACTATGTGGCAAACCGGGTGGACGAGATCATCGGGCAGATCGAGGGGGAGCAGCAGCTGACCTACGCCCCCGCCCAGCGGCGGGCGGTGGAGCTGGCCGCGCGGCAGGGCGTGGTCCTCCTCACCGGCGGGCCGGGCACCGGCAAGACCACCTCCGTGCGGGGCATCGTGGCGATGCTGGACCGGATGGGGTGCACCACGCTTCTCATGGCCCCTACGGGGAGAGCCGCCAAACGGCTGGGGGAGCTGTGCGGCAGGGAGGCGCAGACGGTCCACCGGTGTCTCGGCATGAGCTGGAAGGCGGACATCGGGGAGGTGACCTTCCAGCGGAATGAGAAGGAACCCCTGGCGGCGGAGGCGGTCATCGTGGACGAGATGAGCATGGTGGACCTGCCCCTGATGGCGGCGCTGCTGGCGGCCATCAAGGACGACTGCCGCCTCATCATGGTGGGGGACCCGGACCAGCTGCCCTCGGTGGGACCGGGGAACGTGTTCGGGGACCTGATCCGCTCGGGGCGGGTGGAGACGGTGAACCTGACGGAGATCTTCCGGCAGGCCCAGGCGTCGGCCATCGTCCGGGCGGCCCACGCGGTGAACCAGGGACAGACGCCGGAGCTGCGGAACACGGCCCAGAGCGATTTCTTCTTCATGCGCCGCCGGGACCCGGTGACGGCGGTGGACCTGGTGGTGGAGCTGTGCCGGAAACGGCTGCCGGACAACATGGGCGTGGAGCCCGGGCAGATCCAGGTGCTGTGCCCCACCCGGAAGGGGGAGTGGGGCACCTGGGCGCTGAACAGGGCCTTGCAGAAGGCCCTCAATCCCCCCGCGCCGGAGAAGCGGCAAAAGGTCTGGGGGGAGATCACCTTCCGCACCGGGGACCGGGTGATGCAGGTCCGGAACAACTACGACGTGCTGTGGCTGCGGGACGACGGCGTTACCGGGGCGGGGATCTTCAACGGCGACGTGGGCGTGGTGGAGGACATCGACCCCGGCGGAGAGCTGATGAGCATCCGCTTCGACGACCGCACGGCCACCTATACGGCGGACATGCTGGGGGAGCTGGAGCTGGCCTACGCCGTGACGGTGCACAAGAGCCAGGGAAGCGAGTATAAGGCGGTGGTGCTGGTGGCGCTGCCCGCCGCTCCGGCGCTGATGGTGCGGGGGGTGCTGTATACCGGTATCACCCGGGCCCGGGAGCTGCTGGTGGTGGTGGGGGATGACGCCGCCCTGGGGCGCATGGCGGCCAACGATAAGCAGCAGAGGAGATACAGCGGGCTGCGGTGGAGACTGCGGCAGGGGGCGAAGGGGTGAGGGATGTCCCTATGCCGGAAATTTGCTGTAGGGCGCACGATGTGCGCCCCTACGCGGATCTTGCGCAGCATAATCCATGCCACGGAAAGGAAATCATCATGAAAACCAAGAAAAAGGCTCTGAAAATCATCGGTATCGTTTTATTGGTCCTGCTGGCGCTGTTCTGCATCGCGTCGTTTATCGGGGTGCAGATATTGATGAACGATACCTTCGAGCGGACCGAACCGCCGGAGGCGGGGCTGACGTCCAGCATCCTCTACGAGGACATCGAGGACCGGTATGACCGGGAGGCGGTGAGCTTCCTCTCCGGGGAGAACCGGTTGTACGGCCACCTCTACTGTCCGGATAACGCCGAGGGGCTGGTGGTCATCTCCCACGGTATGGGCGGCGGCGAGGAGAGCTATCTGCCGGAGATGATGTACTTCGCGGACCACGGGTATCAGGTGCTTTGCTACAGCAACACCGGCTGCTGGGACAGCGAGGGGAAGAACTGCGTGGGGCTGAACCAATCGGTGCTGGACCTGGACGCGGCGCTGACATGGGTGGAGGGCGAGAGCCGGTTTGACGGCGTGCCGGTGTTCCTCTTTGGCCACAGCTGGGGCGGCTACGCGGTGACGGCCGTGCTTCACTTCGACCACGATATTGCCGCCTCCGCCAGCGTGGCGGGGTTCAACGAGGCTATGCCCATGATCCTGTCATGGGGCGAGGGGATGTTGGGGCCGCTGATTTATGCGGAGTATCCCTTTATCTGGATCAATCAGAAGCTGACCTTCGGGGATACCTTTGATCTGACGGCGGTGGATGCGATCAATTCCACGGATACCCCCGTGCTGATTCTCCACGGGGACGAGGATACCACCGTCGAGTTCGATACAGTGAGTATTATTTCGCAGAAAAATTGCATCACTAACCCCCATGTGCAGTACATTGTCTGCGGCGACGACCGGCGGAACGGGCACAACAACCTGTTCTACTCCCAGGCCGCCCACGACTACGCGGAGGAAGTGAACAAGATCGGAGAGCAGATAGATGAGCAGTATGACTACAACGTGCCGGAGGAGGTTCTGCGGGAATACTGTGCCTCCATTGATAAATTCCGGGCCCGGGAGCTGGACGAGGGATTTATGGGGAGTATTCTGGCGTTCTACCGGGAAGCGGTGAAGTAAACGATGACAAAACAGGAATTTCGTGAGCTGGCGGAGCGTGGGACCATTCTCCTGGACGGGGCTACCGGGTCCTATCTCCGCTCGGCGGGAATGCCGGTGGGGGTCTCACCGGAGCTGTGGGTCTTAGAGCACCCCGAGGTGCTGCTGGAGCTCCAGCGGGGCTATGTGGAGGCGGGGAGCATGGTCGTTATGGCCCCCACCTTCTCTGCTAACCGCTTGGGCTTGAAGGGCTTTGGCCTGGAGGGGCGGCTGGGGGAGCTGAATGCACAGCTGGTGGCGCTGTCCAAAGAGGCGGCGGGGGGAAAAGCGCTGGTGGCGGGGGATCTTTCCACCATGGGGCGTCCCCTGGAGCCGGTGGGCGATATGGCCTACGGAGAGGCCTACGACGTCTACCGGGAGCAGATGGAAGTCCTGGCCGAGGCCGGGGCGGACCTGCTGGCGGTGGAGACGCTGATGGGCACGGACGAGGCCCTGGCGGCGCTGGACGCGGCGGCGGGGTTGGACCTCCCGGTGCTGGTGTCCTTCTCCGTGGAGGCGGATGGGGGCGTGATGTTCGGCGGGACCGCGTGGGAGGCGGCGGTCATGGCGCAGGAGATGGGGGCCTCCGCTGTGGGGGTCAACTGCTCCGTGGGGCCGGACCAGCTGGAGAGCGTCATCCGCGCCGTCCGGGCGGCCGCGGAGATCCCGGTGATTGCCAAGCCTAACGCGGGACTGCCGGTGATGGATGAAACGGGTCAGGCGCATTACAGCATGGGGCCCGGGGAATTTGCCCGGTACACCTGCATTCTGGCGGAGGCCGGAGCGGGTGTTCTGGGCGGTTGCTGCGGCACCGCGCCGGACTACATCCGGCAGCTGAAAGAGGCGCTAAACGGATAAGACCGGCGGTATTTCCGCCATTTTCTGTTGACAAGCCGGACAACTACGAGTATTCTGTTATCAGGATTTCCAGTCGATATGCGCAATTCTGCAAGAGCATTGATGAGAAGGAAAAGGAGAAGAGCCAATGAAGGTGCTGGTATTGGGCGGCGTAGCCGCCGGAACAAAGGTCGCGGCCAAGCTCAAGCGGGAGGACCGCTCCTGTGAGGTCACGATCCTGACCAAGGGGCGGGACATATCCTATGCGGGCTGTGGTCTGCCCTACTACGTGGGCGACGTCATCCATGAGAAGAGCGAGCTGATCGTCAATACCCCGGAAAAATTTGCCGCCCTCACCGGGGCGGCGGTCAGGACGGAGACGGAGGCCGTGGCCGTCCACACGGACAGGCACACCGTGGAGGCCAAGGATCTGCGGACCGGCGAGGTGAGCGAGTACGGCTATGACAAGCTGGTCATCGCCACCGGCGCATCCCCCTTTGTTCCCCCCGTCCAGGGGCTGGACCTGAAGAATGTATTCGTCATGCGCACACCGGACGACGCCATCGGCCTGCGGGAGGCGGTGGAATCCGGCGAGATCAAGCGGGCCGTGGTGGCCGGGGGCGGCTTCATCGGCCTGGAGGTGGCGGAGAACCTGGCCGCGAAGGGGGTCAAAACCACCGTCATCGACTTTGCGCCCCATGTGCTGCCCAACTTCCTGGACCCGGAACTCAGCGAGTACGTGGAGAACAGGATGGCCGACGAGGGCATTATGCCCGTCACCGGCGTGTCCCTGGAGGGCGCGGAGGGCAGCGGAAAGGTGGAGAAGGTGCTCACCAGCAAGCGGGGCTATAAGGCCGACGCGCTGGTGCTGGCCATCGGCATCCGGCCCAACACGGGGTTTTTGGAGGGCTCCGGTATCGAGATGTTCAAGGGGACCATCCTCACCGACCGGTACATGCGCACCAACGTGCCGGATGTGTACGCTGCGGGCGACTGCGCCATGGTGACCAACCGGCAGACCGGAAAGCCCGCCTGGTCCCCCATGGGGTCCACCGCCAACATCACAGGGCGTCTTCTGGCCAGCGGGATCGCGGGGAAGGAGATCGCCTATCCCGGCGTGCTGGGCACCGGCGTGGCGAAGCTGCCCGGCGGGCTGAACACGGGGCGCACGGGGCTCACCGAGACCGCCGCCAAGGCGGAGGGGTACGATGTGGAGAGCGTCATCACCGTGGTGGACGACAAGGCGCACTACTACCCCGGCGCGGGGCTGTTCATCATCAAGCTGACGGCGGACAGGGCCACAAGGAAGCTGCTGGGGGTTCAGGTGCTGGGCACCGGCGCGGTGGACAAGGTGACGGACATCGGCGTGACGGCCATCTCCCTGGGGGCCACGGTGGATCAGCTGGCGGCGATGGATTTTGCTTATGCGCCTCCTTTTTCTACCGCCATTCACCCCTTTGCTCACAGTGTTAATATTTTAATCAACAAGTTGGACGGGGAGATGGTGTCCTTCACTCCGGCGGAGTTTGCCGCCGGCGCGGCGGAGGGCTATGAGGTGATCGATTGCGCTCTCGCGCCCACCCTGGAGGGGAAGAAGTATTTGGATTTGACTAAAATTGATGGGGAGATCCCCGGGCTGGAGAAGGATGCTCCTTTCCTCCTTGTGTGCACCAAAGGGAGAAGGGCGTATCTCACGCAGAACAGAATGAAATTTTATGGGTATACCAATACTCGGGTTTTGGAGGGGGGGACTACGTTTACGGAGATGGAAGAGTGATTCTTGCGGCCCGGAGGGCCGCCCTGCTTCCTTCTTCTTGTTAGATTCGCCCTGCCGGGCGGGGCTTACTTTTCGCGCACGCGAAAAGTAACAAA
>CAJUPS010000057.1 GCA_910588045.1 uncultured Oscillospiraceae bacterium | reverse complement strand
AAAGGACCGTGGGTAGCCGCAGAAGTGTGGCGCACCAACGAAGGTATTAAGACAGAACTAAACCAGGTACGTCGGAGGGAAAATAAATAATAACATTAGGGGATTCTCAAGGGCGGCGTAGCCCCCTTGAGGGTGCTTTTGGTTCTTTTCGCACAAGCGAAAAGAACGCCCTAGGCGGCCAGCAGGCCGCCGGAACGGTCGTTTGCGCCGCAGGCGCAAATGACGTCCCCGGGGAGGCAGGGCGAATCTAAACGATAGATTAAGCCAGGGCCGCCGCGCAGCGGCGGCAAACGATCATTGATAAGGGTCAGGCATTTTTTCAAGCATATGCATCCACACCGGACTCATCTCCCGCAGCGTTCTAACGACCTCGGGCACCTGCTCCAGAATATAATCAACCTCCTCCATGGTGTTATACTCACAAAGGCTCAAACGAAGAGACCCATGGGCAATCTCATGGGGCATCCCCAGCGCCAGCAAAACATGACTGGGATCCAGCGACCCGCTGGTACACGCACTGCCAGAGCTGGCACAGATACCAGCTAGATCCAACCGCAGCAGCAAACTCTCCCCCTCTATGCCCTCGAAGCAGAAACTGACCACCCCGGGAGCCTTATGCCCGCTGTTCCCGTTGCAGCGGGAACAGGGAATCTTACTGAGCCCCTCGATCAATCTGTCCCGCATAGCGGTAACCTTGGCCATATTCTCTTCCAGGTTCGCGCAGCTCTCCTGCATCGCCGCCGCCATCGCCAGGATCGCCGGGATGGCCTCCGTGCCGCCCCGCCGACCCCGCTCCTGTGCGCCGCCCTCAATAAAATTCTTTATCTTGACGGACTTCTTGCAGTACAGCGCACCCACCCCCTTGGGGGCGTGGAACTTGTGGCCGGAGAGGGACAGCATGTCAATGTTGTCCGCTTCCACGTCCACCGGGATGTGCCCCACCGCCTGCACGGCGTCCGTGTGGAACAAAATCCCCTTCTCCCGACAGAGAGCGCCAATTTCCCGGATGGGCTGAATGGTGCCGATCTCGTTGTTCACGTACATGATGGTCACCAGACAGGTGTCCTCCCGGATGGCGGCCTCCAGCTCCTCGATCCGGACCAGCCCATCCTCGTGGACCGGCAGGTAGGTGACCTCAAAGCCCTGCTTCTCCAGCCTTTTCAGCGTATGCAGCACCGCGTGGTGCTCGATGGTGTCGGAAATAATGTGCTTTTTGCCCTGCGCTGCGCCCATGCGGGCCCCCTCGGTGATAGCCCAGTTGTCGGCCTCCGTGCCGCAGCCGGTGAAATAAATCTCACGCGCCTCGGCGTTCAGGCACTTGGCGACGGTCTCCCGGGCGTCCATCAGGGCGAAGTTGGCCTCCCGGCCCTTCTGGTGGAGGGAGCTGGGGTTGCCGTAGAGCTCCTCCAGGGCGGGGAGCATGGCCTTGACCGCCGTCCGGCTCATGGCGGTGGTGGCGGCGTTGTCAGCGTAAACAAACATAGATCGCATACCTTCTTTCTTCTGCCCGCCGGGGGAATCCTCCGGCATGGAATATACTGGTTCCCTATAGGAATATAGGAATTATGGGCGGCGTTCAGCAGTTGCCCCGGCCGTGGGCGGTGCACCGGGCGTCCAAACGGCGCTGCTTGTCCACCAGGTCGGCCAGGGTCACGTGATCGACGATGTTGCTGATGGCGGTGTCGATCTGCTCCCACAGGTCCAGCGTGACGCACGCCTTGCACCGGGCGCACTGGTTGACCTCGTCGTCCATGCAGGAGACGGGGGACAGACTCCCCTCCACCGTCCGCAGGATCAGCCCGACCGTGCAGTCCTCCGGCTTTTTGACCAGTCGGTAGCCGCCCTTGGCCCCTCGGACGCTGCGCACCAATCCCGAGCGCACCAGCACGGGGATGATCTGCTCCAGATACTTCTCGCTGATGCCCCGGCTCTCGGCTACGCTCTTGACCGAGAGATTCACCCCCTCGTCCTGCATGGCCAGTTCCAACATCAGATGCAGAGCGTAGCGGCTCTTCGCGGAGATTTTCATGGTTCCACCGTCCTCTCTTGTATTTCCTATCATAATATAGGAATTAAATCCCGTCAAGCGGTATTTGCAACAAATTCCAGCGGCAGGAGTTGGATACTCTGCATAGTCTGTCCAACTTTTGTCCGGGTATGCTGCGGGAAATTCCCCTCTTGCGTCCGTCTGCGGCTTGGATTATAATAGAGAAAAGACAGGAAAGGACGTTTTTCGCTATGAAATACGATTTTACCACCATTCTGGACCGCCGGGGCCGGGACGCCCTGGCGGTGGACGGCCTGGGCGGCGCTCCGGGCTTCTCCCCCTACAGGCCCAAGGAGGGGTTCGACCTGATCCCCATGTGGGTGGCGGACATGAACTTTCCCGCCGTCCCCACTATCCCCCAGGCCATCATGGACCGGGCTGGCCACACCGCCTACGGCTACTTCCAGCCGCCGGAGGCGTACTTCGACGCCATCATCGGGTGGCAGGCGGACCGCAACGGCGTCACCGGGCTGACCAAGGAGTGCATCGGCTATGAGAACGGTGTGCTGGGCGGCGTGCTCAGCGCCCTGGGCGCGGTGTGCTCCCAGGGGGACCAGGTGCTGGTCCACTCGCCCACCTACATCGGCTTTACCGGAAGCCTGACCAACTGCGGCTACCGCATCGTCCACAGCCCGCTGACCCGGGACGGGGAGGGCGTCTGGCGGATGGACTTTGCGGACATGGAGAAAAAGCTGGCGGAGAACCGGATCCACGCTGCCATCCTCTGCTCGCCCCACAACCCCTGCGGCCGGGTCTGGGAGCGCTGGGAGCTGGAGCAGGCCATGGAGCTGTTCCGGAAGTACGACGTGTTTGTCATCTCCGACGAGATCTGGTCCGACCTGACCCTGGCCGGGCACAGGCACATCCCCACTCAGTCCATCTCCGCGGACGCCCGGCGGCGGACGGTCGCCCTGTACGCGCCCTCCAAGACCTTCAATCTGGCTGGTTTAATCGGCAGCTACCGGATCATCTACGATCCCTGGCTCCGCGCCCGGGTGGAGCGGGAGGCATCCCTGTCCCACTACAACAACATGAACGTGCTGTCCATGCACGCCCTTCTGGGCGCGTACAGCCCCGAGGGCCGGGCGTGGGTGGACGAGCTCCGGCAGGTGCTCACCGGGAATGTTGATTACGCAACGGATTTTATTCGGGAACATTTCCAGGGAGTAGAGCTTTTCAAACCGGAGGGGACGTACATGCTGTTCCTGGACTGCTCGGCGTGGTGCGAAGCGCACGGGAAGACGATTGACGAGCTGCTCCAGGCTGGCTGGGACGTGGGCGTGGCCTGGCAGGACGGACGGCCCTTCCACGGGCCGTGTCACATCCGGGTGAATCTGGCCCTGCCCCTGAGCCGGGTGCGGGAGGCGATGGCGCGGCTGGAGAAGTACGTGTTTTAGAAAAAGGGCCCCGCGGCGTTTTGTTCCGCCGCGGGGCCTCTTTATCACTTCATCAATTTTCTGCACGACCTCGTCAGCTCCTCCAGCGTGGAGCAGGGGGCCATCTGGCACAGGGACGCCATGGTCTGGATGCTGGCCATATAGGGCCACTTCCGCTGGGGGATGGGGTTCAGCCACAGCACCCTTCCCGCCTGACGGCGGGCCTCCACCAGATTCCGGGCGGCCCGGGGCAGGTCGATGGTCTTGGTGTCCGACAAAATCAGCAGCGTGGTGGACGGTCCCAGCGCCGGGGGACGGTGTTGGCACAGCTCCTCCAGGGCCCGCCCCAGGTCGGTGCCCCGGCCGAAGAGGCCGGAGGAGCGCACGTAGTCCCGGAAGGCGTCCATGTTCTGCAAGGCGAAGGCGTCCACCTCCCGCATCTCCTCGGAGAACAGGAAGGTCTGGGAGGACTCCGACACCTCGGTCATGGACTTGATGAACCGCAGCACGAACTCTGAGAATTGCAGCATGGACCCCGATACGTCGCACAGCAGCACCAGCCGCCGCTTCTTCTGCCGCTTCTTCCGGTAGGAGAGGCGGTAGAGACTCCCGCCGGTCTCCAGTCCCCGCCGGATGGTGCGGCGGAAGTCCAGCTTCCCGCTGTGCCCCTGGCCCTGGCGCTTCCGGCTGAGTTCCGCGTCCAGCTGGCGGGAGATGGCGGCGATTAGCGCCGCCGCCCGGGGGATGTCCGCCTCCTTGAACTGGGAGATGTCCCGATACAGCAGGGCCATGTCCGGGTCCAGCGCCTCGCTGCCCACGGCGGCGTCGTCCTCCATGGCCATCTGCTGTTCCAGCAGGAAGCGCATGAATACGGAGCGGATGAAGTTACTGTACAGCTTCGGGCTGCGCTTGAGGTTGCCCTTTGTCTTCTCCAGCATCTGCCGCAGCTGTTCCCGCTTGTCCTCGCTCATGCGGACGTAGACCTCCTGGAGGTCCTCCCGGAGAGCCATGGGCTGGCCGTTGACCTGCATCTCCCGTTCCGCCTCCTGGCGGCGCTGGGCCAGCTCCCGGGCCTCCTCCTCCCGCTTCCGCCGGATGGCGTCCCGCCGCTCCACGCTGACGAAAAAGTGGTCAAAACAGTGCTGAAAGATCGCCTGCTCCTCCCGGCTCTTGGCGTAGACCGCCTGGAGGGCCAGGCGCATCGTCTCCCGGTCGCTGAGGTCGAGGGCCGTCAGGATCTCGCAGGCGTCCGCCGTCTCCTGGGTGCCCACCGCCAGACCCTCGGCGCGCAGCATGGCGGAGAACTCCGCCAGCTTCTCCAGGTAGACGCTCATGCCTGTCCGTGGCTGCACGCGCCGCAGTGCTCGTGCTCATGGGGATGGCCGCAGTCCTGGCCGCAGAGCACGTCCCCGGCCGCCTCCAGGTCCTCGCTGCTCTTGAGCACGAACCCCATGGTCTGCCGGGCGGCCTCCCGGTTCAGATCGCTGATGCCCAGGGCCTCCAGGGCGGACACCCAGTCCAGGGTCTCGGCGATGGAGGGCTTTTTCAGGATGGCCTCGCTCTCCCGCAGAGCGTGGATGGCCTGGGCCACCTGGAGGGCCAGGTGGTCGTTGACATGGGGGCGCTTGGCCCGGATGATGGCCGCCTCCCGGTCGATGTCGGGGTACTGGAGGTAGAGGTAGGCGCACCGCCGCCGCAGGGCCTCGCCCAGGGGCCGCGTCCGGTTGGAGGTCAGCACCACAAAGGGGATGGAGTTTGCCCGCACTACCCCCGTCTCGGGGATGGTCACCTGCATCTCACTGAGCAGCTCCAGCAAAAACGCCTCGAACTCCTCGTCGGCCTTGTCGATTTCGTCGATGAGCAGCACCACCGGTTCCTCGGAGCGGATGGCCCGCAGCAGGGGCCGCTCCAGCAGGTATTCGTCGCCGAAGAGGGATTTGGTCAGCTCGTCCGCGTCCCGCCGGTCCATCTGGATCTGGATGTTCAGCAATTGCTTCTGATAGTTCCACTCATAGAGCGCTTTGCTCTCGTCCAGGCCCTCGTAGCACTGCAAGCGCACCAGCTCCCGGTCCAGGGCGGAGGCCATCACCTTGGCGATCTCGGTTTTTCCCACCCCGGCGGGACCCTCAATGAGCAGGGGACGGCCCAGCTGGAGGGCCACCAGGAGGGTGGCGGCAACGTCGCCGCTGCAAATGTATTTTGCCTCATCCAATTTTTTTTGCAGAGCAGGAATGTCCATGATGGTTGCTCCTTTGTGAAGTATTTAACGGATAGTGTCTCCCACCATACCACACTTTTTGCCGAATTGCAATCATTTTTCTTGCCCGGTCCAGGGCGGAACGCCCTGCGGCGAGCGCTTTCCGCCGCCGCTGGAAAATTCGCAGGAATCCGGGAGGACAGGGGCGGCCCTACAGATTTGCAAACATATCCATTTGCCGCTGAAGCTCTCCGACAATTTCCTGGTTGGCATCCATCCGCCCGGTGATCCCCTCCATGTCATCCACCAGGATGCGGGTACTCCCGGCGGCGCCGCTGATTCCGGAGGCCGCCCCGTCGATGGAACCGGAGATGCTGGAAATGGAAACGGCGATCTGGTCGATCGCATACTTCAGCCGTTCCACCCGGCCGTTGTACTCCTCCATGGCCTGCCCGATGTAGTCGGAATCCTCCCGGTACTGCTGCCCGGCCCGGACGGACCGCTCAAGCTGCTCCTCGATCACCTGGCTCAGATAGCGGGTCAGCTCCCGGGCGCTGTTGGCCAGATATTCTACGGCCCCCGTGACGACCCCGCTGACCTCCTGAATATGGCTGGCCGTTTCGGCGCAGGAATCGGCCAGACTGTGCACCTCCTGCGCCACAACAGAAAATCCGGCCCCCGCCGCGCCCGCCCGGGCGGCCTCGATGGAGGCGTTGATGGCGATGAGGTTGGTGGAGGAGGATATGTTGAGTATGTCCTCGGTCAGGACGCGAATCTGCTCCACGCTGTGGCTCTTCTCAATGGCCTGATCCAGCATGGACATGATGTCCGCCGTTTTGTCCTGGATGGCCTTCGTCTCCAGGCGGGCGGTGCGCTCCATCTCCTCGGCGCGCTCGCGCATCCCGGCGGAGTAGGCCGTGATGGCGGAGCACTCCTCCGCCATGCGCTGGGTATCGCCCTGGGTTCCGGCGGCCCCGGCGGTGATGGCGGCGGCGCTGCCTGCGATCTCCTCCAGAGCGGCGGAGAGCTGTTCCGTCAGCCGGGAGAGGGTCCGGACGCTGTCGTTGGAGTGCCTCGCCCGCTGGCGCACCTCTCCCACTACGCCGCTGATCCGCTCGGAGCTGTCCTGGAGCGTGCCCATCGTATCCCGGATGGGGGTGAGGACGTACTTCCGGATGATCCGGAAGGCCGCCGCCACCAGAAAAATGCCCACGATCAAGGTGAGGGCGCTGGTGACCAGGGAGATGATATAGACCAGGGTGAGCCTCCCCTTGGCCTCCCCCGCCTGGGCGCTGACCGCATCGGAGAGGGCGTCAATATCCGCCTCCGCCGCCTTCCCCCAGCTGGCCACGTCCCCGTTGGCGGTGGCATAGGCCTCCTGGGTTTTGCTGTCGGCGCTGGCGCTGACCAGGTAGACCAGGGCGTGCTTGAATTGGGCATAGCTCTTCAAAAGGGACTGATACGTCTCCCCGTCCTCTTCGGAGACAACCCCCTCGTAAGCGCCCAGTTTTTCATCCAGGGCGGCCTCCTCCGCCTTGATCTCCTGTACCAGCCGGATCATGGTGGCGTGGTCCGCCGCTACGATGTGGGACAGGGCCAGCCGGTGAATATCCATGACGGACCGCCTAATATCCTCCAACTGCTCCTCGCTGGCCATGCTCCGGTCCACGATGGTTCCCGCAGTGGCATGGACGTTGTTGATGCTGAAGACCGCCAGAATGTTGGACAGCAGGGTGATCAGGCCCAGCAGGATAATGGGCAGGATCAGGCGCTGTTGAAGTGTCAATCTGCCTTTCATGCGATTTCCTCCCGATTATGATGTACTTAACGCGCAATCACGCCCTCGACCATTCGGTCCAGCTGGGCTTGCAGGGAGGCGCCGGAAGGATTTCCCTGGGCCATGCTGGTGGCGAACGCGGTCACGGGGTCCCAGAATTTCCCGCCCACACGCTGGAGCTGGGAGTAATTGGACTGCTCCAGCAGGGCGGCGATGGCCGGGGAGGACTGGACCTCCGGGGAGTTGGCGGCGTTGACGTTGGCCGGTCCCTGGCCCCGCACCTCGAAGCGCAGACGCTGGTTCTCCTCGCTGGTGATCCACTCCGCCAGACGCGCCGCCCAATCCGGGTGCCGGGAGTAGGCGTTCACCCCGATGAGCTTGCAGCCGGAAAAGGACGCCATCTGTACCTGCTGTCCCGCGCAGGTGTAGACGGGCAGCTTGGCGGCCCCCATATCGTCGCCCCAGGCCTCCTGCACGGCCACCGCATTCCACACGCCGCTGATACCGGCGATCACAGAGCCGTCCTGCACGCCGCGAAGGAACTCTCCGTCCGGCCGGTTGGAGAAGGCCGGGCTGGCCGCGATTTCCAGCATGGCCTGGGCCACATCCAACCCCCGGATGGGACCGTCGGTGCTGTTCCAGGTGCAGGAGTTGGTCAGGCCGTCCTCGTTGAGGCCCACCTCCAGCCCGGTATTGCCGAAGAAGGCGTACACGTACCAGGCGGAGGACCAGTCCATGGACACATACTTCTCCGCCTGGGCGGCCACCTCCAACATCCGCTCCAGACTTTGCACGTCCTCGTCGGAAAAATAGGACTTGTTGTAATACAGAAAATAGCCGTTATCCGCCGTCAGCGGATAGGCATACAGGGTTGCGCCCACACTGGCCGCCTCCACTGCGGCGGGGAGAGAGGCGCTCCGGATGGCCATCTCGTCTGCAATGGGGTCCAGCCCACCGGCGGCGGCCAGCGCGGCCACCTGATCGTCGGCAAAGGCGAACACATCCGCGCCGCCCTCCAGATCGCCCAGCAGGGCGTCTTTGCAGTTGGACTCGCTCTGGGGCTGATAGGTGATCCGAAAGTCGGCCTGCCCGGCGTAGTGGGCCTGGAAGGAGGTGAATATCTGCTCCAGCAGCGCCTCGTCCTCCTCCGCCCCCCATACCGTCAGGGATACGGTCTCTGTTCCAGGCTGGCTTTCCTCGGGGAGCGGGTCCTGCTCCTTGCAGGCGGCCAGCAGGAAGAATAAACAGAGGGATAAAGCCGTAAGAAAAATCCGTCTCTTCATCGTTTTCCAGTCCTCCTAATCCATGCCTTCCGTTCGGAAGGAAGAACCTGTATTCATACCCGCGGGGCGCTGAATGGGCGAGGTTTTCTCCCGCTGGACAGCGCGCGGCGGGAGTGAGTACAGGTTTTCATTATTATACCATTCCGCGGGCCGGATTTCAACCAAAATCAGGGGCCGCAGGCAGTTAGTTAAGCCTATTTCAGATATTTCTTCAATTTGCGGGTGACCACCTGAATATCGATGGGCTTGGCCAGATGGTCATTCATCCCGCACGACAAGCACTTTTGAATATCCTCCGAAAACGCGTCGGCCGTCATGGCGATGATCGGAAGACCTGCGTCCGACCGCTCCAGCCCCCGGATGGCCGCGGTCGCCTCGTAGCCGTCCATCACCGGCATCCGCACGTCCATAATGATGGCATCATAGTATCCCACTGGGGATCTCCGGAATTTCTCCACACAGATCTCCCCGTTTTCCGCCCAATCCAGCTCCAGCGCAAGGGGGGAGAGGAGCTCGCTTGCCACCTCCCAGTTCAGCTCGTTGTCCTCCGCCAGCAAGATGCGTCTCCCCTCCAGGTTCACATCCCCCGCACCTTCGGCGCCGACGGCGGCATCCTTCGATGCCGCCCGGCTGGGTACAGCCGCCCGCTCCAGGTCGAGCGCCACATGGAACTCGCTGCCCTGGCCCTGCTGGCTGCGGACAGAGATCGTTCCGCCCATGGCGTCCACAATATATTTGGTGATCGCCATGCCCAGCCCGGACCCTTCAGTCTTCCGGACCTGGGTGTTGTCCTCCCGGCTGAAGGACTCGAATATGACCTTCTGGTACTCCGGTGACATGCCGATCCCCGTGTCGCTCACCAGGAAGTGGGTGCGGACCCGGGAGGCGTCCTCCGGAAGCGCCTCCTGATACACGGTCATCCGGACAGAGCCCCGCTCCGGGGTAAACTTGACGGCGTTCCCCAGGAGGTTGATCAGCACCTGATTGAGCCGCACCCCGTCGCAATACACGCTTTCCGAAAGGATTTCCCGGGCAACGGCGCTGAACTGCTGGTTTTTCGCAGCGACCTGGGGCTGCATGATATTGGCGATGCTGTCCATCGTCTCTTTCAGGGACACCGGTTCCACATTCAGCGTCATTTTGCCGCTTTCAATCTTGGATATATCCAGGACGTCGTTGATAAGCCCAAGCAGGTGCTTGCTGGACAGGGCGATCTTACCCAGATAATCCTGCACCTGCTCCGGGTGGTCTGCGTTGTCCCGGGCCAAAGCGGTCATGCCGATGATGGCGTTCATGGGCGTGCGTATGTCGTGGCTCATACTGGATAGAAATTCCTGTTTTGCCATGTTGGCCTGCTCGGCCTCTTTCCGCGCCTGCTCCGCCTCCCTCCGCGCTTCGTCAAGCTCCGCGTTCATGCGCGTCAGCTCGGATACCTGGTTCCTGAACAGCTTCAAGTACCGGAAGAATATGTAGAGGAGCATGGCGATCACCGCAAAGGAGGCGGCATAGACGATGATAAGCCAGCGCTCCCCCATGCCCGAGATGGTGCTATCCAGCCGCTCAAAGGGGAGAACTGTAATCAGATACCACTCACAGTAGGGGAGGTTGGTGCAGTATATGTGGCGGCGCGCGCCGCCGCTTTCCAGGATAACGGAGTAGTCCTCATCGGCGTCCATGGCGGACTTCATCTGCTCGATGTAGGCGTTCGCCTCCCTCTCCCGGCCGCCGAGGATCCTGGTAAGCCTGTCAAAATAGTTTTCGTGGGTATTGCCCTCGTCCCCGACGACGTGGCTGCCGTCTGTCCGGATCACAAAGGAATAGCTCAGCGACTGGTCCGAGTCCAGGAACAAGACCTCATCCATGTATTGGGTGGAGAGCCCGACCACGATGGCGAGGCTGCCGCTGCCGTCCGACATGGGATACTCGCAGGGGACGCCGAACAGGATCACGCCGTCGCCACCGCTGTCGGTGGCAGAGGCCGCCTTGCGCTCCCCGTTCCGCAGGCTCTCCAGAAAGGGCTCCGGGTGGTTGAGCTTCACCGGGTCGCCGAAAATCATCTCGATTTCCCCGTCGGACGAATACAGGGCGGCGCACAAAAAGTGCCTTGCCCTTGCGCCGTATTCGATCTCCTCCCTTGTTCCGTAACCGGAAGCTCCATCCCCTGCCGCAATGTACGCAATGGACTCCGCCATGGTCAGGCGGAGTTCAATAATGGTCTCAAAGTGCAGCGACACCTGCTCGTTCATGCCCGCCATATAGGCGGTGCCGATTTCCTCGATCGTGTCCTCACTCATGCGGTGAATGAAGATCCCGAGGACGGAAAACACGAAAATCGTGAGACAGATGATGACTGCGATACTGATTTTCAAAGAACGCGGCAAAGTCTTGTTCTCCATACTTTTTCCATCTCCACAGCTCTCTGCGTGTATTCTCTCTGACTGTCGGGCCCGCGCCTAACAGCCTCTCAGTCTGCTCATGACCTGAAACATTTTGCGGATGTCCACCGGCTTGGCCAGGTGCTCGTTCATGCCCGCATCCTTGGCCAGGGCCACGTCCTCCTCAAAGGCGTTGGCCGACAGCGCGATGATGGGCACGGTCCCGGCATCCGGCCGCTCCAGGCCGCGGATGACCCGGGACGCCTCATATCCGCTCATCACCGGCATCATCAAATCCATCAGGATGCAGTCGAACGCCCCCGGGGCGGATGCCTCAAACGCATCCACGGCGGCTCTCCCGTCATTGGCGGTCACGACCTCCGCGCCCGCATCCCTGAGAATGTATTCAACAATTTCACAGTTGATCGTATTGTCCTCCACCAGAAGGACGTGCATCCCGGCAATATCGCCCTGGACATCCGGCGCTTCCTCCGCAGGCGGATTGTTCCACGCGTCGTCCACCCGGATGGGCAGGAGGATTTGAACCACGCTTCCCTCGCCCAGACGGCTGTCCACCGTGACCGTGCCCCGCATCTGGTCCACCAGCTTCTTTACGATGGACATGCCCAGCCCCACGCCGCTGTAATTGGTCCTCGCGTCCTGATGCTCCTGGGTGAAGGGCTCGAAAATGTGCGCCTTGAACTCCTCCCCGATGCCGATCCCGGTGTCCTCGATAACGAAGCGGCAGTGCGCAGTCCCCTCACGGAAGGCGGTCTCCTCCGCCCGGACAAATACAGAGCCGCGGGGCCGGTTGTATTTGAGGGCATTGTCGATGACGCTCATCAGGATTTGCTTTACCTGGAGCGGGTTCCCCACGACCCTTCTGTGCCGCAGGCCGGAGGTCTCCAGCTCCAGCCGGATGGCCCGTTCTTCCGCCAGCGGGGACAGTATCGTGATGCAGTCCTCCAGCACGGCGCAGAGGTCAAAGGGCTCCTCTACCGCCGCCGGTCGGCCGCTCTCCAACCGGCTCACCTGGAGGACGTCGTTTACCAAGGACAGCAGGTGCTCTGCCGACACACGGATTTTCTTCCGGCAATCCCTCTGCCGCTCCGGGTCATCCTGACTTTTTTCCAGAATGGTCAGCATCCCCAGGATCCCGTTGATGGGCGTGCGGAGATCGTGGGACATGTGGGAGAGGAACTCGCTTTTTGCCGAGTTGGCCTGCCTCACGCGCTCCAGAAGCTCCATGATGGACTGCTCCTGCTTTTTCCTCGTCACCATGGTCTCCGTGATGTCCTGATGGTATCCGTTCAGACAGGCCCCCGGCTTTTCAAAGGTCTTGTCCGGCACGCCGCCGCAGCGGACATAGATCTTGCCCAGCTCCGGGTGATTCCAGGGGTAGATCACCTCGTACCGCCCCGTCCGCAATATTTCCTGGACCGCCTCCCGGACCATCTCCACATAGTCCGGCTCAATGCGTGCAAACCAGTGCCGGTAGCACGCCTCCGGCCCAATGTCCTCCGGCACGCCCAGGAGGATCCGCATGGTCCGGTCCGCATACATCCTGGGCGGACAGCCCTCCTCCAGCTCGATGGTCCAGATTCCGGTCCTGGCCCCCTCAAGAATGCCCTCCAGGCTCTGCCGCCCCTCCAGATAGCTCCGCTTTTGCAGCTCCCGGAACAGATTGCGCCGCTTCAGGGAGGAGACGATAAAGTATGCCGCCGTCTGGAGCATGTTCGACGCGTATTCCAGGGACTTCACAGGGGGATTGTCCACGCCGTAAAAGCCGATGATCTGTTTCCCGTCGTACAGAGGGACCACCACAAGGGAGCGGATACCCTGCCGCTTCAGGTTCTCGTACTGAAGCGGCTCGGAGGAGCGAATATCCTCCACGTTCTGAATGACAATATGCCCGCCGACGCTGAAATTCCGATACCAGCTGGCGCACACCTCCGGGGGGACATTTTGCAGGTTCTCCAGCTCCGGCTCCACTCCATCCGCCACCCACTCATAGGTGTTGTCGTCGCCGCCGGACTCGTTCTGCTCAAATATGTAGGTCCGCTCCCCGTTCAGGGCCTTTCCCAGGTGCTCCAGCAGCACCTGTAACGACTGATCCGGGGTCTCCTCCAGCAGAGCGACACGGAGGCCCTCGTTGATGATGGCCTCCAAATTCTGAACGCTCCGCATACCGCTGTGCGGCTCGTGGAGCTCCATGGGTGGAGCGCTTTTTTCTGCCTGTAAGAGTTCCCCTGCGTAATCCATATGCCTGTCCTCCGTTTTCTCCTCACAGCTCCGCTGCAAAAGTCAGAAAATCCCTGTCATAATACCATATGCGTCCCACTACGTCAATGAAAAGAAGCAAAAAATCATGTCCAACGCAGATCACAAGGGGAAATACCATAAGGGTCGAGTGGCTTTTACCGCTCGACCCTTATGCATGGGGGTATCTCTCTTTTTGAAAGCCTACAGGGAATTACCGCTTACTTCTTCCGCGGATTCTTAATAGCGGCCTGGGCGGCGGCGAGCCTTGCGATAGGCACCCGGAAGGGGGAGCAGGAGACATAGGTCAGCCCCACGTCGTGGCAGAAGGCCACGGTGGAGGGGTCGCCGCCCTGCTCGCCGCAGATGCCCAGCTTGATCTCCGGGCGGGTCTGGCGGCCCAGCTCGCAGGCCATCTTCACCAGACGGCCCACGCCCACCTGATCCAGGCGGGAGAAGGGATCGGACTCGTAGATCTTCCGGTCGTAGTAGCTGGCCAGGAACTTTCCGGCGTCGTCGCGGCTGAAGCCGAAGGTCATCTGGGTCAGATCGTTGGTGCCGAAGGAGAAGAACTCCGCCTCCTTGGCGATGTCGTCGGCGGTGAGGGCCGCGCGGGGGATCTCGATCATGGTGCCCACCTTGTAGGTCATGTCGCTGCCCGCCTCGCGGATGAGCTTCTGGGCCACCTTGTCGATGGTCTTCTTCACGTAGGCCAGCTCACGGGCCTCGCCCACCAGGGGAACCATGATCTCCGGGGTGATCTTCCACGCCGGACGGCGGGAGCGCACGGCCAGGGCGGCCTTGATGATGGCGGCGGTCTGCATCTTGGCGATCTCGGGATAGGTGATGTCCAGGCGGCAGCCGCGGTGGCCCATCATGGGGTTGAACTCGTGGAGGCTGTCGATGGTGGAGCGCAGGTGCTCCTCGGTGATCTTCATCTCCTTGGCCAGGGCCTTGATGTCCGCGTCCTCGGTGGGCAGGAACTCGTGGAGGGGCGGATCCAGCAGACGGATGGTGACGGGCTTGCCCATCATGGCCTCGTAGATCTCCTCGAAGTCCTTCTGCTGCATGGGCTCCAGCTTGGCCAGGGCCTTCTCCCGCTGCTCCACGGTGTCGGAGACGATCATCTCCCGGATGGCGGCGATGCGGTCGGTGTCAAAGAACATGTGCTCGGTGCGGCACAGGCCCACGCCCTCGGCGCCGAAGTTCTTGGCCTGACGGGCGTCCTTGGGGGTGTCGGCGTTGGTGCGGACCTGAAGATCGCGGAACTTGTCGGCCCAGTTCATGATCCGCTCGAACTCGCCGGAGATCTTGGCCTCGGCGGTGTGCAGGCGCTCGCCGTAGATGTTGCCGGTGGAGCCATCGAGGCTGATCCAGTCGCCCTCCTTGTACTCCTTGCCCGCCAGGGTGAACTTCTTGTTGGCCTCGTCCATCTGGATGTCGCCGCAGCCGGACACGCAGCAGGTACCCATGCCCCGGGCCACCACGGCGGCGTGGCTGGTCATGCCGCCCCGGACGGTGAGGATGCCCCGGGCGAAGTGCATCCCCTCGATGTCCTCGGGGGAGGTCTCCAGGCGGACCAGGATCACCTTGTGGCCCTTGTCCACCCACTCGACGACGTCGTCGGCGGTGAACACGATCTGACCGGCGGCGGCGCCGGGGGAGGCGGCCAGGCCCTGGCCGATGGGGGCCACCCGGTCCAGCTCCTCCTTGGGGAAGGTGGGGTGGAGCAGGGCGTCCAGGCTCTTCGGGTCGATCATGCTCACGGCCTCTTCCTCGGTGATCATGCCCTCGTCCACCAGGTCGCAGGCGATCTTCAGGGCGGCGGCGGCGGTGCGCTTGCCGTTGCGGGTCTGGAGCATGAAGAGCTTCTTGTTCTCAATGGTGAACTCCATGTCCTGCATGTCCCGGTAGTGGTACTCCAGCTTGCTGGAGATGTCCACGAACTGCTGGTACGCCTCGGGCATGACCTCGGCCAGCTGGTCGATGGTCTGGGGGGTGCGCACGCCGGCCACCACGTCCTCGCCCTGGGCGTTCATCAGGAACTCGCCGAAGAGCTTCTTCTCGCCGGTGGCGGGGTTGCGGGTGAAGGCCACGCCGGTGCCGGAGGTGTCGCCCATGTTGCCGAAGACCATCTCCTGCACGTTGACGGCGGTGCCCCAGGAGGAGGGGATGTCGTTCATGCGGCGGTAGTAGATGGCCCGGGGGTTGTCCCAGGAGCGGAACACGGCCCGGACGGCGCCCATGAGCTGCTCCCGGGCGTCCTGGGGGAACTCCTCGCCGATCTTGTCCCGGTACTCGGCCTTGAACTGCTCGGCCAGCTCCTTGAGGTCCTTGGCGGTCAGCTCGGTGTCCAGCTTCACGTTGCGCTTGGCCTTCATCTCGTCGATGAGCTCTTCAAAATATTTCTTGCCCACCTCCATGACCACGTCGGAGTACATCTGGATGAACCGGCGGTAGGAGTCGTAGGCGAAGCGGGGGTTCTTGGTCTTCTTGGCGAACGCCTCCACCACCTGGTCGTTGAGGCCCAGGTTCAGGATGGTGTCCATCATGCCGGGCATGGAGGCCCGGGCGCCGGAGCGGACGGAGACCAGCAGGGGGTTGTTCATGTCGCCGAACTTCTTGCCGGTCATGTCCTCCAGCTGGGCCATGTAGCGCATGATCTCGTCCTGGATCTCGGCGTTGATGGTGCGGCCGTCCTCATAATACTGGGTGCAGGCCTCGGTGGTGATGGTGAAGCCCCGGGGGACGGGCATACCGAGATTGGTCATCTCGGCCAGGTTGGCGCCCTTGCCGCCCAGCAGCTCGCGCATGTGTTCGTTGCCCTCGGAAAAGAGATAGACAAACTTTTTGCTCACGGATTGTTTTCCTCCTGTTATTGAATTTATTTGCACAAATCTTTGAATAGCGCTTTTGCGAATCTATTATAGAAGGGAAATCCGCATATTGCAAGGGGCTTTTACCAAATTATTTCAAATTTTCTGGGAAATTTTTCACCGCCAACGTTTCCATGATTCTTTTTTTGCGCTTCCTGTTGATTTTGGGCCTGTGTCTGTGATAAAATAAAAGTAATTTTCATCGTCATCCCGCCGGGGGCGGGGAGAAAAGGGGGGGCGTGTCCATGGCGGAGCAGGCGTATCAAGAAATTCCCGGGGAGCCCCGTCTGTCCCGGCGCATCCGGGAGGCGGCGGGCCGGGACGCCCTGGGCCACGCCGTCGTGCTCAGCGGCCGGGGGGACCTGGACGCGGCCGCCCGCTTCCTGGCCGCGGCCTGGCAGTGCCGGGGGGCGGACAAACCCTGCGGGGTGTGCCCCGACTGCCGGAAGGTGTTCCGGAACATCCACCCCGACGTGGTGACGGTGACGGACCCGGACCATAAGACCATATCCGTAGAGGTCCTGCGCCGCACGGCGGCGGACGCCTGCGTCCTGCCCAACGAGGGGCAGCGGAAGGTGTATATCTTCCCCGACTGCTCGCTGCTGGACGGCAAGGCCCAGAATGTGCTTCTGAAGGTGGTGGAGGATGGGCCGCGCCACGCGGCGTTCGTGTTCTGCGCGGAAAACAGCGCGGTACTGCTGCCCACCATCCGCAGCCGGACGGCGGAGTGGAAGCTGTCGCCGCCGCCGGAGGAGAAGGCGGGGGAGCGGGCCCGGCAGCTGTGCGAGGCGCTGGGGAAGGCGCCGGAGCTGACGGCGTACTGCGCGGAACTGGAGGGGAGCCGGATCTCCCGCGACGAGCTCAAGGAGCTCCTCTCGGAGGCCCGCGACCTGCTGACGGCCGCCCTGGCCGCGGCCTGCACGGGGCAGGGCGACGCGGAGGCGGTCCGCCTGGCCGGACAGCTGGGGAAATATAAGCTCTCCGCCGCCGTGGACAAGCTGGGAGGGCTGATCCGGCAGTGCGCCTACAACATCGGCGTAGGGCATCTGCTGGGGGCGCTGGCGGCAGAAATCTCCTGCATCAGCTGAGAGCCGAGGCGGAAGCCCGCCCGAAAGGTGCGGCATGTCTCCAAATCCATCAGTTCAATGACGCTCATCTGGAGCTCCCGGAACAGCTCCGCATCGAGACACTGTTCCGCCTGCGTCCACAGGTCCTCGTTGCGGACCCATTCTTGGACGCCTTCGTCCCCCTCCTCCCAGCGCTTCGCGTTTGGCGAGTACCATTCGTGAAATAATTCGGCGAGAATACTCATTGTTTATGTCCCCCTTTCGCCGGTTCCTTTAATGTGGAATATGACAGCAATTATATTCCATAATTGTGGACTTGTCAAGGAGTAAATATGTTTACGAAAGAATTATTTGGACAGCGCATATTGGAATTAAGGAAGCAGAATCATGAGACCCAGACTGATTTAGCTAATGTGATACAGAGTAAAAAGAGCCACATCAGCGAAATGGAGAGGGGAAGGATGACGACGACGATTGAGAAGTTTGCATTGATCTGTGAGCATTACAAGGTATCGGCGAATTATTTGTTAGGGTTGTCGGACGATCCAGAGTTACGATAACATCGGGCATTGTGTGCGACCATCCGAGGGACCTCGTCCTAAGGGTCCCCCTTGCAGGGAGTACCCCTTTGAAAGGGCGTCAGCCGGAGTTCTACAAGTGCCAGACCACTAGATCAGATGCCCGTAGGACCTGAAATTCGGCGGCTTCGCCTAACCCAATACACACCGCACTCCGCAAATCCCCCGCATAGGGAGCGGCGCTCCGCGCCGCTCCCGCCAAGGGATTCTTAAACCGTAGGTTTAAGCCCGCTTTTGCCTACTTTTCGCGGGCGCGAAAAGTAGGCGCGGAGTCCGGGGCCGCGTAGGTCCCGGGGTATCGACTAAGAAAAATCTAAACCAGCTGCCCGCGGGGACGTCATTTAGCCGCCTTCGGCGTCTAAACGACCGTCCCGGCACTCGGCCGAGGGCCGAGTGCCTAGGTCCCGGGCCATCGAACAGAAACAACTACCATTCGCGCGGAACGCGCGAAGAAAAGAGGAATCTAATGGCAGAAGTCATCAGCGTCCGCTTCCGAGGCGGAAGCAAGAATTACTACTTCGACCCCCGCGGGCTCCAGGTGGAGCCCAACACCTACGTCGTGATAGAGACGGCCCAGGGCATGGAGTACGCCCGCTGCGTAGAAGGGAACCACGAGGTTCCCGACCAATCCGTGGTCCAGCCGCTGCGCCCCGTGGTGCGCATCGCCACAGAGAACGACCACCGCTCTGCTGCCTACAACCGGAAAAGGGAAAAGGAAGCCTTTGGCATCTGTGAGAAAAAGATCGCCGCCCACGGGCTGGAGATGAAGCTGGTCAATGTGGAGTGCAGCTTTGAGGGCAACAAGATCATCTTTTTCTTCACCGCCGATGGGCGCGTGGACTTCCGGGAGCTGGTGAAGGACCTGGCCAGCGTCTTCCGGGCCCGGATCGAGCTTCGGCAGATCGGCGTCCGGGACGAGGCCAAGATGCTGGGCGGACTGGGGATCTGCGGACGGCCCCTGTGCTGTAGCCAGTTTCTCGACGAGTTCATCCCCGTGTCCATCAAGATGGCCAAGACCCAGAGTCTGAGCCTGAATCCCACCAAGATTTCCGGCACCTGCGGGCGTCTGATGTGCTGCCTGAAGTACGAGCAGGCCGCCTACGAGGACGCCGCCAAGCGGATGCCCCGGAACGAGAGCTTTGTGGACACCCCCGACGGCGTGGGCAACGTCAGCAGCGTGGACCTGCTCCAGGAGCAGGTCCAGGTCCGTCTGGACAGCGCCCCGGAGTCCCCCAAGCGCTACAAGGCCGCAGAGATCCGGGTGCTGCGCAGCGGCAAGGGCAGCCGGGACGGCATTGAGATCCCCAAGGAGCACCCCGCGCGTCTCCAGCGGGAGGAGGGGCCGGAGGACTTTTTCTCCCGGGCCAACCGCCGCCAGGGGAGTGGGCGCGGACCCATTCCGGTCTCCTCCGTGCTGGTGCAGCCCGATGAGGAGGAGCGGCCCGCAGGCCGCCGCCGTCAGCGCGGCAAGGGCGGCAAGGCCCGCCAGGAGAAGCCCGTCCCCTACCAGGAGGCGGGGCGTCCCCAGAAGCAGGCGCGTCCGGCGAAGGCCGAGCGGGTGGAGAAGGCGGAGAAACTGCCTGTGAGGGCGGTCACGGATACGACGGCCGAGAAGAAAGCCGCCGCCGACCGCGCCGCCCGCCAGCAGTCCGGGCAGGAGGGCAAGGGGTACAACCGCCGTCGGCCCCGCAGAAGGCCGAAGGGGAAGAATGAAGGCTGAGCGCCCGGGGCACGATAGAAGAAATAGACAAGGGGGTCCTGTTTTATGCGAGACGGTTTCATCTGTGTGGCCGCCGGAACGCCGAAGATCCGGGTGGCGGACTGCCGGTTCAATGTGGAGCAGATCTTTACGATGATGCGGGAGGCGGAGCAGCAGGGGGTGAAGATCCTGGCCCTGCCGGAGCTGTGCCTGACGGGGTACACCTGTGGGGACCTGTTTCTCCAGGACGCCCTCCTGGACGGCGCGGCGGAGGGCCTGCGGACCATCCTGGAGGCCACGCGGAATCTGGAGGTCCTCACGGCCCTGGGGATGCCCGTGCGGGCGGGGGGGAAGCTCTTCAACTGCGCGGTGGTCATCCAGAAGGGCAGGGTGCTGGCGGTCATTCCCAAGACCTATGTGCCCAACTACGGCGAGTTCTACGAGATGCGCTGGTTCCAGAGCGGCGCGGACTGCGGCGGCGACCTGTGGCCCGAGGATGAGGTGCTGTCCTTCCGGCACTACGGCGGGATCGGGCAGAGCCTGATCGACTGCCCGGCCATCCCCGGCCTGAAGGTGGGCGTGGAGATCTGCGAGGACCTGTGGGCCAGCGACCCGCCCTCCCGCCGCCTGGCGGAGGCCGGGGCCACGGTGATTTTGAACCTCTCCGCCTCCAACGAGGTGGTAGGCAAGGCCGCCTACCGCCGCCAGCTGGTGGTGGGCCAGTCGGGGCGGCTGTGCTGCGCCTACGTCTACGCCGACGCCGGGGAGGGGGAGTCCACCACCGACCTGGTCTTCACCGGGCACAACATGATCGCGGAAAACGGCGCCATGCTGGCGGAGCACCGCTTCACCACCGGCCTGACCATGGTGGACATCGACGTGGAGCGGCTGACCTGCGAGCGCCGCCGCCTGACGCCCTTCCCGGCGGCTTCCGGTGCGGCGGACCTGTACCGCAGCGAGGCGGAATTTACCCTGTGCAAGACCAAGATCCGCCGCTATATCTCCCCCACGCCCTTCATCCCGGAGAACGCCGCCGACCGGGCCAACCGCTGCGAGGAGATCCTGACCATCGCGGCCCTGGGGCTGAAAAAGCGCCTGGAGCACACCGGGGCCCGGTGCGCCGTGGTGGGCCTCTCCGGCGGACTGGACAGCACGCTGGCCCTGCTGGTCACCGCCCTGGCCATGGGGATGCTCCACCGGAGCTCCAGCGATATTATCGCCATCACCATGCCCTGCTTCGGCACCACGGACCGGACGAAGAACAACGCCGTCCTTCTGGCCCAGCACATGGGGGTGACCCTGCGGACCATCCCCATCGCCGACACCGTCCGCAGCCACTTCCGGGACATCGGCCACGACCCGGAGGACCACGACGTGACCTACGAGAACGCCCAGGCCCGGGAGCGGACCCAGGTGCTCATGGACGTGGCCAACGAGGAGGGCGGACTGGTCATCGGCACCGGGGACCTCAGCGAGCTGGCCCTGGGCTGGGCCACCTATAACGGGGACCATATGAGCATGTACGGCGTCAACGCCTCCATTCCCAAGACCCTGGTCCGGCATCTGGTGGACTACGTGGCCCGGGACCACCAGGAGAAGGACGGGGAGCTGACCCGCGTGCTGGAGGACATTCTGGACACCCCGGTCTCTCCGGAGCTCCTCCCGGCGGTCCAGGGGCAGATCACCCAGCGCACCGAGGACCTGGTGGGGCCCTATGAGCTCCACGACTTCTTTCTGTACTACGTGATTCGCTGGGGCTTTGGGCCGAAGAAGATCCTGCGCCTGGCGGAGCGGGCCTTCCGGCGGACCTACAGCGGGGAGGCCGTCCGGAAGTGGCTGAAGAGCTTCTACCGCCGGTTCTTCGCCCAGCAGTTCAAGCGCTCCTGCCTGCCCGACGGGCCGAAGGTGGGTTCCGTCTCCCTCTCCCCCCGGGGGGACTGGCGGATGCCCTCGGACGCCGTGGTCCGGCTATGGCTGGAGGAATTGGAGTGACGGCATAAAATTTTTCAAAAAAGTTGCCCTCCGGGGTACTACAGATCCCCCTTTTGTGTGAAAATATATCATCACACAAGAGGGGGATCCTTTTATGCGTATGCGCGATATACAAGATTTCGTAGCCTGGCTGGAGAGCGAGGGGCGCAGTACGGGGACGGTGGAGAAGTACCGCCGGGACGTGCGGGCCTTTGCGGTCTGGCTGGACGATTTGGATTTGGAGGAGGCCCCCGCCTGGCGGGAGCACCTGCTGGAGCGGGGCTATGCGCCGGTTACGGTGAACTCCATGCTCTCGGCGGTGAACCGCTTTCTCAGGTTCCTGGGCCGGGAGGACTGCAAGATCAAATTCCTCCGCGTCCAGCGGAAAGCGTTCCGGGAGGAGAGCCGGGAGCTGACGAAGGCGGAGTACCAGCGCTTACTAGACGCCGCCCGGGAGACGGGTCAGGAACGGCTAGAGCTCCTGATGGAGACCATCTGCGCCACTGGTATCCGGGTTTCGGAGGTCCGGTATATTACGGTAGAAGCAGCAAACCGGACGGAGACGGACATCAATCTAAAGGGGAAAATCCGAAGCATTTTACTCCCCAACAAACTCCGCCGGAAGCTGCTCAAGTATGCCAAGAAAAACAAAATCGCCTCCGGAGAGATTTTTCTCACTGGAAGCGGAAAGCGCATGTCTCGCGGTCAGATTTGGCGGGAGATGAAAGCCATCTGCAAAAAAGCCGGGGTCGAGGAATCGAAAGTCTTCCCCCACAACCTCCGCCACCTGTTCGCCACGACCTTCTATAGAGCCTGCAAGGACATCGTGAAGCTGGCGGACGTTCTGGGGCACAGTTCCATCAACACCACCCGGATTTATTTGATGACCTCCGGGGCGGAACACGCCCGGCAGCTGGAAAAGTTGGGGCTGGTGACGTGACGTTCGTCATGTTGACAAAATTTTCATTTTGTCCCATTACCCTACATACATGATACATGGTTATTATAGCATACCCGCCATAAAAAGAAAGACCGTTCCCACAAAATCAGCGTTTTAACGAAAAAGGGCCTGAAAAGCCAAAGGACTGAAAAATTTTTGTTTTTACAGTCCAAACTTTTCGCGCCCTTTTTTCTGTTTTCTCCGCTTTATCTGGCCCAAATTAGGCCACAAAGAGACAAAATGAAAATTTTGTCAACAATCGGAGGTGTGGGAAACGTGTGCTACTCCA
>CAJUPS010000056.1 GCA_910588045.1 uncultured Oscillospiraceae bacterium | reverse complement strand
ATCGCCGGTGCCGAACAGGCTGGACACGTCGATGGTGGCCTCGCCCTTGGTGCCGCCGCCGTTCGCGCCCTCGTTGATGGTCAGGCCCTCGATGATGCTCTTGGTGGAAGCCTTCACACCCTCAGCGGTGAGGTTCTGGGAAGAGAGGGAGCCGTCCAGCAGCTTGATGCCGTTGAAGTTGGCGCTGTCGGCAATGCGGTTGATCTCGTCCTTCAGGGCGGTGACTTCCTTCTGGAGAGCTTCACGGTCCACAGCGTTCTGATAGGTGCCGTTGGCGGACTGGGTAGCCAGGTAGTCCATGCGGTTGAGCATATCGTGGATTTCCTGCATCGCGCCCTCGGCGGTCTTGACCAGGGAGGTGCCGTCCTTCACGTTCTTCTGGGCCGCCTTCAGACCGGTGATCTGGGCGCGCATTTTCTCGGAAATAGCCAGACCGGCGGCGTCGTCACCGGCACGGTTGATCCGGTAGCCGGAGGACAGCTTTTCCAGGTTTTTAGCCAGCGCGTTGGTGTTGTTGGTGTAGTTCCGGTAGGAACTCATAGCGGGGATGTTGTGTTGGATTCTCATAATTCAGATTCCCTTCATAATAAATTTGGTGTTTTGCGATCCTCTGTGCTTTCGCTAATCTTCCCTGCTCCCACACAGCGGATGGTGCGCCGCCCGGTCCAGGCCCTGTGGCCTTTAGGGCATGAAGCGTGTGCGGCGCTATATTTCAACCGGCTTATCAGCCGTTTGAAACCAAATCAGTTAATCAGGACAAGGGAGTCGATAAACCGCTCCACTTCTTTTTTGTTGATGCCATGGGGGCAGTACAGCGAAAAGCTCATCTTCCCGTTGTTCCACAGGGTCAGGTAGTAGCAGTCCGGGCGGCCTTTGGCGAGAACATGGTATTTGCCAACGGTAAACGCCTCGCTGTGCTCAAACTTCTGGTAGACGCCGGAGATGTCATCGACCCCTCTGGCCGTGCGGTAGATGATCCCGTTGGCGTATTCCACCTCCGCCACCTTTCCGCCGATGACCCAGACGCCCTTAAAGTTTTCCTGGTTGTGCAGGCTCGCAGGTACTAAAATCCCGAATCCCGCCGCGTATTCCGCCTCGAAAATGTAATCGTATTTCACAATGGGAGAGGGGGCTTTTGTATCGGCGGGCTCCATGCTCTCGATCATCTCGCGCAGGCTCTCGTCCCTGATGCCGTATGGGGTGCGCAGCGCGAAGGTGAACTCCCCGTTGGTCCAGTCGGCAGTGAACACCCTGCCGTAGATGCCCCGCTCTGTCACGGTGTATCTGCCCACTATGACGGTGTTTACCTCTGGGTGGTAGGTCCAGTCGCCGGAAATATCCTCCGTTCCCCTTGCCATGCGGTAGACGAGGTCATTGCTGAGCTTCAGATCAACGACCCTGCCGCCAATCAGGTAGATTGCTTTCACATGCTCGGAAACGCCCTGGGGTAGCAGCACCTGAAATCCGGCTGCTTCCTGGACTGCCGCGATGGAAGCATACTCCACCACGGGATTTGCTGAATTTGCCATGAAATACCTCCTCCGTAAAAATGACGTGCTTTGCGCAAACCGCAAAAGCAGCTTGCGCCGGACTATATTTCAACCGACCTCACAGCCGTTTGAAACCTCGTTCACCGGCTCACCCTGCGCAGGCGGAAACATATGGCTCAGCTGCCGCCGCAGGGTTTGGACATTGCTGTCCCTGCCGTCCATCTGGCTGAGCAGCGTCCGCATGGCGGCCAGGGCCTGGGCTTTGCTTTGATTCCAAATCAGCTCCTTCCGGTGCCAGCGGGGGCTGTCGAACACGCAGTCCGGGCGATGTCCGCCGTTTCGCTCCAGGACCTTCCCGCGCAGAACGGCGATCTCTTTGGGCGCATTGATCACCAGCTTGCACCGGTCGCCGGAGATGCTGTCCAGCTGGACCACAACGTCCTCACCGATGGTCAGATACTCACCCTGGTTCAGATTTAAGCAGAGCATTTTGTCAACTCCTTCTTTTGTTGGGCGGAAAGGCACTCCTTCCTCCCGCCGCATGGACGGTGCTTCATCGTCACAATGTTGTGAACGCCCTTTCGGGCTTTGGATATGCGTACATATCCTCTCGTTTCCCACTTGGCAGTTTGGAAAACGCTGAACGAAGAAAAACGGTTTTGATTTTCCTTCGCTCAACGCTCCCCGCACTGCGTTCATGGGCATCCACCGGCGTTCCGACCGGCATATCAGTCAAGCGCAAATCTGCGCTAAACCTGCTGTTTTGATGTTTTTTGCAGCGTTGATCTCACGGTTATGTATCGCGCCGCATTTGGGACAGGTCCAGCGGGCCTTTTTGTAGCTGACCTCGCAGTCCATGACCAGCCCGCAGGCAGCGCATGTGCGTGTTGTAGGCTGGTAGCGGTCTACAACAATGAGCGTCTTTCCCTGACGCTCCAGCTTGTAGCGCAGGCACTCACGAAACATACCATACCCGGAATCCATCATCGTCCCGTGGGTCATGGCTTTGGTCAGGTCCTCAAAGGCGTCAGCCCTCACACACACGGCATCCCAGGCGTTGGCTATCCGCCGGGACTCCTTGTGGATGAAGTCGCGCCGCTGATTGGCGATGTGTTCGTGAAGCAGGCGGTATTGCTGGACCGCCTCCTGATAGTTCTTAGAGCCGGACTGCATCCGGCACAGCCGCCGCTGGATTTTTGCCAGTTTTTCCTGTGCCTGTCTCAGCCAGCGGGGCGGGTCCGCCATACTGCCGTCATCCGCCACATAAAAATGGGAGAGGGAGTATTTCAGCCCTATTGTTGTCTCTGGCGTTGGTGTGACTGGCTCCGGCTGTCTCGCTGCGTACTCGTATAAAATGTAGCAATAGTATTTTCCACTGCGGGTCTTTTCCACGGTAATTCGCTTGAGCTTCCACCACGCCTGGGGGCGGCGGTGAAACTTGGCCCGAACGATCCCCGCCTTGGTCATGCGAATGCCGTCCCTGGTGGTGTAGATGGTGGGGCCGGATTCAAAAACGTGGTTGCAGGCGGTGAAGGAATCCCGATCAGTCTTTTTCTTCTTGAAATTGGGATAGCCAAAGGAATCCGGGCTTTTGAAGAATACCCGGAACGCCTGGGACAGCTTGTTGTGCTCCTGGATCAGCGCCTGGTTATCCACTTCCCGCAGAAACGGGGCCCCGTTTTTGTATTTGGCTGGGGTGGGGATAAAATGGGCTCCGGTTTCCAGATAAAACCGCTGCTGGTCTGCCAGCATATTGTTCCAGATGTAGCGGCAGCAGCCGAACGTCTTTTCAAACAGCTCCGCCTGGGCCGCATCGGGATAGAGACGGACCTTGATGGTGCTGTATTGGATAGCTTTGTCGTTTTTGCACGGCATTTTTTGCCTTCCCGGCATCACAGGTCCGCCTCCTTTTATCCGAAACATCAAAAATTTGGACGAGGTTGTATAAAACCCCGTCCAAAAAATATTTTTTCAAAAAGTCTTATTTCTCCACGGCTCATGTCGATATGTAATACAGAACAAAGGTGAAAATCCTTGAAATCCCCCTGGACGGATAAGTATACAATACCGTCCAGATTTATTTTGTCTCCGCGCAGTTTACAGCCATCTCAGCGCGGAGGGCAGCGTCACGGAATGTGGATTTGGGAATGCCGCAGGCTTCCGCCGCCGCCCGCAGCGTCATCCGCCTGCCCCGCCACGCCTGCCGCAATTCTTCAAAACTATCCGGCAATGTGTGGCATGGCGGGCCAAAGCGTACCCCTTTGGCTTTCGCTTCCGCAATGCCCTCCGCCTGCCGCTGGCGGATGTTTTCCCGCTCCGTCTGCGCTACATAGCTGAGAAGCTGGAGGACAATGTCCGCAATCAGCGTTCCGGTCAGATCGCGCCCCTGCCGGGTGTCCAGCAAAGGCATATCCAGCACCACGATGGCGGCTTTCCGCTTTTTGGTGATGACGCTCCATTGCTCCAGAATTTCATCGTAGTTCCGGCCCAGCCGGTCAATGCTTTTGACCACCAGCACATCCCCTGGCCGCAGTGCCCGGACCAGCCGCTGATAGCACGGGCGGTTGAAGTCTTTTCCCGACAGTTTTTCTATAATAATGTTTTTTTCTGCCACGCCAAATTCCTGCATAGCGGCAAGCTGACGGGCCTCATTTTGTTCTTGGGTAGATACCCGGACATAGCCGTAAGTTGTCTCTGTCATACTTCGGCCCCTTTCTGTAATATGGTATCTCTATATTTTACAGAAAAAGAGGCATTTGAAACATCCGATGGCGAACGGATATATTTTATTGAAGTCTTCGGCCCGAATAGCTGACCAGTTAGACAATAGTAAATTCCCCTGATTCAGTGGAGTAGCGGCCAAAACGGGGGTTTGGAGAAACGGGCAAGCAGGGCATCGTGGGACCCACGATGCAAAATTGGACCTCCCGCCGTGGGCGGGAGGTCCAATCTGCTTGTTGGTGGCAGCGCCCCCAAACCCCTTTGAACAGCTCCATTCTGGAGCTGGCTGCGCGTTCCTGCGGAACGCTTTTTGTCGGGCCTGCGGCCCTCCGGTACGGTGGAGAAATCAGCGTTCCTCCTCCCGGCGGTCCGCTTCTTTTTCATGCTCCTGGGCCTCATAGCCCATGAGCTTCTGCACGTTGGCCCGGACGGTCAGCAGCTCCTTCATATCCTCCCGCGCCTTGCGGAAATCGGCGTAAGCCGCCTTTTTCTCCGCCAGCAGCGCGGCATATTCAGCCTGTAAGCTCCTGACGGTAGGCAGCTTTTTCAGCCCGGATTCATCAAAAAATTTCTTTGCCGCCTGATGCAGCAGGATGTCACTCTCATGCTCGGCCTTGAATTTTTTCGAGTACCCGGCCTTGCGGTAGGCCACATAGACCTCGCGGGTCTTGGCGTAGTTGATGATGTGCGTTTTCAGCACGGCGATCTCCGCCATGCGCTGCTCCGCCGCCTTGATCCTGGCGGACAATTCGTGATAGCGCCCGGTGGCCTCGTCCGCTTTGGCGGCAAGGTCGGCATAGTCCAGCAGGCCATGCTCCGTCAGATAGTTCAGCGTCTGCGCCATCTGTTTCAGATTGAACACGCTGGCCCAACGCGCATACCCCGCGCCCTTCCCGGCCTGGAGCTTTGCTTGAATATCCACCAGCAGATTGACCTTCGGCAGATCTGCGCGGTGGATATTTTTTGAGCGCGGAGTGTGCTGTTTTTCTCCGGTGAGGACAGCCAGCAGCGAGGGGGTAGAGTAGCCCGCGCCCATGCTGTCCTCATCCAGCCGGACGAAATTTTTTCTACCTGGCGCTTTCAGCCGGATGGATTTGCCACGGGGCGAGACCTCTATGCCAGCATCCCGCAGCAGCTGAAACAGGGCATCCAGGTCGGCGGGCTTCTGTGCGAGGGCGGCATCAATCGCCATGCGGAGCTGGTCCCGGTGACAGGGTGGCTTGCTCCCCAGCCACTTGTTGTAGCTCTTGCCCCGGCGCTTGGGATTTGCCACGATGGAGTAGCCGTTCTGAACGCAGATGGTGTCGTTAAGCCGCCGTACCGCCCGCCCGGAGCCGAGGAAGTCCCGAAATTTCCGGGAATGGTCCAGGGTGGTGGAGTTCCAGATGATGTGATTATGGATGTGGGCTTTGTCCACATGGGTGCAGACGATAAAGGCGTGTTTCCCCTTGGTGAAGCGGCGGGCCAGCTCATAGCCCAGGCGGTTGGCCTCCTCCGGGGTGATCTCGCCGGGGACGAAGGACTGCCGGATGGTATAGGCGATCACATCATCGGCCCCGCGCTGCCTGCCGGTCCTGGCCTGATACTGCCGCTTGGACAGCAGAAACTCTGCATCGGCGCTCCTGCTGTCACATTGATAGCTGGAGATCAGCCTGCCGCCGTCCGTCTTGTCCGGGTTCTCCACATAGTCAATGATGTCACGGATGGCCTTGCCCACGCTCCGGCCCTTGCCGGTGTGCAGGGACATAATGCGGGTGGTTGCCATGATGAATCCCTCCCCGTCATTCTAACTTTGCCAGGGCGGTCAATATCTTCTGCGCCGCATCCCACAGCCTGTCATAGCTCTGCCGCAGCTCCTCCAGGTCCGCGTCATAGAAACGGCCTGTCTCATGGACGCGGCGTGTAAGCTGGTTGAGGTTGTTGCTGGACCGGCGCAGCAGGGAGACCATCTCCCGCAGCTCCGGCAATTCCAGGTTGACCGCATAGCCGTCCACGGCCATTTTGCGGAGATATGCCGCCATGTTGGTAGTGCCGAGCTGTTCCATCTTCCGCCCGATCAGCGCCCGCTCCTCTGGGGTGACGCGGAATTTCAGCTGGACCTCCCGCTCACGGTTCGGGGCCTTCACCGCTCCTGCCCCTTGGACTTGGATTTGCCGGGGACGCTGGGGGCGGCGGGAGCGTCAGGCTGCTTCTGCAATTTCTTCCGCACGGAGCGCCGCTTGGCAGGCTGGCCGCACTCCTGTTCCATCTGGAGCATTTCCTTCCGGGCCACGGTGATGAACTCGTCCAGCTTGGCGGGGTGGCTCCTGGCGGTGCAGTAGGCCCGTTTCTCCGGGGGGACGAACAGGGGAACGGTCTTGGCCCACGACACATTAGCGCCGGAAAAGCGATCCTCCCATTCTTTCTGCTGGACGGTGTTTGCCAGCACATAGGCAACACGTTCCGGGCCGAAGCGTTCCAGTACGGCCTTCACCGCGTCAGGGGCAACGTGCATCCCGTCCCAGCCTGCGCTGACGGCATCATCAATTTCCTCCTGGCAAAGCAAATTGACGCGGCGGGACATCCGATACTCCGCCAGCTCCCCGGTCTCCTTTGCCAGATCGTAGGTCCCCCGGTAGATGGGGAGGGAGAGAGACGCTTCATCCCGGACCATATGTGCAAAGATGTCAATGAGGCCGGGGTGGGACCGGTAAATTTCCAGCTCCATAGTCCGGTCCCGCCCGTGGGTGTCCATATCCTCCACCAGCGGGAACGCCCGCGCCCACGCCTTGTTGTCCTGGTCAATGCGCCCATCGCTGTCCTTGGCCCGGATGGTGGCGGCAAGGACATACAGCGTGCGGTCAATGCCAAATTCCGCAATGACTTCCTTGGCGGCGTCCCGGCTCAGAATGTTGTTGCGGTGGTGGTCAGCGATGGCCTGCCCGATGGCCTCTTTGCAGGCCATATGTGCGTTATGGGAGGCAAAGTATTTTTTCAGCTCGTCATGCTCCTGGGCATATGTGCCGGAGTGACGGTAGATCGGCGTTTTAACCATGATGAAAACCTCCATTTCATTGTGATCGGATTTGTGATAAGAGAAGTCAGGCGGGGGCGGCCCCGCCTGACGGTCAACGCTCCTGCTGGGGGCGCTTGGATTTATCGGGCGCTTTCGTCCTGGGCGGCAGGGGACGCTTCAAGCCGTCCAGCACGGAGGGGCGGGGGCTTTTGGCAATGTCCTCCAACGGACGCGCCCCGCCGTCAATGTTCAGCAGCACATCCAGCTCCGCGAGGCGGGCGGACTTCTCCTTCAGCTCGTCCTCCCGTGGGAAGGGCTTGCCGACTTCGGCCTTTGCCGCCTCCCGCTGGTCAAAGAGGTTTTCCAGCTGGGTCCTGACTGCCTCCAGCCGCTCCGGCATCTTATCAAGGGTGTGGTCAATGCGGACCAGAGCGCCAGCCGGGTCCATGCCAAGGGTTGTCCGGTGGGTCATCGCGCCTTTCAGCACCAGCTCGCGCTGGAAATTGCGGACCTCTGTGAACATGGTAAATCCCCGGTAGCTGCCGATCTCCACCATCTCCGCAATATCCCCCGCCATATACGCTGATAGAAGCGCCTTGCCCGCCTCCTCTTTGTCAGTGAAGGTCTCCCCCTGCACCATCATCCCGGCAAAGCCCTGGCTGACCTCCGCAGCGGCGGGACCCTCCGTGTCGGTGGTCCCGGCCTGGACGGGGAGCGCGGGTGCGGCCTCTGCAACCTCCGTGGCCTCCGCCGTCTCCGCCTGCTCCGCCTTGGCCGGTTTGGGCTTTTCCCTGACCACGAGGGGGTGGGGATGTTCGGACAGGGTTTGCATATCGGCCTCCAGGCCCTTGATGAAGCCCTGGTGCTGGGCGATCTGCTCCGGGAAATATTTCAGAAGGTTGTCCTCCATCTGGAACTGCTGGCTCTGGTGGGCGGACTTCATGATTTTGAGCTTGGACACGTCCACATCCAGCTCCATGCGCTCTTTGATACGGGGGTCCCCGGCGCACAGGGCCTTGATCTCCGCATAGGACAGCGCCGCCTCGTCCACATCCTCACAGGTCCGGGCCGGGGATTTGCTGGTCATGATCTGGGAAATGAATTTCTGCTTGTTCTCCACGGTCTGCCAGAGATAAGCGTCAAAGGTCCCCTCCGTGACATAGCGGTACACATGTACATTCTTGTTGTCGTTGCCCCGGCGCTCAATGCGGCCCTTGCGCTGGGTCAGGTCGCGGGGCCTCCAGGGACAGTCCAGGTCATGGAGGGCAATCAATTTGTCCTGCACGTTGGTCCCAGCTCCCATTTTGAAGGTGCTTCCGATCAGGACGCGCACCTGACCGGAGCGGACCTTGGCGAACAGCTCCTTCTTCTGCACATCGGTTTTCGCCTCATGGATAAAGGCCACCTGTTCGGGGCGCATCCCTCCGGCAATGAGCTTCTGCCGGATGTCCTCATAGATGGTGAAGGGCTTTTCCGGCTCCAGCGGGATGGCGCTCTCCAGCATGTGGAGGGTGGGGTTGTCCAGCTTATCCCCAGCCCCTTTTACCGTCCGCTTGGAAGGGGCGGCTTTGGGTGTGGAAATATCGCAGAATACCAGCTGTGTCAGCTTCCCGCCGTCCCCGTCCCGCCACTGTTGCAGGATATTCTCCACGCAGCAGTTGACTTTGGTTCCCGGTTCATCGGGGAGCATGGGGTCGATCACACGCTGGTCCAGCCCCAGCTTGCGGCCATCCGAGGTTATCTTGAGCATGTTGTCCCTGCGCGGGTCCACCCGCCCGGTGTGTACCTCGCTGGCCCGCTGGGACAGCTCCTTCACCATGGCCTGCTGAATCGTGGTAGGCTGGGAGGCAACCGTGTGATACTCCACCTCCGGCGTGGGGAGGTTGAGCTGGTCGGCGGTCTTGATGTCAGCCACCTCTTTGAACAGGTTCATCAGCTCCGGGAGATTGAAGAATTTTGCAAAGCGGGTCCTGGGCCGGTAGCCGGTCCCCTCCGGGGCCAGCTCCAGAGCGGTGGTGGTCTCCCCGAAGCGGGAGGCCCAGCTGTCAAAATGGGTCATGCCCATTTCCTGCAAACGGTCATACTGAAGGTAACGCTGGATGGAATACATCTCCGTCATGGAGTTGGAGATTGGGGTTCCGGTAGCAAAGACGATGCCGCGCCCCTTGGTGATCTCGTCCAGATAGCGGCACTTTGCAAACATATCGCTGGACTTCTGCGCGTCAGTGGTGGCAAGTCCGGCCACATTCCGCATTTTGGTGTAGAGGAACAAATTTTTATAGTTGTCGCTTTCATCCACAAACATCATATCCACACCCAGCTGCTCGAAGGTGACAACATCGTCTTTGCGGTGGTTGGCTTGCAGCTTTTCCAGACGGGCCTCCAGCTGGCGCTTGGTCCGCTCCAGCTGCTTGACGGTGAACCGCTCCGCGCTGCCCTCCAGCTCCTGGATGCCATCGGTGATCTCCCAAATCTGCTCTTGCAGCAGACGCTCCTGCCGCTCCGGGCTGATGGGGATTTTCTCAAACTGGCTGTGTCCGATGATAACCGCGTCATAGTCCCCGGTAGCAATGCGGGCGCAGAATTTTTTCCGCTTCCGGGCCTCAAAGTCCTTTTTCGTGGTGACGAGGATATTGGCGGAGGGATAGAGGCGGAGAAATTCGGAGGCGGTCTGCTCGGTCAGGTGGTTCGGCACCACGAAAATGGACTTGTGGCACAGGCCCAGCCGCTTGCTCTCCATCGCGGCGGCGATCATCTCAAAGGTTTTCCCCGCGCCCACCTCATGGGCCAGGAGGGTGTTGCCGCCGTAGAGGACATGGGCAACAGCGTTGACCTGATGGGGCTGCAATTTGATCTCCGGGTTGATGCCGGAGAAAACGATGCGGCTCCCGTCATATTCGCGGGGCCGGATGCAGTTCATTTCCTCGTTGTACTGCGCCACCAGCGTCTGCCGCCGCCTGGGGTCCTTCCAAATCCAGTCCTTGAAGGCTTCCCGGAGGGCCTGCTGCTTCTGCGCGGCCAGGGTGGTCTCCCTGGCGTTGAGAACGCGCCGTTCCTTCCCGTCCGGGTCCTCTATCGTGTCATAAATGCGGACATCCCGGAGATTCAGAGAATCCTCCAGGATTTTATAGGCGTTGGCGCGGCTGGTTCCGTAGGTGGTGTAGGCGGCGATGTCATTGTCTCCTATGCTGCCTTTACAGGTAATGGCCCACTCCGTTGTGTGCTTGGAGTGGTTGACCTTGATTTTCCCCCGCAGATAGGTCGGGGTTTTCAGGGTCTCGTACATGAATTGCTGGATGTACTTCTTGTCAATCCAGTCCGTCCCCAGCCGCACCTCAATCTCGGAAGCGTCCAGGTCCTTGGGCTGGGCGGCGGTCAGGGCCTCCACGTTGGGCCGGACGCGCTGCTGTTGGTCCGGGGGCATGACATCATAGAGGGCCTGTGCCATGCGGAGCTTTTGGCGCACGTTGCCGGAAAGGTATTCGTCGGCGGTGACAAGGGGGTAGCGGTCCAGGTCCACAAAGGCTTTGGGGATAAGGTCCGGGTTCTCCGCGCAGCGGATGTCCCGGAAAATCACGCCGGTCAGCTCCTGTTCCAGTTCGGCCTCCGATTTCCCGGTAAGCTGGGCCATGAAGGGCATATCCACCCTGGCCCGTTCCCCAATGGAGACCGCCAGCGCGTCCATCGCCGTGTCCACGCTGGTGACGCGGGTATTCTGCTTGATGGTCCGCTTGGTGAACATATCCGCTTTCCGTTCCAGCCGCCCATCATCGTCCAGCACCTCCAGGGAGCAGAGCAGATAATAGGAGGAATCCCGGTCAAAGGCCAGACGGTTGGCCCGGTCATTGACAAGGCCGAATTTCGCGGAAAAAGCGTCATAGAGCCGGTCCAATTCCGTCTGTTTCTCCCGGATGGCGCTGTCGGGGACATATTCATCCATCTGGAGGTCGATCAGCTGCCGGACGCAATCCCGCAGCCCGATCATGGCCGTGACGCGCTCCTTGGCGGAGGCGGTCAGGGCGGGCTTCACCATGACGGAGTTCTCCCGGTAGTAGACCTCGCCCTCCACGATGGCATAGGAGTAATTTTTCACGCCGGGGTCCGCAGGGATGGCGGTGATCTCCATTTCCCCAATGTTTTCGTCCAGCTCCGGGGGCGCGGCCTCCCGGTACTCGCCATGGATATGGGAAACCGCTTCATGGAGCTGCTGGGCAAGGTCCGCATCGGGGATGGCCCTGCACTCCAGCTGGGGGCCGAAGGGACCAGAAGTGATCTCCAGATTGCCCAGCACCATTTCCGGGTGGGCCTGGAAGTAGCGGTTCATGGTGACGAATCCCCGCTTCTCCTTCCCATCGCCGCCGGTGTAGGTGTGTTCCTCCAGCGTGTCCACTTCCGTCCACTCCGGCAGGGGGTCGTTCAGCGACCTGGGCATATCCCGCTTTTGCAGGAAAACAATGTCCATGCCCGCCTCCGTTCCGGCGTTGGCGAGGGAGGCGTTGGAGGGCAGGCGGACCGCGCCCAGCAGATCGCAGCGGCGGGCGATGTATTCCCGTGCGCGGCGGTCCTTCTTGTCCATCGTGCCGCCGCTGATGCCGTTGGAGGTGACAAAGGCGATCACGCCGCCCGCCCGGACCGCATCTATGGTCTTGGCGAAGAAATAGTCGTGGATCAGCAGATGCTCCCGGTCATAGCGCCGGTCCACCAGGGAATAGTTGCCAAAGGGGACGTTGCCGATGGCGAGGTCGAAGAAGCCGTCCGGGAAGCCGCTTTTCTCAAAGCCCCGTATGGCGATGTTGGCCTTGGGATAGAGCTGCTGGGCAATGCGGCCCGAAATGCTGTCCAGCTCCACGCCGTAGAGTTTCGATGCAGCCATACTCTCCGGCAGCAGTCCGAAGAAATTTCCGATGCCGCAGGAGGGTTCCAGGATGTTCCCGGCCTTGAAGCCCATATTCTCCACCGCCTCATAGATCGCCTTGATGATGGCCGGTCTGCTGTAATGGGCGTTCAAGGTGGACTTTCGGGCGGAGGCGTACTCCTCCGGGGTGAGCGCCGCCTGCAATTCCAGAAATTCGTTGGTCCATTCCCCGTTGTTCTCGTCAAAAGCCTGGGGCAGACCGCCCCAGCCCACATAGCGGGACAGAACCTCCTGTTCGGCGGGGGTGGCGGTGCGGCCCTCCAGCTCAATGGCCTGGAGGGTGTTGATGGCCTCCATGTTCATGCGGAACTTGGCCCTTGGCCCGCCCTCGCCTAAATGATCGTCTGTAATGCGGAAATTTTCCGTGGCGGGAGCTGCCTCCGGCTGGGCCTGTTCCGGCTGGCCGGTGTTCAGCGTTTGGACGATAATATCATAGGGCAGGCCGTTTTTATCGCCGGGGTACAGCATGGCGGTCCCCGGCGCGGCGGCAGTCTCCGGGACCTCCTGTTCGGGGGCCTCCGGGGAGAACAGACCGGCGTTGCGCTCATCATGGCGCACAGCGTCCTCAAAGAAATCGCGGGTAACAGTCTGGTGGCTCCAGGCATAGGGGCCGGTGTCAATGCGGACATCTATCTCTCCAATGTAGCCGATTGTGCCGTTGACCTCGTGATCGCCAAAGGGAAAGGCCACTTTGTCGCCCACCTGATAGGACAGCTTCCCCTCCAGGGTCACAGGCTCCCGCTGGGGCGGCTCATGGGTGAAGCCGTCCAGCTCCTGTTGATACATCGCTCGGAGGATGGGCGCGACAGCCTCCCAGGACAGGGCCAGCTTTGTGCCGAATTTGTCCTGAATTTCCACCGCCATGCTGGTGGTGGAGGTAAAGTAGTCCGCGATGTCTCCGGTCTCCAGCGTCACCGTCTCGGCGCGGCTGGCAAAGGCCAGGGACAGCCGCTGGGCGATCCCCCGGTTATTCTCGCCGGAGCGCAGCCAGCCGGAGATGTAGCCCTTGTCCCGGTCCGTCAGCAGATGAGAGGCCAGCACTTCCCGGAAATCATCGTTGACGCGGTTCATGTCGGCGGGGAGATATTGGACAATGCGGTCATTCCGGGGGTCCATGTGCAGCAGCCGCTCAAAGTTTTCCTTGCTCTCGGTACGGAATAGGGGGATGGGCAGCGCAGGGTCCCGCAGTTCCACATCCAGCAGGCCGATTCCGGTGATCTCAAAAGCGGTATCATTGAGATATACCGTATCGCCGGGGGCGTAGGCCGGGGCCAGCGGGTCATGGGGCGGCTGGTCTGCCGCGCCGGGGATAACATCCTGGATGGCCTGCCAGTCCCCGTCAGAAACGGTGATGTCAACCTCATGGACGGCGGGGCCGTCTCCGATGGTGATGGTGTCCCCATCACGGGTGACGGGCTGGCCGGAGAGGTCGGGGACCGCCGCCTGCTCCTGCTGGGGCTGGGAGAGGACCGGATAGGTCTCGTCTATGATCTCCCGGTGGAGGCGGTTGCGGAAACCGGCCATGCCAAAGTACAGCCGCATAAAGTCCGGCTCCTGATAGACCATCGCCGCCCGTGTGACCGCTTCATGCCCTTCCAGCACAGCGGTGTCCCGGTCAGAATTTAGGCAGGCATTTTGATATGGCCCGTCCGTCAGCACGAAACCTTTGATTTTGGGCTTGTAGGTCTCATAAATCTGCCGGACGGTAGGCGCGGGTTCCGGGACGGGGGCCTGCTCCGTGGTGGGGAGCTGTTCCGGCGCGGGGGACTGTTCCTCATGGGAAAGGAACAGGTCTTTCTGTACCAGCTGTGCGATCCTGCGCTGCACCTTGGCCCAGGGAAGGTGCTGGTACTGTCCAGCGCCGGGGAGCTGGACGGGGAACATGGGCAAGTCCCCGCCGTACTCCGTGCGGAGCCATGCGGCGGTGTCTTTCTCACGGGCATGGTCCGTCATGTACTGCTGCACCCGGCGCTTGCTGTCAGCGTCCCCGTTCCAGGCTTGGAGAGCAGCGTCAATATCGCCCTGGGCAGTCCCTTGTGCCGGGGCCGAAGCGGGGATTGGCGGCGCGGCCCCCGGCACATGGACCGGCGCGGCCTCCTCCGGGGCGGGGGCCTCCGTTTCGTGACTGCCGACCGCTTCCCGCCCGACAGCGGGATAGGAGACAGTAAGCCGTTCCCCGCCTGCCCCAATGCTGGAGACCGTCACATCATGGCGCTCCCGGAGCTTCTGCACATATTCGTCCAGCCTGTGGCCGGGGATGCCGCACATGGCAACGCGGCCCAGGCCGGGGTGGTTGCGGTTGGTGAGCATCAGGTCCAGCTCAATGTGGGCCACTCGTGCGTCCGGCCCGAACATCTCATAGAAGTCCCCCAGCTGGTACAGCACGATGTCGCCGGGGTGGGCCGCTTTGATCGCTTCGTACTCCGTCAGGAAGCCCGCGCTGTCAGGCATGGGCAGGCTTTCCTCCGGGGCGGGGGCCTCCTGCCCCCGGACCTGTGCCAGCTCCTCCGGGGCCAGGTATCGGCCCTCGTCAATGAGCGCGCGAATGTGACCGGCTAATTCCTCAAAGCTGATATACCGCATGGGGGAATCGTTTTGATTGCGGCGCAGCCGCAGCTCCGCATAGACGAAATAGCTGTACCCCTTGCTGCCGTCCGCCAGGGTGACAAAGCCGCTGTTCTGGCTGTTGTAGCCGCCCCGCTGGTATTCCTCCCGGAGAAAGGCCGCGATCTCCTCATTGGAGCGCCCATCCTGGTACTGTGCGAAAATGCGCTGTTTCCGGCCCTCCGCGCCCCAATCGTCAAGCAGCACCCTGTTGATGTCGGCCTGGGTGATGCCCTCCGCCGGGGCCTCCTCCAGATGGTCGCTCAAATACTTTTCCATCTCCGCCGTGGAGAGGTAGCTGCCCTCCTCGACCATTTGGCGGATGCGCT
This sequence comes from uncultured Oscillospiraceae bacterium, assembly GCA_910588045.1. GTDB lineage: Bacteria > Bacillota > Clostridia > Oscillospirales > Oscillospiraceae > Pelethomonas. The sequence continues at coordinate 7,714 of CAJUPS010000056.1, read as the reverse complement.
TCTCCACAGCGGCCCATTTGACAACAAATTTTTCGTCTCCTACGTTCTTCCAGAACTCCAGGCCCGTGTTGGGCCGGTAGTCCAGAAAAACGTGGGAGCCGTCCGAGAGTGTGAAGCTGCCGCCCCCTGTGCCATATTCCTTTCGGATAGCCGCAGCGATGCTCCTGGCGGGGAGGTCCTGCTGATAAAGCTCGAAAATTTTCAGCCTGCCGCTGTACTCCCGCAGCGCACGGTCCACCTCCGCCTGGGGAATAGAAAAAGCAGAGGGCGCGTCTGCGCTCTCTGCTTCCTGGATCGCCTCCAGCTGCTCCCGCTGGGACGGGATGGCCGGGGGCATGAAACTCAGCTGTAAACCAGTTCCGACAAAATAATTTCCTCCGCCTGGGCCTTGCAGCTGTTCATCAGTCCCACCCACTTCATCTGGTCGGTGGCTTTCAGCTGCTCCGTGGCCCCCGCCGCCCTCGCCAGCTGGGGCATCATGGCCTCCAACCGGCTGTTGGCTGTGTCCTCGATCTCCAACAGGTGGCTGAACAGGGTCCCGTCCATCGTCATGGCCCCCCACAGGACCGGGCGATGTTCCTTCAAGTACCGCAGGCGCATCCTCCCGTACTTGCCCAGGTCCCGGTCCGGCTGTTCCGGCAGGCCCACGTTGGGAAACAGGTAATCCCCCGCCTGGGTGTAGGTCAGCTCGTTCTTCATGCTCCGTACTCCTCTCCGCGCCTTTCGTGCGCTCATACTGTTTGACGGTCCTCTCGATCTGCCGAAGCACCTGTTCGCTGGACTGGCTCACCGCCATGCCCAGCGCGGTCACGGCGTTCCTGGTATTGAAATCGAAAATGCTTAAAAAATCCTCATGCTGGAAGTGGGTTTCCGGTTCCAGGCCGCAGCGGGACAGCAGGGTATAGGCGATGCTGACGGCGGCGGCATTGCGGAACGCCGCACCGATGTTAAATTCATCATACTCCTCCAGGAAGGAGCCGTCAACGATGTGGAGGATGTCATATTGGTGGTCGGTCCAGTATTCGTTCGCCAGCTGTGCGGCGATCTGCTCCAGCTGCTCCGCGAGGCCGTCTGCGCCGGAGACCTCAAAGCGGCTTTCCAGCGCCGCCGTCACCGCGTCCCGGTGTTCCTCCCGGTACTGCCAGAGGTTGGGGTTCAGCCCCTTTTCATCCTTCCGGCTCGTGTCGGCAACATCGAACACATAGCGCAGCGCGGGCCTGCCCCGGCTGGTGTCCAGGAGGACGATGCCCTTGGAGCCGCGCCGGATGTACCGGCGCATCCGCTGGTTCCAGAAGTCCCACTCCGCGCAGGCGGTGGCTTCGGGCCGCTGGGTGTAGATCATCAGCTGCTCCGGGAAGGGGTATTTATAGAGACGGCCAGCGGTGGATAAAAAAGCCGTCCACTCCTGATAGCTGCTTGTGACCTGTCTTGCGGCGTTGTCCGCCATTTGCAGGGCCGCCTGAACGTTGTTATTCCCCATAGGCAGCGTCCTCCGGGCCAAAGTCGGGGATCAGGTCGAGGGCGGAGAAGGCCGCATCGTCCATGCCGCGCAGCTTGCCCAGGGCGCTGTCGGTCAGCCCCAGCAGCTCCGTCTCGTCCGGTTCCAGATAGCGGCGCATCTCCTCCAGGGCGGCGATGGTCCCCAGGCGGGTCCCGCCTCCGCTGTAAATGCAGACCAGATTCCTCTCCTCAAAGGTCAGTTCCGTCATATTATCGCTCCCTTTCCGCGCTCTTTTTCGGCGCTGTTTTTTTCCGGCCCTGCCGGGGCGGGGCGGCGTTCAGTTTCGCCAGGACGGATTTTTTCTCCCCGCGCTCCTGCTTGACCGCCTGTGCCAAATCCATCAGGGAAATGGTCTGCCCCGCCTTGACCTGGGCCTCCAGCTCGGCAACAGTCGGCCCCTCTTTCGGGCCGTTGTTGATGATGCCGTCAATCATGCCGAGATCATCTTCCATCGACATTTCAGCGGATTTCAAATAATTTTCCGGCTGGATGAAGTCCGGCAGCTGCTTGAAGCCGTAGCTGTCGCAGTAGTGAAACGATAACATACCGTCCAGCCGGATGGCAATGATGTCGCTGACGGACATAGACGGGCGGCGGTAGTCTGCCGGGTGATCGTTGTTGAACAGGTTCCACAGCCGCGCCAGAGCCGCGTCCGCGCTTTTGACCTCGGACAGCGGGGCGGTGTAGGCCAGCTCATAGTTACTGCGTTCCACAGCCCGCCCCATGGATTTCAGCCGGTCCATGGATTCATAGCGGATGTCCCGGAGGGAAGCGTCATCGCCCAGCTTCACCTGATAGATGGCGAAGCAGTCTCCGCTATGGTTCAAAAACGCCTGCTCCCGGTCCTCCTGCCGGTCCATGCGGCCTGCCACAGCCTGCTGGAAGTCCTGGCTGGTCTCCCACTCCTCGCGGGGGATGGCGAACATCACGCCCTCCGGCTGCTCCATCAGGTCCTCCCGGTCAAAGACCATCTCCGGGTTTTCGCCGGTCCGCACCATGTAGACGGTCATATCCCGGTCCACCAGCTCCGCGCCCCGGTCCCTGGACAGAGGCAGGAGGTCCGTCTCCGAATAGCCCAGCTCCGCCAGATCGCCCAGCGTCATGGAGCTGTCCGGCATGGGGTATTCGTCCAGGGCCGTGTCCCACAGCGCGGCATCCTCCTGGGAAAAATGCTCCCGCAGTTCCCCGGCATAGCCGCGGCCCTGTTCCGGCTGGACAGCTTCCAGCCCATGGTCCCGCAGTTCCTCCAGGACTTCTATGGAAACAACGTCAACGGCGAGTGTGCCGATCTCCTCCGCCTGCCGGATATGCTCCACAACGCCCGTGATGGAGAGGCCGGGGTCGTCCAGCTGTCCGCCGTCCAGCTGCGCCATATCATGCTTGGTGTAGAGCGTATAGTCCCACCCTTCACCGCTGGCCTGGATATGGAGGTACACGGAATCATCCAGAAGGTAGAGGGCTTCCTCCGCCTGCTCCGAGGGCGGCGGAATGGGCGGGACCGTCTGCTCCGGCCCGTCCTCCCTATGGAGCGGAAGGGCGGCGAAATTCTCCAGCTCCGCCTGGGTAAAATATCCTGTTGCCTGGAGTTCTTCCTGGGTGCGGGGCCTGTCTACCCCGGAAATGGCATTGAATACCCTGCCATTGTCAGAAATGTGCATCAGGGAGCGGTCGTTATTGAGATAGTGGCCGCGATTGTCGTAATGGTCGCTCCTGCCCAGGTACACCTTATCATCCGGCCCCACCAGGGCATCCAGCTTCGCGCCGTCCCTGGTGGTATAGGGGCTGATCCGCGCCGCAGCGACAGTAACGAAATCGTCCGGGTGCAATGCGCCGCTGTTCAGCTGCTCCAGCAGACCGGCGCACACCTCATTTGTGCCGCAGAAAAGGATTTTTCCCGGCAGCGGCGCTCCCTGCCCGCCGCGCTGCTGGGCCTCGATGAAAGACTGTCCGGCAATGCCGGTTGCTTTCAGAGCATACACATAGGCCCGCTCCGGCGCGGCTGGCGGTTCAAAGTCCGGCTGGCGCACATCCCGCATGGTGATGGTCCCGACCTCCAATCCGGCCACCACGCGCTGGCACTCGTCCATGGTCCCAACAAAAACCGGCTTCCAGGGGATAAGCCGGTCTCCCTGCTTTTGATAGGTCTGGACCGCGCGGCGGTCAATCGTGCTGTCAGTCCCGAAAACAGGTTCAATTTTACAGACGAGGGCCGCATCCCACTGGTCGCTCAATTTTTCCAGCCGGTCCAACAGCGCCGCGCCTGTGGGTGTGACAACGTGCGCGGCGGCATCGCGCAGAAGGGAGCGGGAGCCGTAAAAATCACCCTGGCACAGAGAACCAATATAATGCTCCTCCACTTCTTTCCGGTCCAGACTTCCCAACGGAGGCGGGATTTCCCCCGCCTCATACAGACTTTGCAGATAATTGAGCATATCCGCAACAAAACGCTCCGGGGTGTCCGGCCCATCCAACGTGGGCGCGGCCTGCTCCGGCTGTGCGGCGAGGTCAATGCCCCGTTCCTTGCATATCTCGGCAAAATGCTTATCAATGGAGCTGATAAGGCCGCTGACGGTCTTGGTGATGGTCTCCAGGCTGGCCTTCAGCTCCGGCAGGGACTTGTCCCTGCTCCACCCGGCGATGTAGCCCATGGAGTTGGCGCTGGTGTCGATGCCGTAATACTGGCAGACGGCGAAGGACACGCTCTCGGCCTCCACCTCCATGGTGTTCTTGTCCTTGGCCTTGGGCGGCTCCTTGTCCGTATTCCCGGCAGCGGCGGAGAGGCGGTCCTTCTCCCGGTCATGGAGGACCGCGTGGCCGATCTCATGGACGGCGGCGCACACCGTCTGCACCTGGCTCATGCCCTCCCGGATGGAGATGGTCTGCCGGGTGAAGCTGCAAAGGCCGTCCGTGTTGGGGTCCAGGGGCGCAAAGGAGATGGGCATGGGGGATGTGCGCCGCAGGGCCTCCATGAACGCCTCGTACTGCTGCACATCGCCGGTCAGGGCAACGGCGAGGCTGGGGAGGGGCTTGCCGTCCGTCTGGTCGGCGGTAAAGACCTTGACCGGCTTGAACAGGGGGATTTCCACGGTCTTTTCATCCATGATGATGTTGCCGTCCCGGTCCAGCACCGGGGTCCTGGTGTCCGGGTCCAGCCGCATCTCCTCTATCTTCTTTTTCAGCGGCGTGGGGGCGATGATGGTCAGCCCCTTCTCACCCTTTTTTACATGCCGCCCGAACTGCTTCCACTTGTTGAAGCCAGCGGCGGGCATGGCGGCATGGGGCCGCTGCATGTGAATGAGGATGGTGTTGTTGACGGAATAGCTGTGAAACCGGGACATCGTGCGGAGGTAGTCAAAATACCGTTCGCTTTGGAAAAGCTCCTGGATATTCTGCTCGATCCCCGCAACGATCTCTTTGACCCGTTCCCGGTTGCTGGGCTTGGGGTCAGCCATGATAAATCAGCTCCTTTCTATGGGCTGTAACGGTCTAAAACCGTGTTTTGGCGGGTCCGGGGGAAAAGATACGGGCGCTCCCGGACCAGGGCCGGAAACGCCCGGAAACAGCAGGGTTTTCGAGGGCCTAAAGCGTTACGTCCGCCCCCTGTGGCGGCGCACCCGGTCGCGGGTTTTTCGCCGCCGCTCCTTTTGGGCGCAGGGAGCGCAGTACATGGCCCGGTTGCTTTTGGCGGCGAACCTCCTGCCGCAGAGGGTACACCGCTTCCAGATGTATCTGCCGCCCAGGACCTCCGCGCACAGCTCCCGATCAGCCGGAAGGACGGCGGCGCGGAAGTATTTGCAGATCACGGTAGGAGAGATCAGCTGGGGGCAGGGGCAAACGTCCCCATCGTCCAGGGGGAGGCAGTTGCCGCCGTCATAGTTGGCGCACAGGCGGCGGATGAGCTTTCCGGCGCGGCGGAATTGGGCCTCGCTCATGCGTTCACTCATGGCCGAACTCCAGCCTGTATTGGGCCTTTTCCCCATCATCCACCAGCACAGCCACCGCGTCATAGGTCTTGCCGGTCCTCTCGGAACAGCAGCCGGTGAGCCGCGCCCGCCCATCCTTCAGCAGCGAGGCGGCGATGGATTTTGTCAGCTGCTTCTTTTTGGCGGAGAAGAACCGGCTGTCTTTCCAGAGGGCGAAGCGGCAGTCCCGATTCTCGCAGAAAAAGCCCTTTTTGCTCTCGGTGACAGCGCCGCCGCACCGGGGGCAAGGGCCGACCGTCTCCCGGTCTGAAGGGAACAGGACCTCCCAGCCGGGAACCGGCTGATAGTCCCGGACCAGATCGCGGACCAGGGCGGCGATGCCCTCCATGAAGTCCTCCGGGGCCAGCGTCCCCCGCTCCACCTCTCCCAGCCGCTGCTCCCATTCGGCAGTCAGCAGGGGGGATTGCAGGGCCTCCGGCAGAACGGTGACGAGGGAGCTGCCCGCCTGGGTGGGCAGGAGGCTGGTGATCTTCCTGGCCTTTTTCCGTTCCACCAGACCAGAGGCCACCAGCTTTTCCAGAATCCCGGCGCGGGTGGCGGGGGTGCCGATGCCCTTCCGCTCCGCGTCCTCCGGCATATCTCCGGCTCCGGCGGTCTCCATACTGGCGAGGATGGAATCTTCTGTGAAGTGCTTGGGCGGGGCCGTCTTGCCAGTCTTGACCTGTGCCGCCGCCACCGGCAGCGTCATTCCTTCCGTCAGATCATCCGGGAGGGCCGCGTCCTGGGGAAGCTCCGCATAAGCCCGCCAGCCAGCGTCCAGCAGGACCTTCCCCTTGGCGGAGAAGCTGTGACCGGCGCACTCCACCGCCACGGCGGTCTCGGCATACCGATAGGGCGGACAGACCGCCCGGAGCAGGGCCAGCGACACCAGCCGCAGCACCTCCCGCTCCCCCAGGGGCAGGGCGGCGAGGTCGGCGGCAGCGGCGCTCCTGGTGGGGACAACAGCGTGGTGGTCTGTGACCTTCCCGCTGCTGCACACCTGGGAGGCCAGCACGGTCCCCGGCGCGTCCGTGCCGCAGACGGAAGCGGCGGCGGAGACCAGGGCGGGGACCGTGTTCTCCATATCGTCCGTCAAATAGCGGCTGTCCGTCCGGGGATAGGTACACAGCTTCTTTTCATAGAGGGCCTGGAGGTAGTCCAGGGTCTGCTGGGCGGTGTAGCCCAGGGCGCGGTTGGCCTCCCGCTGGAGGGTGGTCAAATCATAAAGGGCCGGGGACTTCTCGGACCGCTCCCGGCGTTCCGCCGTCCGAATGACGGCGGCGCTGCCTTCACAGACGGCGGCGAGGGCGGACGCATCTTTTTTGACGCTGATCCGCTCCCCCGCAGCGGTCACGCCGCCGCAGTCCAGCTCCACCGTGTAGAACGGCTCCGGGGTAAAGGCGGCGATCTCCGCCTCCCGCTGGACAATGAGGGCCAGGGTGGGGGACATGACCCGCCCGATGTTCAGCGTCCGGTTATACAGCACTGAAAACAGACGGGTGGCGTTGATGCCCACCAGCCAATCGGCCTTTTGGCGGCACAGGGCCGCTTGGTGGAGACCGTCATAGTCTTTGCCGGGGCGGAGGTTGGCGAAGCCCTCCCGGATGGCGCTGTCCTCCATGCTGGAAATCCACAGCCGTTTTATGGGCTTGGTGCATCCGGCCAGATGGTAGGCCGTGCGGAAGATCAGCTCCCCCTCCCGGCCAGCGTCACAGGCGTTCACTACCTCGGACACATCCTCTCGGCGCAGCAGGGTCCGCAGGGTGTCAAACTGGCCCCGCTTGTCCTTGCCGATGGTAAAGCACCAGCTTTCCGGCAGGATGGGCAAATCCTCCCGCCGCCACTTGCCGTACCGGGGGTCATACGCGGCAGGCTCGGCCAGCTCCGCCAGATGCCCCACGCACCAGCTCACCAGCCAGCCCCCGCCCTCCATGCAGCCCTCCTTCCGGGCTGTGGACCCCAGCGCCTTGGCAATGCTCATGGCAACAGAGGGCTTTTCCGCAATCACCAGCTGATACAAAATAATCACTCCCTTCAAAATAGGGAGCGGCCCCGATCACCAGGGCCGCTCGTCAGGTCTACACCGGCTGTTCCCTCACACCCCGGTAACAGGGCAGGACGCAGCCCTCGCCGTACCGCTTGCAGCCGTGGCAGGAGTGGCCCTCCGGGGGCTGGGGCGGCTGGTCCCGCTGGGCATGGGGGAGCTGCATCATCACCCGCTCCATCGGGCGGTCCGTGAAGTATTTCATGC
>CAJUPS010000055.1 GCA_910588045.1 uncultured Oscillospiraceae bacterium | reverse complement strand
TTTTCGTGGAGGTCTTGGCGATACTTCGCCCAAGGAGAATTGCAGTAATGACGGTAGAGATTCGGCTGTCGAGGTGCAGTCCGCAAGATTGGTTTTGCATTCTTGTAGCATATTCTCTATTTGCGTATTCAGCTTAACATTTCGCTTGACATTCGTCAATAGGTTTTGTATCATGTTATCGAATACACTATTATGAGGGTTACATTATCTATTGGAGGCGGAGACATGGGCGTTTTGGGAAAAGACCTGTTTGACATAGACCGGCCTCGCACACACGTCAAAGTACAGTTTGGGCAGAGTGCTTATTGGGTGGAGGATGACCCAACGCCCCATCCTTATGGCGAGGTCCTGACTGAGCTGCTGAACTACGATGTCGCACCGTATGAGTACACACTCTGTGTTTTGGAACAGGCCATAGAGGAGAAGGATGCCCAGGCTGCGCCACAGGCATTTATGGATGTGGTGAGGGATCTGTCGTCCCTTCCTTATTTTCGCCTGTTCCTGTCTGATTTGCGCCAGTTCAACGATAGGCCTGTGGAAAATTTTGTAACTGGTGAGGCACGGGTAGCTTTTGAAGAGTACATTTTCTCAGAAGGAGAAAAGGATGCTGCCTATATGCGGGAACAGGCCAACGCTGTCCGCTTTATTCAAGGAAGGTACTCCTGGTTTTTAACGGAGGCGTTCCAGAGGACAACCTTTGAAAAAAAGAAAGGCCAGAGGAAGGTTCCTCTGGCCCAGCAGATCTATGAAAACTGTTTGGACGCTTTTGTGAGCGGCGTGAGTTTGGGGAAAGTGCCAGAGGTAGATGCACCTCAGGTGAATATCCAGTATACCGTTTTAGAGATCAATGAGGACCGACACGAGCTGGTGGAGAAGCTGTACTTCGACCGACTGGAAGATTTCGTCTATGTGGAGTTGATGCGGGGCTTGCAGCGAGGTTTTGTCCCCAAGCGGTGTGCCAACTGCGGCAAATGGTTTTTGCAGATGCCGGGTGCCAGCTACAACTACTGCGACCGTCCGGCGCCCAACAGTGAGGAGGGTAAGGCCTGCCGGGAGGTGGGTTCCACCAAGAACTTCCGGGCCAAGGTGCTCAACAATGAGATTTGGGCTATCCACCAACGGGCATATAAAAAATATTTTGCTCGGACGAAAAAGGGCACTATGACCAAGCCGGATTTTCTGGTATGGGAGACGGAGTCCGAGCGGCTCCGGGATGAGGCACTGTTAAAGTATAACCGAGCAAAAGCAGAGGATGAGAAGGCAGCCGTTGCGAAATGGTTGCGTGAAGAACTGAACCGTCAGTGAGCGCGGTCCTATCTTTGCAGATACTGGTGCAATTTACAAGCGTCATTTGCGGGGCATTTAGCAAAGAAAATTTGCTGCCCCCCTCCCAATTCCCGACAGAATATGGTATACTAAATTTTAACAGTATTCCTCAGGGGAGGTAGAAGGCTATGACAGATACACAGCGCCGCGCCGCCGCGAAACAGTTTGCCGCCGATTGGCAGGGCAAGGGCTACGAGAAGGGCCACAGCCAGACCTTCTGGCTGTCCCTGCTGCAAAAGGTCTACGGGGTGGAGGAGCCGGACAAGTTCATCACCTTTGAAGATCAGATCGTGCTGGACCACACCAGCTTCATCGACGGCTTTATCCCCTCCACCCATGTGCTGATCGAGCAAAAGAGCCTGGGGAAAGAGCTGAACAAGCCCATCAGACAGTCCGACGGACCTCTGCTGTCCCCGTTCCAGCAGGCCAAGCGGTACGCCGCCGAGCTGCCTTACTCTCAGCGGCCCCGGTGAATCGTCACTTGTAACTTTGCCGAGTTTTACGTCTATGACATGGAGCGGCCCACTGGCGACCCGGAGATCGTCAAGCTGTGCGACCTGGAAAAAGAATACTACCGCCTGCAATTCCTGGTGGACACCGGAGACACCAACATCAAAAAAGAGATGGAGGTTTCCTTGCAGGCGGGCGAGATCGTGGGTATCCTCTACGACGCCCTGCTGAAGCAGTACAAAGACCCGGAGGCAGGGGAAACGCTGAAAAGCCTGAACGCGCTGTGCGTCCGACTGGTGTTCTGCCTGTACGCCGAGGACGCCGGTATCTTCGGCAGCAAGAGTATGTTCCACGACTATCTCCGGGATATTCCCGCCAGCGGCATCCGCAAGGCGCTGGTGGAGCTGTTCCGCATTTTGAATAAGAAGCCGGAGGAGCGGGATAAATATCTCGCGGACGACAACCCGGCGCTGGCGGCGTTTCCCTATGTCAACGGGGGCCTGTTCAGCGATGAGAATATCGAGATTCTGCCCTTTACCGAGGAGCTGAAAGCCCTTCTGCTGGAAAGAGCCAGCGAGGATTTTGACTGGTCGGCCATCAGCCCTACCATTTTCGGGGCGGTGTTTGAAAGCACCCTGAATCCGGACACCCGGCGCTCCGGCGGGATGCACTATACCAGCATTGAGAACATCCACAAGGTCATTGGCCCGCTGTTTCTGGACGGCCTGCGCTCCGAGCTGGAGGAGATTAAGGAGGTCGCCGTGGACAAGACCCGCAAGGCCAGGTTGGGCGCGTTTCAGCGCAAGCTGGCGGGGCTGACCTTCCTTGAAATCAAAGTGCAGAGTTTGGCGCAATTCAGCGATAGTCTCGCCGCCTGAAAATCAAGGGGTGCAAATCCATTTTAGGGGGTGCATTTCATAGGCATGGGTGCAGAAGTTGCTTGTTAAGTTTACATCTTCTGCAATAAAGATTTGCGAGGAGAATGAGCAATGTCGGAAGATAAATTTTATCGCATAAAAACAAAGGAAGATGCGCACATAAACGAAAAATTGAAAGATGACGGATCACGCGCAGCTCTTCAATTTGACCAGGATAATAATCTTCAAGGACCAGTTGATTTGATCGAAGTAGACGAGTCTGAATATCCTACGAGAGAAGTCTATGTTGAGGTCGAGAAGGAAGGACGTAGTTTTGGACGGGTCATTTTGGAAGATGCTGTTGCTCCGGCTGTGGCAGATGTACTTACAGTCCTGCTGACAAGAGCTGCTGAAGCGGGAATCAACGCTTTCGGAAACTGGATGTCACAGAAAGTTATACCCGTGGCCAAGGCAAAAGGAACTGAACTTGTTGATAAGGTTCGGGAGTTAAAGGTGACAAAGAAAGCCGATATGACCGAACAGCCGAAGGTAGCGATAGCGGTGAAGAATAACACCGAAGTCGCACCAGCCCCTGAGAAGAAAGAAAGCAATACCGTAATACATACTCAGGAGGAAGTGAATCAGGTTCTGAACAATATGAAATTTGCGGCATTATACATCGCCGCAGGAATAAGGGAACTATCGAATACCATCATTGCTGGTGATGACACAAATCCTGAAAGAATGCTTGAAATGCAAACCAAGCTAAAAGAATTGACATCTGAAGACATTACAAAAACAATCGATTTCATGCTTCAAGAGCAGAACCGAGATATGCTTGATCAGGCAACGGTGCAGCTATTTGAAGCTTTTAGTAATAGGGACTTTATTCTTAATGGTGAAGCTGTGCCTATTAGCAGATTTTTGCCAGCAGAAATAGAAGAAAAATAGAAAAAAGGTTGGACTACAAATGTGGAAACAGACACATATGTTTGGAGTCGTAGGTACCGAGGGAGGAATCATCCTTATATTTTGATACAGAAATCATACCTAGCAGCGCCGTTGCTTAAGGAACCTCTGAATAAATCCCCGCACACATCTTCACGCCATAAATTTCCCCTGGACTTCGTCAGAAAACCTTGAAATCCGTCAGGATTCCTGCGGTTTCCTTCCTCGCCAGGAAAAATTTCTGGCGCAAATCTGTATACGTTGATTTAATCAGAGCTTCCTTAAATTCTGACCTGTGCGCCATAGACAACTTCCCGGCATGTCTGACCGTGAACCAATACCCACCTATCCGCATATTCCAGCCGGACGTTGATCCATCCATTGTCATAATATTGAAAGCAGTCTCCGCAGTGGAGTCCGCCATACAATGTGCCGTCTTCCTGCGCAACATCGGGGCGGTCACCGTTCCAAATCAAAATTCCTGTCATCATTTACTCCTGTGGGGGAACATCATGAAATTGTTTGACGCAGTCCCCGGCGATCTCTTTTCTGTCCTGGCATCTCCCAACCGGGTGATTTACTCCGATGCCCTCGACGTTCTCTACGAGGCGTATCAGGACGGGCTGAAGATCCCGGAGGATACGCTCTATTCCATGCTGCGCAGCAAATTGGAACAGCAGCTGGCCGAGACCACTTTTGACGGTGAGGACATCGACGAGGAGGAACTGCGGGATATCTCTGGGCGGGCCAGGTTTTTGATCCGGAAGCTGGGAAACAAGGGTTGGTTTGAGAAGGAGCGCGGGGACGATTTTAACGAGTACATTACGGTCCCCGGATATAGCAGCCAGCTTTTGGAGCTGTTCCACGAACTGCGAAGCGACAGCCCCATGCGGGGCTATTCCTATGTGTTCGGCACCTACTCCACGCTGAAGGTGGCCAGTGATGGCGACAGCGTGTATGACAAGATGGCGGCGGTCTATAGTGCCTATGATAATACAAAATCGCTGATTAAATTGTTGCAAATGGTCTATCACAATGTAAAACATTTTTTTCAGATTCAAATCAATCTCCAGGAAGTCAACAGAGTGCTGGCATCCCACTTTGACGATTTTGGCCAGAAGGTAGTAGAGGCATACATACGGCCCTTGAAAATCAAAGATTCTGTCCCCAAATACCGGGTGCCTATCCAGACAATCCTGAACAGCTGGCTGGAGGATGATGTCCAGCTTACCGCTATGGCGAACGCCGCCTTGCAGGACAGGCGGGCAGACACGCTGGATGCCTGCCGGAGTGACCTGCTGCGCCGTATGTTCTGGATCAAAGAGCGGTATGACAGCATCCAGACCGACTATCTGGATGAGATCGACCGGCAGGTCCGTCGGTACACCCGGGCCACCACGCAGAAGATTGAGAACCTGACCAATCAGGATCACAATGTGAAGGGGAACCTCAACTACCTGCTGACGGCGTTGTCCAGGAACCACCGCGCCGCTGAACTGGTGGAGAATATCCAGCCTGTATTCCAGCTATATGAGCAGTCTTACCTCTCTGAGAAGAGCCTCTGGTACCGAAAGCGTCCCGGAAAACGGGCCAAGACGGCGCCCGTGCTCATTGAGGAAGCGTCTCCGGATCCGGAGGCGGCGCGTCAGGCGGAACTGCTGCTCCACTCCGAATATGGCCGAAGCGCCGTAATCGCTTACATCGAACGCTGGCTGGGAGAATCCGGGGAGGGCTGCTCAAAGGATTTGGAGCTGCGGGACGACAAGGCCTACATTATGAGTCTGCTGGCAGTGCTGGCGGGCAGTGACGCCGGAGGGAAGTATACGGTAACAGAGCTGGAGGGCAGTTATTCCGAAAACGGATACTCAATTCCCCAGCTCCGGATCACGCGCAGGGAGGGGAAACGATGAACGTAGACTGGATCAATGGGGCAACACAAAAGGAGTTGGATCAGTTCAAATCCGTCTGCAACCAGCTTCTCAGCCGGACTTATGTGGTGAAGACCCTGTGCCGGGCGGACAAGAGCCGGGTCAACAATCCGGATTATCTGTTCCTCTCCGCCTACTATGAGGAGGTACGGGAGTATCTTTTCCTTCTGGATTGGGATCTGCGCTGGGATAAGTTCAATGGGTACTTCTATGTCATCAATACGGACGAGGCAAACCGGTGCAATCTAGGCAAAAAAGAGACGGCGATTCTGCTGGCCATTCGAAAGATCTACGATGAGAACCAGGAACGGCTGGGGCTGGAACACGACGCAATCTGTACCGTCCGGGACCTGCTGGAAAAAGTAGTGACGGATTACGCCATTCTTTCGTCCAAACCCAACATGGACGAGGTGAAACGCACTCTGACGCTGTTGGACAACCACTGTGTGATCCAGCGGCTGGAGGGGAAGTACAATCAGGGAAGCTGCCGGTTTGCAATCCTGCCCACGGTGCTGACCGCCGTATCCAGCGAGAAGCTGGACGCGGTGGTATCTGTGCTGAGAAAGGAGGAGGACAGTGAAGAAGCTGAAGAAGATCCTGCTGATTAACTGGCTCTACTTCTCCAAGGAGCTGATCGAAGTGGGAGATGTCAACTTCCTGACCGGGAAAAACGGCGCGGGAAAGTCCACGGTCATCGACGCACTCCAAATCGTCCTTCTGGGGGAAACCAACGCCCGCAATTTCAACCAGGCTGCCAATGAGAAATCCCAGCGCACCTTGAACGGGTATCTGCGGGCCGATATGGACAGCAACTCCCCTTGCTCCCGGCGGGGCAAAGATTTTTCCAGCTACATTGTCTGCGAATTTCAGGACGAGGTGGAGGGGATGCGGTTCGTCACCGGGGTGGTCTTTGACTGCCGCAGCGACGGGGTCAATCAGGAGCGTTTCTTTATTTATGACGGCTCCATTCCGGACAGCTGCTTCCTGGTGGGGCGGGAGGCCATGGATACCCCTGGCCTGCGCACATTTCTCCGGCAGCAGTACGGCGCCCGCGCCAAGCGGTACGACACCCAGAAGCAATATCGGACGGATATGCTGGCCAAGTGGAATGTCCACAGCGAGCAGGTCAGCAGAATGTTGAAAAAGGCGGTGTCCTTCCGGCCCATTGTGGATATTCAGAAGTTTATCACAGAAAACATCTGCGATATTCCGGACAAGCCGGACATCGAAGCCATGCAGCAAAATATCCGGGACTATAAGCGCCATGAGCAGCTGGCCCAGCGGCAAGAGGAAAAATTGGAGAAGCTGCGGGAGATCGCCCGGCTCTACCGGGAGATGCAGTCCGCGCTGGACCGCTGGGAGCAGCAGAGCTTTCTGGTCCTATGGGCCGAGAAGGAGGATCTGGAAGGAAAGATTGCCCAGAAGCAAATTGAGGAACAGGACTGCCGGACCGGAGTGGAACGGGAGGAGAACGCGTTTCGGCAGATCAGAGGGCAGATTGAGGACAAACAGCAACGTAAGGAGGAGTTGGCTGCCGCCTGCGCCCAAAGCGACGTATACCACGAGGAAAACCGCCTGAACACGGAGAAACAGACCCGGCTGAAAGAACAGCAGAGGCTGTTGGAGCAAGTGCGGTCCACGGTGCTGGAAATCAAGCGGGAGGCTGGCATGTTGCTTACCCTGTGCCAGGCAGTTGCCGATTGGCCGGAAGAGGCGCTTCTGGCGCCGGTTTGCACGGTTGTTGATGAAGTGCAGCGGGCGTACGCCGGTTTTGTCAGCTGTGACGACCGTGTGTTTGCAAAGCCGTTGAGGGTATTCGAGCAGGTACAGGAGGTTACGGCCAGGTTCATGGATGCTATTCGGGCCGTGGCATACGAGGTTGAGAAGATGCTGCATGATCTAAGCAGCGAACAAGATCAGCGACGGGCGGCTCTGGCTGATTTGCGCAGGGACGTCAAGGATTACCCCACGGGGCTGCGGCAGTTAAAGGACCGTATATCCGCCGAACTGAAGCGGCAGACGGGCCGGGAAGTTCGAATCGACATTCTGGCCGATGTGCTGGAAATCGCGGAGGGGGAGGAGCGCTGGCGGAATGCGGCGGAGGGTTATCTGAATACACAGAAGTTCTACCTGCTGATCGATCCGGAGCAATATCAGAGGGCGCTGGATTTCTATAACGGGATCAAGGGCGATTACAGCAACCGTTCCTTTGGCCTGGTAGATATCGCGAAGCTGCGGGAGCGGGAGAACATCAAACCGTGGGACGACAGCCTGGCCCGAAAGATCGAGACGGACAATGAACTGGCCCGCACCTATATCGACTATCTGTTGGGCCGGGTGGTGTGCTGTGCCCATGTGAGCCAGCTGCGCCAGCACAGGACGGCGGTGACCGCAGACGGTATGTTGTATCAGGGTTACGTAGCTCGTCCAATGCGGAGGGAACAGATGGAGGATGCGTTCATCGGCCGGAAGGCCGTAGCGCTGCGGATCGGGAGGCTGGAATCCGAAATGCAGGCAGTTGAGGCAGAAATTGCGGCCTGGACTCCCACCGCGTCCTTGCTGATAAAATACAAGAGTCGGGATGCCCTTTTCACGCAGTTCTTTGTGCATAGTACGGTGGTGCAGCGCCGGGCGGACTATCAGCGCGGGACGGAGATTACGGCGGAGGTGGAACAGATCGACAAAGAGATTTCTCGGCTGGATCTGATTTGGCTCCACGAACAGCGGCGGCAGATCAAACGCTTGAAAGAAGATATCAATGTGCTGGATAGGGAGAAAACAAAGCACACCGAGGAGAAGGCGCGGCTTACGGAGCGCATCCGCCAGCTGGAACACGAGGAGCTGCCCGAACTGTATGGACATCTGACAGAAAAAGAGGATGTTCTGAGTGAACAATTTACTGCGAATTTTGTGGAACAGGTGGGCAAACCCCGCTACCGGCAGGAGTTTATCCGGCTGAAGCGAGCCTCCGCTGTGGCCAAAAATTTCCGGGACCAGTTGGCACGAACCCAGAATGAGCGCACCGGGGCACAGAGCCGACTGTTTAAGTCGCGGCAGGACTATGTTGGTACGTTCCAGCCCTGTTCTTTCCGGGTTGATGCCATGGACAACAGCGAGTTCACGCAGGAGCAGCAGCGGCTGGAGGAGAGTGAGTTGCCGAGGTATCGGGAGAAGATCAAAGCAGCCCGGGAGAGCGCTATGGAGCAGTTCCAGAACGATTTCCTGGCCAAGCTGAAGTCCAGTATTGACCAGGTACAAGATCAGGTGAAAAGTCTGAACAAGGCATTGAGACAGGCGCAGTTTGGCACAGACAGGTATCAGTTCCGGGCAGACCGGAATCCGGATTTCGCGGAGTATTACGACATGATCATGGCTCCGGAACTGATGGAGGGCGAGGGCGGCTTGTTTGCCTTGCCGTTTCAGCAGAAGTACGGAAAGCTGATCGAAGACTTGTTCAGCCGCCTTGCCATGTCCGATGATACGCAGCTCAACGCCAGAAAGCAGAGCGAGCTGCAGCAAAACATTGAGCGATATACGGACTTTCGCACCTATCTGAAATTTGATTTGGAAACGACTGATCAGAATGGTTCCAAACAGCTCCTGTCCCAGACATTGAATACCAAATCCGGCGGCGAGACCCAAACACCTTTTTATATCGCCGTGTTAGCTTCTTTTGCGCAGCTCTATCAGGTGAACAATTTGTCCGCATTGGCCAGCAATACGGTGCGGCTGGTGATTTTTGACGAGGCGTTTAACAAAATGGATAGCGACCGCATCGTAGAGAGCGTCCGGCTGTTGCGCAAAATGGGCCTGCAGGCCATCATCTGCACCCCGCCGGACAAACTGCCCGACATTATGCCGCTGGCGGACAAGACTCTCTTGGTCAGCAAGGACAAATACAAAATGCACATCCTAACCTATGGCAAGGAGATAGCCGATCCATGGAACGATATATAATTCTCTCCCGCCTGTTGGACAAATACGAGCGGAGCAGACATCTGCTGAAGCCTGGAACCTCAAACCGCCGGGTCATGCTGCGGGTGGAGAAAAAGGAACTGCCGGAATACCGGTATCAAGAGGCAGCGGTCCGCGATGCATTTAACCAAGCGGCGAGAGCGCTGGAACGAGAAGGATTTATTTCCGTAGAGTGGATTAAAGGCCGGCCGGTCCTTTCGGCAGTGATCCTCCGCCTGGATGCGGTTGGCCGGTGCTATCAACTTACCGGCAGGGTGCATCCCAGGGAACAGGCAGAGCGAGTGGCAGAGGCAGTCCAGAACGCCCTGGCCCATGTGGAGACACCTTGGATCACAGCGTGGCGGGATGACGTATGCACGAGGGCGCGGAGCACATACGCGATCCCGCAGTTTTGCAGAAAGGATGCGGGACTCTTACCCAAGCTTTTAATCGCAATGGCGCAGTATGACGCCCTCCGCGGTGAGCCGGTGACAATGCGGGTATTCAGCGGCAGGTGTTTTCAAAACAGCAAGACCTTTGAGCGGGAGGTGCGGGAAATTTTTCTCCACATTGCCGAAACCTATCACGCAGGTCTGGCGGAGGCGTGCGAACACACAGAAATGGGCGTTCGGGATCAACTGGCCTTTCTTGGCATTTATGCTCGACCGGAGTTGTACGAGCTCTCCGGGCGAATCACTCTGGTTACACCCGCTGGAACGGTGAATGTAGGCGGGGCCTATCCTTACGGAATCGCAATACCCAGCACAGCAGTGGATACCATCACAGACATCAACTTGAACGATGTTCACAGGGTAATATTCCTGGAAAATAAAACGAACTACGATGAATTTTTACTGTCCGAATCAGACTTGAGTACGCTTGCAATTTATCACGGAGGATTTCTCAGCCCCCAAAAGCGCAAGCTGTTCGCAAAAATTGCGGAAGCTCTTCCGGAGAACGCACAGGTATTCTTTTGGGCCGATATCGACCTGGGAGGATTTCAGATGTTTTCCCATTTACAGGCGCTGTTTCCCGGGTTGCTGCCCCTCCGTATGGACGGAGCTGCCGTTGCGACCCATTGGCGCAGCGGGCTGCCGCGCTCCAAGAAATATTTGGACCGGCTGCGTCTGGCGCTGGAGAACAGGGAATATCCGTTGTTTGATGATGCGATTCGTAAGATTCTGGAGTATGGTGTTACGATTGAACAGGAGACCTTGCTGCGGTGAGGCGCTTGCCCCGTTCCGCGAAGCGGATAGGGATTCCTGACAGCGAGGGAACCCCCGATTATATTGTCATTGCGTACTGGGAGAAAAGACCGGAGGAGAGCGCCCGACGGTACGGGTACTGAGGAGGTATCGACTATGAAACTGATCCATCTCTCCGACCTTCATCTGGGGAAGCGGGTCAACGACTTTCCCATGCTGGAGGATCAGGCGTACATCCTGAACCGTATCCTGGAGATCATCGACGCGGAGCAGCCGGACGCAGTGCTTATCGCCGGAGACGTCTACGACAAGACCGTCCCCTCCGCCGAGACGGTGGCGCTGCTGGATGACTTCCTGGTCAAGCTGGCGGACCGGTCCCTGCCGGTGCTGCTGATCAGCGGCAACCACGATTCGCCGGAACGCCTCGCCTTTGCCAACCGCCTTATGGAGGGGCGGGGGGTCCACATTGCTCCGGTCTATCGTGGCGAGGTGGCGCCGGTGACGCTGGAGGATGCCTGCGGCCCGGTAGACTTCTGGCTGCTGTCCTTCCTGAAACCCGCCCATCTTCGCCGGTTCTTTCCGGAGGAGGGAGTGGAGAGCTACACGGATGCCATAGCCTGCGCCATCCGGCATATGCCCTTGGACCCGGCCCGGCGCAACGTGCTGGTCACCCACCAGTTTGTCACAGGAGCGGAGCGGTGTGAGTCGGAGGAGATCAGCGTGGGCGGGACAGACAATGTGGACGCCTCCGTCTTCGCCCCCTTTGACTATGTGGCTCTGGGCCATCTCCACGGCCCGCAGAACGTGGGCGGGGAGCGGATCCGTTACTGCGGCACGCCGCTGAAATACTCCTTCTCCGAGGCCCGCCATCAGAAGTCCGTCACCATTGCGGAGCTTGGGGAAAAGGGGACGCTGAATGTCCGGGCGGTTCCCCTCACTCCCAAACGGGACATGGTGGAGCTGCGGGGCAGCTTTGCTCAAGTAAGGTCCCCGGCGTTCTACGGACAGGTGGATCGGGACGCCTATGTGCGGGTGATCCTCACCGATGAAAACGATATTTATGATGCAATAGGACAGCTCCGCCCCATCTATCCCCACTTGATGAGGCTGGACTACGACAATCTGCGCACCCGGAGCGGCGCAGTGGAGTTGGAGGAAGCTGACGTGAAGCGGGACCCCCTGGAGCTGTTTGCAGATTTCTATCAGCAGCAAAACCATCAGCCGATGTCGGAGGAGCAGCGGCATTACCTAGCGGAGCTGCTGGAGGCGATACAGGAGGAACGGGCATGAGACCGACAAAACTGACCATATCCGCCTTTGGTCCCTATGCGGGGCGGGTGGAACTGGATCTGGACAAGCTGGGCCGGGAGGGGCTGTATGTGATCTGCGGCGACACCGGCGCGGGCAAGACCACGATTTTCGACGCCATCACTTTTGCTCTTTTTGGCAAGGCCAGCGGGAAAAACGTAAAGTCGGAGATGTTCCGCAGCAAGTACGCCCAGCCGGAGACGCCGACCTTTGTGGAGCTGGCCTTCCGCTATCGGGAGCAGGATTATACCGTCCGCCGCAATCCCGATTACGACCGGCCCAAGGCGAGAGGGACCGGTGTGACCCGGCAGAAGGCCGACGGGGAATTCCACCGTCCGGACGGTTCTGTGGTTACCGGCGCATCCGAAGTTACCCGCGAGGTGGAGACACTGCTGGGACTCACCTGCGGCCAATTTACGCAAGTGGCCATGATCGCCCAGGGGGACTTCCGGAAGCTGTTGGAAGCGTCCACAGAGGAGCGGGTGAAAATTTTCCGGAAGATTTTTGATACCGGGCTATATCAGACCCTTCAGGAACGGCTGAAGGAGGCCGCCAGTGAGCTGAAACGGGACTGCGATGCTCTAGCAGAGGCTGTCCGCCGGGACGGGGCCGCTGTCCAGTGCGCCGGGGACAGTGAACACCGGGAGGCGGTGGAGCAAGCCCGGTGGGGAGAGCTTCCCAATGGCGAGCTGATTCCGCTGCTGGACAGGCTTTTGGAGGAGGACGGCCTGTGCAAAGCTGAGTTGGACCGCAAACAGAAAGAAATCAATAATGAGCTGGAGAGGCTGATCGCCCAGATAAAGCAGGGCGAACTGAGGCGAGAAAGCCAAAGGGGACTGGACGCGGCGCGGGAACGTCTCCAGCAGCTGGGACCGGAGATTGAAGCCGCCGCTAAAACACTGACGGCAGCCCTGACCCACCAGGATGAGATTCCCCAACTGGACGCTCAGGCTGCCCGGCTGGAGAGCAAGCTGCCCCAGTACAGCCAGCTCCAGGAGCTGACCGGACAAGTCATCGGGTTAGAGGAGCAAATCGCGTCGGAGGAAGATTACCTGAAGGAGGGGCGGGCCGCACTGGCCGGGATGCTGGATCGTCTGGCGCAGGACAAGGACCAACTGCAAAAGCTGGACGGTGCAGCGTTGGAGGCGGAGCGGGCCAAGCACGAACGGGAAAACCTAGAACATATCGTTGGGCAGTTTCAGGACCTGAAGAAGGATATTTCCGCTCTGGAACGGCTCCGGGCCTCCTGCTGGAAGGCCCAGGAGGCGTATCGGGAAAAAGTCAGGATCGCGCAGGAACAGGAGGATGCCTGGCAAAAAATAAACCGGGCCTATCTGGATGCCCAGGCGGGTGTGCTGGCCGAAAATCTCCGCCCGGGGATGCCCTGCCCGGTGTGCGGCTCTCTGGAGCATCCCCATCCTGCCCCCATGGCCTGGGAGGCTCCCGATGAGACGGCGTGGAAACAAGCGGAGCAGTCCGCTAAGCAATCCCAGCGGCAGGCATCGGAGGCCAGCCGCGCCGCCGGGGAACTGAACAAGGAGCTGGAGACCAGAGAGGAGCAGCTGTGCCAGCGGGCCCAGGCCCTGCTGCCAGCCTTGTACCGGGCAGCCCTGCTGGGGACGGAGGAGCTGTCGGCCGTAGAAAAGGAGCAGAAGGTCCTGCTGCGCGCGGCAAAGAAACAGGAGAAGGATGCCGAAGCTCGTATGGAACAGGCGAAGGCTCTCGGCAAAGCAATTCCAAAGCAGGAGCGGTCATCGGCGGAGGAAAACGACCGTCTGGTTGCGTTGGACAAGGAGATTGCCCGCCGCAGGGCGGCTATGGAGGAAAAACGCCGCCAAGCGGAAGAACTGCGCCAAACCCTCCCCTTCCCCACCCGGCAGGAGGCGGAGGAAGAAATGACTGCCCTACGAGAGAAAGGGGCTGTGCTACAGAAAGAAATTCAAGATGCCAAGGCCTACAAATTTGATTTGGAAAAGCAGCAGGAGGCGGTACAGAGTGAGCTGGGAACCTATCAGGCCCTGCTCCGGGACGGGGAGGATATCGACCTGGAGCAGACAGAGCGTCGCAAGGAGACGTTGGTACAGGGAAAAGGGGAGCTGGAGGAGGAGAGCAGAGCGCTGCACACCCGGCTCACCATGAACCGGCGCGCGAAGGAAAATCTTCTTGGGCATCTGGCGGAACTGGAGGAGAGCAGCGGACGGTTCACCTGGCTCAAGGCACTGTCGGACACCGCCAACGGCGCCCTTACCGGGCAGGAGCGATTCCGGCTGGAGACCTATATTCAGACGACCTATTTTACCCGCGTCCTGTACCGGGCCAATATGCGTCTTCGGGTGATGAGCGGCGGGCAGTATGACCTGCTCCGGCGCACCGAGGGGGGCTTGAGAGGACAGGTTGGTCTGGATCTGGACGTGGTGGACCACTGGAACGGGACCACGCGCGGGGTGGAGACGCTGTCCGGCGGCGAGTCCTTCCTGGCATCCCTGGCGCTGGCGCTGGGGCTGGCGGACGAGATCCAGTCCTCCGCTGGCGGTGTGCAGCTGGATACCATGTTCGTGGATGAGGGTTTTGGCTCCCTGGATGACGAGTCTCTCCAAAAGGCGATGCAGGCTCTCGGCCAGCTTGGCGAGGGACGACGGTTGGTGGGAATCATATCGCATGTGGCCGGACTGAAAGAGCGAATTGAGCGGCAGATTATTGTGAGGAAGAACCGCTCTGGTGGGAGCAGGGTGGAAATTGTGTGCTGAATCAAATAAATATTGCGTACAAGGGAAAAATATTGACTGCCCCTTTCTTTGTATACGCTGGTGCAATTCACCGTAGGAAAATCTCCCGATTTTCCCGCGGTGAGAGTATGAAGCTGGTGGTCCTGACCACATAACCAGCCACAGATAGCCGTGGAAACAACGGAAAGTGTATTCCCAGAAAGTGCCGGAAAGCAATTGTGCTGGAGCAGAAACAACTATAAACAGCAGGAAAAGGTTATAAAAAATTTATTACCGCAGTTGGTAAGGACGAGCGGGGTGGTCCATGCCTGCATAATGGTGGCATAAAAAGCTGAGATTTATGTTGAAATATCCGCATTTTCTTAGCATTCCAGCACTTTATTGCTGCTTTGAAATTTAGCGGTTCGAGTCTGACCACATAACCAGCCACAGACAGAGAAAAACCGTCCACCGGAGGGATTTTTCCTCCGGTGGACGGCTTGTTTTTATCAGCGCAGATGGTATTCTGTCCGCAGAAATCTGCCGTTTTTGAATACATCCCAGGCTTCCAGGTAGTAGTCACCGCCTGGGCAGGAGTGCAGTGCTTCGGGGATCGCTTCCTCTCGCCAGGGCCAGAAGGGAGTGCCGACCAATTCGTTCGGCAAGGTCAGATGGATGTGTACCCACGGCGTTCCATCTCCCCGCATTCTCGGCGTTCCGCTCTGCATGATCCACTCATCCTCGCCCATAGCGTTGTAAAGGTTGTAGAGCATCCGGAGGGTTTCATACAGGTTCCGGATGAAAATGTAGTCACCGTCCGAATCATTGAACCGCCTGACCTCGGCTTTGGGCAACTCCGGCTGATCGAACTGCGACCAGTCGCAGGTGGGCTCCGGCAGGGGGCCGACAGGGGCGTCCGCGAAGTAGTTCTTGTCGTACCGACTCACGTCCGTGATGGCATAGTTGGTGCCATTGTCGCAGCGGATCACGTCGCCTACCTGGGGAACGTACCGGCTGCCGTCTTGGGGGACGTTGATGGAACCATCCGGGTTGGTGCTGAGAGCGGAGATGGAGGTCTGGCTGGCGGGGTTAGCCGATGCAGGGGCGGCCACCTCCATTTCATAGGGCCTGTCCGGGTGTATGATGACGGCGTTGGCCTTGGCATCGTAGGTGATGCCGAAGTCCACCACTTGTCCGATATCTCGGAGTTTGACGTAGTTGTTGCCATTGATCTCATAGGCTTCCAGGGGTATGCACTGCTCGTTGACGTAGAACCGCTGGCTGCTGGCGTTGGCCATGAGGCTCGCCGCCGCCTGAGTAGCCGGTCCGCTGACGGCGATCCCCGCCAGGATGCCCGCCGCTACCAGGGCAATTTCTTTTCTTTTGCTCATGAGTGTTCCTCCTCGTAGTAATATTTTGGTTTCTGCTAACACTACAATATCGGAGGACGTGTTACAAGTCCAGTAAAGTATTTGCAAATTTGTGGAGAAGAAAAGTCGTTCAAACGAAGCAGTTTACACAATTTTCAGACATTTTAGAAAAAGTTCAGCACCAGCCGCAGATAGAAAAAGCTGTCCACCAAAGTGATTTTTTTCAGTGGACAAAGTATTTTTTAACTTGCCTTGGGCGCGGTCTTTATCTGCTCCTTCGCAGTAGCGATCTCAGACTTCATCTCAAGGATCATTTCCGCCAACAGTGTTTCACACTCTGTCTCGCTACGGGCATAGATATTTCTAGCGTGTTTCTTGCCGTCCGGCCAGATGGGAGAATATCGGCCTTCCCATAGATGATCGTTGATCTGCGTGACACACCCTGTGCCGGGCTTGCGGCGCTGTCCCTTGCGGACCTGGAACGTGCTGGGGGCGGGTTTACGGGGCGCTGTTGGCGTTTCTGTGGCTTCAGCCTTGCCAATTCCCTGGTCGATTTTCATCGCCGCTGTGCGGCGCATTTCGTCGGTGACGTGGGCGTAGACGTTCAGCGTGGTGCTGCTGGAGACGTGACCAATGATCGTGGAGAGCGTCTTGATGTCCATCCCATGCTCCAGGGCGGCGGTAGAAAATGTGTGTCTGAGGTCGTGAAATCTGACCTTTTTGCACTCTGCCCGTTCCAGAATGACTTGCAGCCGTGCCCGGACCGCTGCCGGATCTCTGGGGGAATCCTCGTTGACCGGAGAGGGGAACATCCAGCGGGAAGCTATACTCTGCCGGTATGCCCTGAGAACATTCAGAACCGGGACGGGGAGGATGATGCTGCGGTTGGAAGCCTTGGTTTTAGGCTGGGAGACGAGCAACCCTTCCTTGGCGCGGTGGACCTGCCGCTCTACCCGAAGCTCACCGGTGCGGAGATTCAGATCGCGCCATTGGAGGGCGCAGATCTCGCCTCGGCGTAAACCTGTGGAGAGTTCCAGCAGGAGAAGTTCGTAGTAGCTGTCCTCCTTGGCCTGGATCAGCAGTCTTTGGATCTCCTCCGGAGTCAGCACCTGCATCTCTCTAGCTTTAGTTGACGGGAGACGGCATCCATCGGCAGGGTTGCGAAAGATGAGCTTTTCAGCGATGGCTTTGTCCAGCGCGGTGTGGAGGGTTGTGTGAACACCCCGGACGGTCTGGTCAGAGAGACCTTCTCCGTAGATGTCAGTGCGGATGAGCCTGCCGTTTTGCTTCAGATCAATGTAGAATTGCTGGAGATCGTTAGTGGTCAGTTTATCCATTTGAATATTTCCCAGCGCAGGGATGATGTGCTGATAGATGCGCCGTTCGTAAGACATCTGTGTATTAGGACGGAGGCTGGATTTCTTATAACTCTGATACCAGAGATTCAGCCAATCACCCAGCAGGATTCCGGGCTTGGGCTGATTGGGTGTGTGGGTCGTGATGCTGTCTTTCAGAGTGTTGAGTTTGGACACACACTCTGATTTGGTTTTTGCGAGGACATTTTTTGTGACAGGCAGACCCTTGTCATCGTAGCCGATAACTACCCGACCCTCCCACCGGCCATCCGCTCTCAGGTGGATGCTGCCGTCTCCGCGCTTTCTGCGTTTTGCCATGGTGCCATCTCCTCTCCAAGGTAATCTGTTAAGAAGCCGCTCACAATACCGGCGGCGCGTTTTTGCATTTCGCCAGTGGTGTGAGTGTAAGTGTCCAGCGTGAAGGATGCCTTGGTGTGACCGAGGATTCCGGCCAGGGTCTTGGCATCTACACCGGAGGCCAGTGCATGGGTCGAAAATGTGTGACGTAGGTCGTGGAAGCGAATGTTGGGTAATTCTGCTTCTGCTAGAAGTTTCTTGAGCTGGCGGTATGCACTATCGGGATTTACCGGGGCTTCTGGGCGAAGCGGATCGTGGAAGATCCATGGAGAGAACGACTTTCGTTTCCTCTGTTGGAGTAATTGAACCGTGGAAGGAGGCAGGACGATTTTCCTTGTACCAGCGTAGGTCTTGGTATCCCCGGCCACCAGTCTGCCGCCCTTTTCTCGATGAAGGGTGCGGTTTATTTTCAGGATGCCGCTGCGGCTATCAAAGTCTGACCACATGAGGGCGCAGATCTCACCCCGACGCAGGCCGGTGGTCAGCTCAGTATAGAAGAAATCACACCAGATCGCATCTTGCCGGATCACATCCATGAAAGCATCCAGTTGTTTTTCGTTCAGAATTTTCATAGGCTGGTGGATCACCTTGGGCGGATCTACCTCATCAGCGGGATTGATGGGAATCAGTTCTTGAGCTTTGGCAGCCTTGAGAGCATGGTGAAGAGTGGTATGGATGCCGTGAACGGTATTGCTGGAGAGTCCACGGCTTTGACCAGGGCGGCAGTTCATTCTACCATTCCGTTTCAGGGTGTCATAGAGCTTTCTCAGATCCGCTGCCGTCACCTGGGTGAGCAATTTTGCCCCCAAGTAAGAGGTCACATGATTTGTGAGGTCCTTCCGGTAGTGTTCCAGAGTGCTGGGGCGGAGAGTGATCGCCATCTGCTCCAGCCATTGATCCAGCCACTCCGAGAGGGTCATTCTGTTTTGCTCCGTCAGGTCTATTCCTTGATAAAGGTTTATATTTTGACGGAGCTTGGCAGTTAGTTCTTTTTGAGTATCAGCGTAGATGTAGCGGAAGATGGAGTCGCCGTTGGCCTTATGGCCTATCACGATGCGGCCTTCCCAGCGGCCATCCTCCCGCTTACGCACCATGCCATCGCCGGATGGTCTACGTTTGCCCATGTTCATCATCTCCTTCCATCCTCTCCGCTTCACGGAGTCGCTGCTCCACATCTTTTGTGTAGGAATACCAGTTGTCTTTTCCGAGTTCGCTACCGATCCCGTAGGCCAGCCGGAAGCCGGCAATGAAACTGTCCAGGGTCATATCCTCTCGGAGTTGTGATCCTGCATCCACCAGCTGGAGCAGTTGCTTTCGCTGTTGCTTGTCCAGTGTATGGCTCAGCTTACAGCGTATGGCCTCGATCTCCTGCCGCCGTTCTGCGTAGGCGGCATCCGAGAAAAATTTTTCTTGTAGGGCCTGCATGTAGTCGTACATGGCGTTGCTGCCTCCTTTGGTTTGGTAGCAACACACAATACCCTAACGCTATCCCAATCGAGAAGCACTGTCACATACTCATCACTGGACCTTGGGACGGTTCTTCATGATCATCTGGCTTGTGGCCTGCGGCGATTTTCTTCTCACGAATTTTTGCCATGAGCTTCCTGTCAACCTGGATACCGCCGAAGACGGGAGGAGCCGGGGTGTTCTCCTGGAATATCTGGCTCATGTGGTGGAGCAGACGGGTGGCAGCCAGCATCACCGAGGTGGGTTTCAGGTTGTCCCAGCGGTTCAGGAAAAATTGCGCATGGCTGTTGCCCTGGGAGGCGGACTGAGTGAACCAGTAGTGGGACTGCTCCTGGTCGTGCTCGTCCAGAAATAGCTTGGCGAGAGCATACTGGGCGTACTGGTTTCCAGCTTCAGCGGATTGGGTGAGGTAGTCCATCGCCTTAGCGGTATTCTTTTCAACGATCTTTCCCTTGAGATATTCCTTGCCTAGTCGGTAGGCGGCGTATTCATTTTTACTTTGGGTGGCAGCCTCTAGCCATTTGATTCCCAACGCCGGGGCATGGATTTCTGGATCAGGGGAGAGAAGGAGTTTTCCTGCTTCGTACTGTGCTGCCGGATGGCCTTGCCTCGCCGCTTGCTCGAACCAGTAGAGGGCTTCCACACTATCCGGGATCAGGACAGGACCATCCTGATAAAGCTTGCCGGTGAGATACTGGGCATAGAGGTCACCAGCTTCGGCTTTCTTTATGAGTCGCGCTGCTGCAACATCTCGCTCTGTCATGGAGGCGGTGTCATCTTCAGTGACGATCCACAGCTTCCAAATATCGTAGGGCAGAGAAGAAATATCGGTAGCGCCTTGATCAGCCATTGCCTCAACATCTTTGTCCTCGAAGATCGGTTTGCCCAGGCAAATATTTTCAGCCTCTCGAATGACGGCGTTCTTGATAGAGCGAAATTCTTTTTGTTCGGAGAGGGACGGGCGCTGACGATTCTTCTCCGAATAAAAATCTTCGATTTGGCACTGGAGTTCCCACCATGCCTGGTAGCAGTCGTCGACAATAGGGAACCGCTCCATCTGATTTACGATCTCATCCACGGTGCTCTTTACATCCTTGGGGAGGTAGCCGTATTTCTTTTTGCCTTTCACCGTTTCCAACTGGGAGGACAGGGTCATCATCAGCGATTCCATTTCCGGATGGTTGCCGATGGACTGACGCATTTCCCGGGCCAGAGATCTCATTTCCGTTCTGGCCTGCCGAACCAATTCATCCCTGGAGGAAGATTTCTGCTCATAGGTGTGGAGCATCTCTTGACGGAAGATGTCATTGGTGAGCTGGGATTTGATTTGGCGGATACCGTCCTGAGCGAGATAGGCTTGTCTTGGTTTCGCTGACCATGCCATCATGTGGACGTGGGGATGCTTGCCCTCGTCGTGGAAGGCGGCGTACCAGCGGAAGTCGCTGGGCGGGATATGCATGGCCTCCGCGATTTCATTGCGGTGGGAGCGGAGGAGGTTGCGCCACTGGGCGGCGTGGTCGTAGCCCAGGCGCTCGGCATCCTCACGCTTGAGGGAAATGATGTGTGTCCAGATGTTGCCGGGGTACTCGTTCAGTTCCCGCATGGCGGCGTTCAGGTCTACGTGGTCCTCATCGCCGAAGAGACCGTGGGAGCGGGGCCGTTCTGCCATGTACCCCATGTAGCCGGAAGGTAGCAGCTCCACACCGTCGCGGGTACCGATATAATTGGCGTAGCCGCCAGCCCCACCGCCTCCACCGCTTTTCCCGCCGCCCCTGATATAAGGACTCTTGACGATCAGCCGCGCCATTGGTCATCATCCTCTGTGTCATCTTCATAGTCCCTGACCTTCTGCTCGAAGGTCAGCAGTCCGTTGGTGGCTTTCACGTTCCGGATGCTGTTCGCACGAAGCTTTCGCAGGTAGTCGGTATCCAGATCAGTGCAGTCAATGACAGCAGACATGCCCATATCTATCTCTACTGTCAGCTTGTAAAGGAGCTTGGCCACCCGGTCCTCGAACATCCCCAAGCGACCATCGATGGCAGTCGACACTTCCTTGGGGAGAAAGGCACCGGCGCTGTTGGTATCAAGGTAGCCCAGGTAGAAATCGATTGCCTTTTCGATAAATGCTGTGATGCTTCGACAGCCCTCCTCCCGATAGCGGCGCTCCAGCTCGGCCTTTTTCTCTGGCGGCAGGTATAACGCGAATTTTACTTTGTTTTCTTTCATCGTGCTCCTTTCGCGGGGCTTGACCCCGGTAAATTCTTTGAAACACTGGCATCATTGGGATTGCTGACCCTAAGTGCCAGTTCCTCTCTCCGCTTTGACCCCGGCGTGGGCGCCGGGAAACTGCCCGCACTGCGGGCAGATGTGACCGGGCGGGCGTCACTTGTGACGCCTGGCCTTTATCCTGCTTTTCCTTTTCCTCCCCCATTTTGCCATCGCCGGGCGGGGGAGGGGCTGGGTTACTGCTCTCACATTCCGCCACAAAGGGATCACAACGGCGGTTTGGACTTTGGAGGTGGTCGGTGTTGTCAGACGTGGTGGTCGGGCCACAAATCGGCTCACAGGGGCTTACACGGTGCTTTGGGCGGCGAGGTTGGATCTGGCTACGTCCAGCTCCAACTTTCGGAGTTGGCGCTGGTGGAAAATATCCACTGCCGAACGGATTGGGAGAATCGTGTAGAGATTGTTGCCCTTCCTCCGGCCTTATCGTAGTAGCTGCTGGGCGCTACGGTGCAGAGACCTGTCTCCAGAAGATCGCCGATACTTTTCAGAGCAGTATTTTTGGACAGGCCAGTTTCAGCGGTAATGGTATTGTAGCTGGGATGGCAGGAGGGCGTTTTGCGATCCTCAATCAGCAGCAGATAAGCGTAGACCATGAACGCAGAAGGCGGGAGCTTCAGCAGAAAGATTTCGTTTGGGAGCGTAAAAAAATTCTTGTAACTGCTGCATTCTAAGCTAGAGGAAAGAGACCATTCTCTGGTGATCAAGCCTTTACTTATGAGGGACTCAATGTACTTTTTTACCGTGTTTGCGGTTAGGTGGACGCTGTTTGCAATCATTTCCGAAGTGGGATCACTGAGCTGGTTATGACTTTGGCAGTAGCAGAGATAAGAAAAAATCATGAACTCAATTGGCCGGAGTTTGTGCGCCCATATTTCGTTGGGGATGGAGAAACGATTCCGTTTTAGGTTTCGCGTAGGCCAGCCAATGGGTGGACTATGTTGTTTCATGGAGCGTTACCTCCGGCAGTGTTTTGCTCAACCCACGCAATAAATTTTTCCTTCGGGACGACCATGCGGTTGCCAATTTTCAAAACTGGGAAGCCCGATTCGTGCATTGGTTCATAGCTGCTGGCGGGCGATATTCCCAGTACCTTTGCAATGATTTCTGCGTTGAGGAAGAGAGGCAGTTCGCTGTAGTCTTTGAATTGTGATGTTTTCATTTTCGGTGTCCTTTCCACAATTTTGTTGCAAACTACACAAAGAATAACCTCTCATTCCCAATTCACCCTGTTGGTACGCTCACTCCGTTTTCGTGGAGGTCTTGGCGATACTTCGCCCAAGGAGAATTGCAATAATGACGGTAGAGATTCGGCTGTCGAGGTGCAGTTCGCAAGATTGGTTTTGCATTCTTGTAGCATATTCTCTATTTACATATTCAGCTTAACATCCCTCTTGACATTCGACAATAGGTTTTGTATCATATTATCAAATACACTATTATGCGGGTTACATTATCTATTGGAGGCGGAGACATGGGCGTTTTGGGAAAAGACCTGTT
>CAJUPS010000054.1 GCA_910588045.1 uncultured Oscillospiraceae bacterium | reverse complement strand
AGTACCATCGTTAGAACCGTGCGCAGAAGTAAGCACCGGCATCGGCCCACGGCACTGAAGATAGACTGGAAATCTAAAGGTCGTAGCGAAGAAAATACCCCCGCCATTTGGGGGATTCTCAAGGGCGGCGTAGCCCCCTTGAGGGCACTTTTGGTTCTTTTCCTGCAAGGGAAAAGAACGCCTCCGCGCCGACGAGGCGCGAATCTAGCGAAAAGAAAAAAAGCGGTCGCCGCCCGCAGGGCGGCAGATAAAAAAGCGGAGCGGCCCGCAGGGCCGCAAAGAAGAGGCCCGGAGGCGCACGCCTCCGGGCCGTCCCAATTAGTCCGCCAGGGTCAGATCCCCCTCTTTGATCCATCCAATCCTCCGGAAGAAAACTCCAAACCCCCAGGCCAATACCGCCGGGAGAACAAAGGAAATCAGAATCAACCCAATCCACTCAAAGGCCCCCGGTGCGATGGCCATCGCACCGTTGGCCACCGCCCGCTCGCTGGGGGCAATCCACCCCGTCCACACGCCAATCTGTCCTACCAGCCCGCAGGTCCCCATGCCGGAGGATACCGGCGGACCATTCATCTCCAGCTTGAACACACAGGTGGAAATGGGCCCCGTGACCGCAGAGGTCAGGATAGCAGGCAGCCAGATCCGAGGATTTTTTACGATGTTGCCCATCTGTAGCATGGAGGTGCCCAACCCCTGGCTCACCAGGCCGCCCCACCGGTTCTCACGGAAGGACAGCACCGCGAAGCCCACCATGTTGGCACAGCATCCTGCCACCGCCGCGCCGCCTGCCAGTCCGGTGAGGCCGAAGGCCGCACAGATGGCCGCCGAGGAGATGGGGAGTGTCAGGGCTACGCCGATGACCACGCTGACCACAATCCCCATCAGGAAGGGCTGGAGGTCGGTGGCCCACATGATGAGATTGCCCACCGCCGTGGCGGCAGTGCCGATGGCCGGGGCCCACCAGGCGGAGAGCCCTACGCCCACCAGGATGGTCACCAAGGGCGTGATCAGGATGTCCACCCGGGTCTCCTTGGAGATGGCCTTGCCGCACTCGGCGGCGATGATGGCGATGAACAGCACCGCCAGCGGCCCGCCTGCGCCGGGCTGGTCCGGGATGAGGGTGGTGCTGCCCAGGGCGTTGGCGGCGTAGCCCACCGTGGCCAGGGAGAACAGCACCAGGGGCGGCGCCTGGAGGGCAAAGCCAATGGCCACCGCCATGGCCGCCCCGCTCATGGCCGAGGCGTAGCTCCCCACGTCCACCAGGAAGGGAAGTCCGATCTGTTCGCCCAACGTCTTGACGATGGTCCCGATGAGCAGGGAGCAGAACAGGCCCTGGGCCATGGCGCCCAGCGCATCGATGCCGTACCGTCTGGCGGAGAGCACAATGTTTTTGCGCTTGAGAAACGCTTTCAGTTTTTCCATTTCTATGTACCAGCTTTTATCAATCTGTGTATGTGCTATGGCACACACCTGTCCCAGTGTAGTCCATTTTCCGGATTTGTCAAGAACTTTCTTGCACTTGGGGAAAAAACAGGTATAATGGGAAATGGGTTAGAGGAGGACAACTGCGTATGAAACGGGCTCGTTTTCTGATTGCTCTACTGATGCTACCGCTGCTGGCCGGATGCCGGCCTCATGGCCGCGAAACCTGCGAAGCGCCGGGGGACAACCCCATCCGCTATGAGCTGACGGCCATGGACACCTTCATGACCATGACCATCTACAATCAGCCCGGCGACGTGGCGCAGAGGCGTCTCCGACAGGCCGCCGAGCTACTCCAGGAGCTGGAGGGCCTGCTGTCCGTGACCGATGAGGACAGCGAAATCTATACGGCCAACCACAGCGGCGGAGCGCCTGCCGCCCTCTCGGATGACACCCGGCAGCTGCTGGAGGAGGCGCTGGCGCTGTGCGAAGAGACGGAGGGCGCACTGGACGTGACCGTCTACCCGCTGGTCCGGGCCTGGGGCTTCACCACGGGGGAGTACCGGGTGCCGGAGGAGGCGGAGTTGTCCGCCCTGCTGGAAAACGTGGGCTATACCCGGGTCGCTCTGGACGGAAATACCCTCGCTCTCCCGGCGGGCATGGAATTGGACCTGGGGGCGGTGGCCAAGGGATACGCCGGGGACCGGATCATGGACCTGTTCCGATCCACGGGGATGCTCTACTCCATCGTGGAGCTGGGGGGCAATGTGCAGGCCCTGGGCACGAAGCCGGACGGCTCTCCCTGGCGGGTGGCGGTGCAGGCCCCGGAGGGGGGATACGCCGGGGCGCTGGAAATCGTGGGCAAGGCGGTGGTCACCTCCGGCGGATACCAGCGGTACTTTGCGCAGGACGGACAAATCTACTGCCACATCATGGACCCCGCCACGGGGCGTCCGGTGGAAAACGGACTGGCCTCCGTCACCATCGTGGCCGACCGGGGGATCCAGGCGGACGCCCTGTCCACCGCCCTGTTTGTCATGGGCCGGGAGCGGGCGGAGGCGTACTGGCGGGCGCACCAGGATTTTGACTTCATCCTTCTGGGGGAGGACGGGACGGCTGCTGTCACCGAGGGACTGGAGGACAGCTTCTCCCTCTACGGCGACTGGGAGGACCACCCGCTGGAGATTATCCGGAAATAGAAGACGCCCGGAGGCTTTTGCCTCCGGGCGTTTGCTTACTTGTACTCCTGCAATAAAAAAATAGGCTTGATGCAGACCACCTCGTCGTACTCCTCCTGCTCCACCTGGACGGAGGAATTGAGGGCCTTCAGGTCCGCTTTCAGGACCTCCAGCGCCTCCCCGGCGGTCTGGGCCCGGCCCTCCCGGACGATGCGGACCATCCGCTCCAGCACCACGGGATGGGCGTACCAGTAGGGGACCGGAAACGCCTCTCCCGCCAGCTCCCGCATGGACGCCTTGGCCTCCTCCCACTCCCGGGCGACGGCCTTCCGGTTGTTTTTCGCCGTAGGCAGCACGTTGGCCCCTGAGAAGAAGAAGATCGCCGCCATCCCGAACAGGAGGAAATACACCCCCGTGCCGTTTTGGTGCAGCCAGGTCCACACGCCGTATACCAGCGCCGCCGCCCCCAGGATCACGATGGTCAGGGCCACCCACTTATAGGCGGGGTTGCTGCGGTCACTGTTGCGTTTGGTCCGGGCAGCCCGGGCCAGGCGGCGGGAGCGGGCGGGGTCCTGGGACAGCTTCGCCTTGGCCTGCTCCAGCTCGTCCCACGTCCGCTGGGCCTGGGGCGTCAGCTCCTTGAGATACCGCGCCGCCTCCCGGGCGGCCTTCTCCGCCAGGCGGCGCTCCCCCTCCTCGCTGAGCCGGGGGATGTCCGGGCAAATTCGGGCCATGTACTCCAGCAGGCGGTCCACGTCCTCCTCCCGCTTGAAGTTGCACTGCTTCCGCTTCCCGTCGTCGTACTCCACCACCAGATAGGGAATGGAGGCAAACATGCCCTTCCCCGTAAAGCCGCCCTTGCTCATGGCCACGCGCTTGAAAATCCGGCGCACGGAGGAGAGGGCCACATAAAAGCAGCGGTCGATGTAAAAACTGTTGAGGTACAGGGCCTTTTCCCCCACGCCGCAGGGGCCGAAGCGCTTGCAGCGCTTTTTGTCCGCCGCCAGGGCCTCGCCGTCCAGGCCCGCCAGGCTCAGTTGTCTCGGTTTGAAGATCATGGATGCCTCCTGGGAAGAACGGCGGAGGGACGGAAAAGCCGCCCCTCCGCCGCCGGATCGCTTACTTTCTCAGAGTATCATACTGCGGGCGGACGTTCCTCTTCTTGATGGAGTAGAGGAAGATGCCCAGGAACAGGGCCGCCACCACGATGCCGATGGGATAGGCCACCATGGTGTTGTAGGCCACCAGCTTGCCGTCGACGTAGGTGTTCACCAGCTTGCCCAGGCACTCGGGGGCCAGGACAAAGTATGTAGCGGACACGGCGCTCATGAAGGTGGCGGGGGCGGCGGTGATCCAGTAGTTCTTCTTATCATAGAAGAGGTACATGGACGCGGCCCACAGTACGATCATGGCCAGGGTCTGGTTGGTCCAGCTGAAATAGCGCCAGATGATGGTGTAGTCGATGAAGCCCAGGGCGTTTCCGATGCCCAGGAAGGCCCCCACGCCCAGCACGGGGACGCAGAGGATCAGGCGGTTCTTGTAGCTGCCCTGGTCCAGCTTGATCCAGTCGGCCAGCACCAGACGGGCGGAGCGGAAGGCCGTGTCGCCGGAGGTGATGGGGCAGGCGATGACGCCCAGCATGGCCAGGGCGATGCCGATGCCGCCCATGGTCTTGGCGCACACGTCGTAGATGGCGGCGGACTGGCCGTTGGCCAAAATGGCCTGGAGCCCGGTGTTGAGCCCGCCGGTGACCTCATACAGGGAGCAGCCCGCAGCGGCCCAGATGAGGGCGATGACACCCTCGCAGACCATGGCGCCGTAGAACACGAAGTGGCCCTGGCGCTCGCTCTTCATGCAGCGGGCCATGAGGGGGGACTGGGTGGCGTGGAAGCCGGAGATGGCGCCGCAGGCCACCGTGATGAACATGAAGGACCACACCGGCGTACTGGCGGGGTGCATGCTCCGGAAGTTGCTCCAGATCTCGGGGATGGTGTAGTCGGGATTGATGAAGATGCCGATGGCCACGCCCACCGCCATGACGATCAGGCAGATGCCGAACACGGGGTACACCTTGCCGATGATCTTGTCAATGGAGAGGAAGGTGGCGACGAAGTAATAGATCAAGATAATGATGAGCCAGAACAGCGTGGTGGCCACAATGCCCGTGGCGCCGCTCTCCTGGAACAGCTTGACGATCAGGCCCGCGGGACCCACGGCAAACACCGTGCCCACCATGACCAGGAGCACCACGCTGAATACGCGCATGACGTTCTTCATGGCGCTGCCCAGGTAGATGCCAGCGATCTCGGAGATGGACTCGCCGTTATTGCGCTCGCTCATCATGCCGGAGAAGAAGTCGTGGACGCCGCCAGCCAGCAGGGTGCCGAAGGTGATCCACAGAAAGACGATGGGGCCCCAGAGGGCGCCCTGGAGCGCGCCGAAGATGGGGCCCAGGCCCGCAATATTCAGCAGCTGCACCAAAAACAGCTTCCACTGGGGAAGCACCACGTAGTCCACACCATCGTTGATCTTGACGGCGGGGGTCTCGCGGTCATCCGGGGAGAAGGTGTTCTCTACTACCTTGCCGTAGACGAAATACCCTCCTATCAGGAGCGCGAGACAGATCAGAAAACTAACCACAAAAATACCTCCTCACACAAATAGCCGGTTACTTTGGGCACTTTTGATAAAACTTCGCCCGCAGTTTCCCGACTGATTGTGGCTATTATACCACTCCTTCCCCGGGATGTCCAGCATTTTTCCGCCGCTTTTTTTAATCTGTCTGATTTCACAAAGATTCCAAAAATTTTTCGTCAAATATTCTGCTTCTACTCCTTGCAAACGGAGAAAATTTGCGGTATAGTGTATTTAGTTAAAATTGTGTCAATATGACGACGGAGGCGAATCCATCATGGGACATTTTGATCACGACCACCCCCATCCCCACGGCGAGCACGTCCACGAGCACACCCATACCGATGAAAACGGGCAGACCTACACCCACACCCACCAGCACACCCACGAGGGGGAGCACCACCACGAGCACGGCGGGGCCCAGACCGTCGCGGTGCTGCAATATATGCTGGAGCACAACATCCACCACGCCAAGGAGCTGGGGGATATGGCCGCAGAGCTGGGCGGCGAGGCACAGCATCAGCTGCTCCATGCGGTGGAGTCCTTCGACCAGGCCAACGGCTATCTGTCCGCCGCCCTGGAGGAGCTGAAGAAAAAGTAGGATTGCAGTCCGCAAAAAGGAGGAGATTTCCATGTGCCTTTCTACGATCTACCGAAACGAGAAGCAGGAGGACAACATCCTTTGCAAGTTCGTAGCCAACATCAGCGTGGACGGCGACAAGCTGATCTTTGAGGACGTGATGGGGGAAAAGACGACCATCACCGGCCGTCTGGTCAGCGCCGACCTGACGGCGGGCAGCGTCATCATCGCGGCGGAGTGATACTTTTTCTTGAAAGAAAAAGTATCCAAAAAGAACTTTAGCGCGCTCTATGGTCTCTGCGTTTCCAGGATTTCCGCACGGTAACGGAATGGGATTCTAATTGAGGATAGTATAATATGATGAGAGAGTACGAGCTCTGCTGCGAGATTTTCAACCAGTGCAGCAACAACCAGATGCGGGACGTGGACTTCCAGGAGGTGTCCGTGGAGGATACGGACGCCTACATCCGCGCCCTGGAGCCCCGCGCGGAGATCGAGCGGGAGGACCTGGCCGACGGCGCGGTGGTGTACCACACCAATACCGCCGGTCTGCTGAAGAGGTATTCGTTTACACCGATCTGAGGAAAGGATGTGACTGGCGTGGGAATGACAGATTTACAGTTCAAAAGCTATCTCAGGCAGTTGCTGCGCACCTTGGAAACGGCTGTAAGCAAGGAGAGCAGAGAGGAAGTCATAGCTGAAATTTCTAGGCTTATGAAGGACCTGGAGGATGATCTGAAGGGTTGATAAGGTAACCCATAGCGGCGGTGCCGCTGAAAAATAAATTTACCTATGGAGGAATGATTATCATGAGCGTAGCCGACATTTTTGAAGAGAGAGCAGCGTTTTCCTTTGAAGTGTTCCCCCCCAAGACGGACGTGGGCATGGAGAAGCTGTGCGGTGAGGGCGGCGTGCTGGAGCAGCTGTACACCCTGAACCCCGACTACATCTCCTGCACCTACGGTGCGGGCGGCACCAACGTGGGCAAGAACCTGGAGGTTCTCGACAAGATCCAGAAGGACGGCAAGTGCACTCCCGTCACCCACTTCACCTGCATCGGCAATACCCGCGAGGGCATCAAGGAGCAGCTGGAGAACTACCTCAGCCACGGCATCAACCACATGCTGGCCCTCCGCGGCGACCTGCCCTTCGGCTGGAAGGGCACCGGCGGCGACCTGCACTACGCCACGGAGCTGGTGAAGTTCGTGCGCAAGGAGTTCGGCGACAAGTTCACCATCGCCGTGGCCGGTTCCCCCGAGGGCCACATCGCCTGCCGCAGTCTGGAGGCCGACATCGGTTTCCTCAAGCAGAAGCAGGACGAGGGCGCGGACTACATCATGACCCAGCTGTGCTGGGATATGGATCAGTTCAAATACTGGCTGGAGGCCATCCGCGCCGCCGGTATCTGGATGCCCGTGGACGTGGGTATCATGCCCATCCTGGACCAGGCTGCCACCATCAACATGGCCCTCAGCCGCAACGGCTGCGTCATGCCCCGTGAGCTGTGCGAGATCATCTCCAAGAACTGGATCTTCCCCAACCCCTTCTCCGTGGGTCTCACCGACGCCAAGGGCAACAACGCCTGCTTCGACGCGGACATCGAGGGCAAGAAGGCCAGCTTCAAGGAGGCGGGCATTGCCTACACCATCAACCAGATCGACGAGTACCGCGCCTGCGGCATCGACGGCATCCACCTGTATGCGCTCAACAAGTACGACGACGTGGCCCGGATCGTCAAGGAATCCGGTATCGTGGACCTCTAAGCAAGGAAAAAGACGCCGCACT
Source organism: uncultured Oscillospiraceae bacterium (assembly GCA_910588045.1). Taxonomy (GTDB): domain Bacteria; phylum Bacillota; class Clostridia; order Oscillospirales; family Oscillospiraceae; genus Pelethomonas. The sequence continues at coordinate 15,508 of CAJUPS010000054.1, read as the reverse complement.
GGCGGCGAGCTTTTCTCGATTTCCAAATGAACAAAAGGAGAGATGCAGCTATGGCCCAAACCATTGCGCTGGCCGGTAAGGGCGGCGTAGGCAAGACCACCATCTGCGGGATGCTCATTGAGTATCTGTGCGAGAAGAAGCAAGGCCCGGTCCTGGCGGTAGACGCCGACGCCAACTCCAACCTCAACGAGGTGCTGGGGGTAGAGGTGGAGGAGACGCTGGGGGACATCCGGGAGGACATTGCCCGGTCGGAGATGGCCGCCGAGCAGGTGATCCCCACGGGGATGACCAAGGCGGACTACGCGGAGATGCGTTTTTCCGACGCTCTGACGGAGGCGGACGACTATGACCTGCTGGTCATGGGCCGCACCCAGGGGAAGGGTTGTTACTGCTTTGTCAACGGTCTTTTGACCTCTCAGGTGGCCAAGTACGCCAAGAACTACCGGTATATTGTGGTGGACAATGAGGCGGGTCTGGAGCACCTGAGCCGGGGCGTGCTGCCCCAGGTGGATACGATCCTTTTGGTCAGTGACTGTTCCCGGCGGGGGGTCCAGGCGGCCGGACGGCTCAGTGAGATGATCGTAGATCTGAAGCTGGGGGCCAAGGAGGTTGGGTTGATTATCAACCGCGCTCCCAAGGGGGAGCTGAACCCCGGCGTCCGGGAGGAGATCGACAAGTATGGGATGAAGCTCATTGGCGTCGTCCCACATGATGACACGGTCTATGAGTACGATGCGGAGGGGAAGCCCTCTGTCACCGTGCCCGGTGACAGCCCGGTTAAACAGGCGGTCCGTAAAATCTTCGACGGGCTGGCACTGTAAGCCGCCGCTGCGCGGCGGCACCGGCTTAATCTTGTTTTAGATTCGCCCCTGCCGGGGCAGGGCGTTCTTTTCGCTTGTGCGAAAAGAACCAAAAGCACCCTCAAGGGGGCTACGCCGCCCTTGAGAATCCCCCAATGGGTTTGTTTATTTTCCCTCCGACGTACCTGGTTTAGTTCTGTTTTAGTACCTTCGTTGGTGCGCCACACTTCTGCGGCTACCCACGGTCCTTTCGGAAGTGCTTACTGCGGCGCCGCTTCTCAAATTGGCTTACAGCCATCGCCAGAAGTGCGGTACAACGGAGAAATCTATAGTTTTGCACCCCGAGGAGTTTGCCCGGTCCTAGACGGTAGGGGTTACCGATGACCACGCTAAAATAGACGCTGGAGACCTGTAAGCGGACGGCAATAAGTTTAGACCGGAAATCTGTGCCTCGGGCGCAAAAAACAAATACCCCCGTAATGAGGTATCGCGCTTCGCGCGATGCCCCAAGGGATTCTTAAACCGTAGGTTTAAGCGCGTTTTTGCCTACTTTTGCCGCGCGGCAAAAGTAGGCGCGGAGTCCGGGGCCGCGTAGGTCCCGGGCTGAGATAAGAAACAATTCCCATTCGCGCGCGGAGCGCGCGAAGATAAAATGAGCCGATAATTTAATGAAGGGAGACAAAAACCTATGCCTTTTGCAAAAAAGCCCCAGGTATTCAGCGCCAAAATTAACGAACTGACGCTGGGTACTGGAGACAAGGCCACCGTCCTCGGCGGCCAGAACGTCTTCAACCTCTACTCCTTCGATGCGCCTATCGCCAATCGCCCCAAGATCGGCATCGACGTGTCCGACGACCCCGAACAGCCCTCCGAGGGCCTGAAGGAATTCTACGCTGGCTGTGAGACCCTGGCCGCCCGGGCCAAGAAGGCCGCAGAGCTCCCCGACGTGGACTTCGTCTGCATCCGCTTCGACCTGGCTGACCCCAACGGGGCCAACAAGTCCATTGAGGACTGCGTGGCCGACGCCAAGGCCGTGGCCGAGGTGGTCGATAAGCCCATTGTCGTGGCCGGGTGCAAGAACGCCGAGAAGGACGCGGACCTCTTCAGCAAGGTCTCCGAGGCCCTCCAGGGCAAAAACATCCTGGTCCTCTCCGCCAAGGAGGAGAACTACAAGGGCGTGGCCGCCGGTGCCGGTATGGCCTACGGCCAGAAGGTGGGCGCCGAGTCCGCCGTGGACATCAACCTGGCCAAGCAGCTCAACGTCCTCATCACCCAGATGGGCGTGGACGGGAAGAATGTCGCTATGAACATCGGCTCCGCCGCCGCCGGGTACGGCTTCGAGTACGTGGTCTCCACCCTCGAGCGCGTCAAGGCCGCCGCCCTGAGCCAGAACGACAACACCCTCCAGATGCCCATCATCACCCCTGTGGGCACCGAGACCTGGGGCGTGAAGGAGTCCACCGCACCCGAGAGCGAGAACCCCGGCTGGGGCTCCGCCGAGGAGCGCGGCATCGACATGGAGGTTGAGACCGCCGCCGCCTGCCTGGCCTATGGCAGCGACGCCGTCATCCTCAAGCACCCGGCTTCCATTCAGACCACTGCGCGGCTGGTTGCCGCTTTGATGTAAGGAGGGCCCGAACCATGGCACTGAAAGGTCTTGACATTTTTAAGCTTACCCCCAAAACCAACTGCAAGGACTGCGGCAACCCCACCTGTATGGCGTTCGCTATGAAGGTGGCCTCCGGCGCGATCCCCATCGAGAAGTGCCCCCATATGTCCGAGGCGGCCCTCTCCACGCTGAGCGAGGCCACCGCGCCCCCGATGAAGAGCTACAAGGTGGGCGAGCTGGCCCTGGGCGGCGAGACCGTCCTCAGCCGTCACGAGAAGACCCTGGTCAGCAAGACCCTGTACGCCGTCCAGGTCTGCGACTGCATGGACGAGGCCAAGCAGGACGAGGTCCTCAAGAATATCCCCGCTGTGGACTATGAGCGTATCAGCGAGCGGATGTACGTAGAGATGGTGTTCGTTGCCCACAGCAGCGACAAGGCCCCCGCCGACTTCGCCGCCCTGGTGACCAAGGCCAAGGCCCTGGGCCGTCCCATGATCCTCAGCTCCACCGACGTGGAGGCCATGAAGGCCGGTGTCGAGGCCGCCGCGGGCTGCGACATCATCGTCAACGGCGCAAACATCAACAACTATGCCGACATGAGCGCTGTGGCCGTGGGCGCCAAGGCGCTGCTGGGCGTCCAGGGCGAGAGCCTGGAGCAGCTCCACGAGGTGGTGGAGAAGCTGGAGGCCGCCGGGAACAAGAACCTGATCCTGGAAGTCAGCCGCGCCTCCATCAAGGAGGCCTATGCCGAGGCCGTCCAGATCCGCCGCGCCGCCCTGAAGGACGGCGACCGGACCTTCGGCTATCCCTCCATCGTCAACGTGGCCGCGATTTCCGGCGGCGACGCCCACCTGGAGGCCGCTCTGCTGAGTCTGTTCACCTGCAAGTACGGCTCCATCGTGGTCTGCTCCGAGATGACCTACGCCAAGGCCCTGCCTCTGTACGGCCTGCGTCAGAACATCTTCACCGATCCTCAGAAGCCCATGAAGGTCACCCCCGGCATCTACCCCATCAATGGCGCCGACGAGAACAGCCCCTGCTGCCTGACCGTGGACTTCGCGCTGACCTACTTCCTGGTCTCCGGCGAGATCGAGCGCAGCAAGATGCCCGTGAACCTGCTGATTACCGATGCGTCCGGCATGTCCGTGCTGACCGCCTGGGCCGCCGGTAAGTTCTCCAGCTCCTCCATCAAGAAGTTCTTTGATGAGTTCGACATCAACAACAAGATCAAGAACCGCGCCCTGATCATCCCCGGCAAGGTGGCCGTCATGAAGGGCGAGATCCAGGATAAGCTGCCCGAGTGGAGCGTCATCGTCGGCACCACCGAGGCGGTGCAGCTGGTGAAGTACCTCCGCGACGAGGAGTGGAAGAAGAGCTACGTGGACAAGACCGCCGCCGCACCCGCTGGCGGAGAGGCCGCCGCCGAGCCCGCTCCCGCGCCCAAGAAGGTCATGCCTGCGCCTCCCATCGTGGTGACCGGGCCCTATATGATCGACGACAAGCCCGTGGCCTACAAGGGGCACGACCCCAACGCCCAGACCTTCGTTACCATCGGCGAGCGGATCCACTGCATCTCCCCCGCCATCCGCAAGGCGATGGATACCTACGACGAGGCGCCCATCCTCAAGCGTGCCGCCGAGCAGATCGCCGCTGGCGCCACCTATCTGGACGTGAACATCGGGCCTGCGGAGAGCAACGGTCCTGAGCTCATGACCTGGGCGGTCCAGCTGCTCCAGCAGAACTTTAACAACGTGCCCCTGGCCCTTGACACCGCCAACATGGCCGCCATTGAGGCTGGAATCAAGGTGTATAACCGCACCAACGGCAAGCCCATCGTGAACTCCGCCGACGCCGGAAGCCGTATTGGCTACATTGACCTGGCCGCCGCCAACGACGCCATTGTCATTGCCCTGTGCTCCGCCGACGGTATCGCCAAGGACAACGATGAGCGGATGCACCACTGCCACAACATGCTGGAGCGCGGCCTGAGCCTGGGCATGGAGAGTGACGACCTGTGGTTCGACCCCCTGTTCCTGGTCATCAAGGGAATGCAGGATAAGCAGATGGACGTGCTCAACGCCATTCGCGCCTTCTCCGAGGAGGGCCTGAAGTCCACCGGCGGCCTCAGCAACAACTCCAACGGTATGCCCAAGCACATCCGTCCCATTATGGACGCCGCGATGGTGGGCATGGCCATGACCATGGGCCTGACCTCCGCCATTGTGAACCCCTGCGACCAGCGCCTGATGGAGACCATCAAGAGCTGCGACATCATCAAGAATCACAATCTGTACGCGGACTCCTATCTGGAGATCTGATTTCGTACTGCGCAGTCAAAGAGGAGGCCCGATAGGGCCTCCTCTTTGGCTCTGTCTGTCAAAAACCTGCCCAAATTCCCGAAAGGAACAGGTGGCGAAAACCTTGGCGCAGGGCGGATTCACTCCGCCCGAGCATTTCAATCACTCGTGGGGTGGAGCGCCGCGCGGCGTCGCGGAACCAAAAAGGAAAGACACGCCGAAGCGTGTCTTTCTTTTTGGTGGAGACTACTGGACTCGAACCAGTGGCCTCATGCGTGTGAATATTCGATAGGGGCTGCGGTAACGCACTTTCCCATCCGTCCGGGTCTTTTGTGCCCGGACTTTTTGATTTTTGCGTGCTACCTGTTCCGTTATTTCTACACAGTTTTTCCTGTAGTGGGTCAGGGTGTGGGTCGGCAAGGGCGGCGCTATCCCTGATGATGCATGATCCATTGCAAAACTTCGTCACAGGATAACACGCCAGATGCAAGAGAGAGTCCTAAAGAAACCAACTCTTCCTGCCGGTAAGAAAGCTCCACTCCGTTCAGAGCAAGGAACACCAGCATAGCATGTACGCCAATGCGCTTGTTTCCATCCACAAATGGGTGATTTCTGACAAGCGAAAAGCACAATCGCGCAGCCTTCTGCTGTACAGACGGATAAAGCGCCTGGCCGTCAAAAGTCTAAAATGGCAGACTGAGCGCAGAATCCAGAAGGCCTTCATCCCGCACACCGTGCAAACCGCCAGTTTCTTCAATCAATTCCTTATGGAGCATCCGCACCTGTTTCGCGCTCAAACGTATCATTTTGCCAATTCTCCATATGCTTCGCGGTTCTGGAGGATCAGACGGCGGGAGATTGCCCTCACATCCTCATCAGGGGCCTGACGTTCCTGTTCTGCCTGGCGGAAGTCTATCACCAGATAGCGGGGAACATTATTCTTGAGAATGACGGCGGAACCGGTTTTGTCTACCAGACGTGCCACACGGGAAAAGTTCTGATTGGCCTCGGTGATGGAGACCATACTGTCGGTGTTAATATTCATGATGCACTCCTCCTTGCAGGTCTATTATACACCGTTTTTAGGAGAAATACAACCTACAAAAAAGGTCCTAGCCTTCCACTGTGACAGGGGAAATGTATGAATAAAAAGACGAAGGTATGCGGAACCTCCAGAATTTCACAACTCCACAGGTTCATTGTTGAATTATGGGAGAAAATAGGATATACTGTAAATCATGCAAAACGTAAGTGGAGGGGGGAGACAGATGGAAAGCAATTTTGCCTTTTTGGAAACGGATTTCCCAGTATTGGCCCAATTTGGGCGAAATGCGGAAACATATCTCTACTCCGACTCAAACTCCTGTCTGATGAAGACCGGTATGATTGGGGAGACTATTGTCAACCTGATGTTTACTTACGACAGGATCACGCCGCCGAAAGAAAACTCCGCGGTGGAACGCATCAATGTCCTTGCGCGGGAGGGACTGCTGACGCAGGACCTGGTGGATATTCTCCATGCGCTGCGGAAAGCCCGCAATCGGGCCGTCCATGAGAACCATGAATCTGTATCGGAGGGTAAGGTACTGCTGCAAATGGCGCATGGCCTGTGCGAGTGGTTCATGCAGACCTATGGCGACTGGAACTACCAGAATCAGCCGTTTGTGATGCCGCAGGAGCAGCCGCTCACCGTACCGGCCAATAAAACCGCGCAGAAAGCCGAGGAACAGCGGCTGGTAGCCGAAGCGGAACAAGCCGCGCTGGCCGCACAGACGGTTGCAATCGGAACCCGCCGCCAGCAGGCCGGAAAAGCCGCCAGCCAACGTCAGAGATCGGAACGCGAAACCCGCTATCTCATTGACCAGCAGCTCCGGCAGGTTGAATGGGAGGCGGACACGGAAAACCTGTGTTATACCAACGGCGCGCGTCCCGTCAAGGGACGGAACCTCGCTATTGCCGAGTGGCCCACGGACTCCGCCGCAGGAAATCGGGGGCGGGTGGATTACGCGCTGTTCATCGGATTGCAGTTGGCAGCGGTCATTGAGGCGAAGGCGGAACACAAGGACATCCCCTCTGTACTGGACTACCAGGGCCGGGACTACCCCCGCTGTATCCGGAACGAGGACAAGTCCTATCAAATCGGGGCCTGGGGTGAATACAAGGTCCCGTTTACCTTTGCCACCAATGGCCGTCCCTATCTGGAGCAGTACCGGACCAAATCCGGCATCTGGTTTCTGGATTTACGAAATCCGGCCAATGCGCCCAAGGCCCTGCGGGGCTGGATCAGTCCGGATGGACTGAGGGAGCTGCTGGAAAAGGATATTGACGCGGGCAACTGGGCCTTGCAGGCCATGCCTTACGACCTGCTGCGGGACAAAGACGGACTGAACCTCCGAGCGTACCAGCTGCGGGCCATTCAGGCAGCAGAGCAAGCCATCATAGAGGGTAAGCGCACCGCGTTGCTGGCCATGGCTACCGGTACAGGCAAAACGAGGACCGTGTTGGGCCTGATCTACCGCTTTTTGGAGACAAAACGCTTCCGGCGTATTTTGTTCCTGGTGGACCGGACGGCTCTGGGAGAACAGGCTCAGGACGTATTCAAAGAGGTCAAGCTGGCGGAGCTGATGACCCTGGATAAGATCTACAATATCAAGGGCCTCAATGATAAGGCCATCGACCGGGAAACCCGCGTTCAGATTGCCACGGTGCAGGGCATGGTCAAGCGCGTTCTCTACAACGATGGAGAGACCAAGCCTGCCGTCACGGACTACGACCTCATTATCGTGGATGAGGCTCACCGGGGCTACCTCCTGGATAAGGAGATGAGCGACGCGGAAGCTCTCTACCGCGACCAGCGTGACTATCAGAGCAAGTACCGCAGCGTGATCGAATATTTTGACGCGGTAAAAATCGCCCTGACCGCCACGCCCGCCCTCCAGACGACGGAAATCTTTGGCCGCCCCGTTTTTCAGTATACCTACCGGGAGGCTGTGATCGAGGGCTACCTGGTGGACCACGACGCGCCCCACGAGCTCCACACACACCTGCGGGACGAGGGCATTCACTACAAGAGCGGCGACATGGTGACAACCCTTGACCCCGTAACCGGAGAGCTCACCAACAGCGAGCTGCTGGCGGACGAGCTGGATTTCGAGGTGGAGGACTTCAACCGCAAGGTGGTCAACGAGAATTTCAACCGCGCCGTTCTGGAGGAGATTGCCCGGGACATCGACCCGGAAAACGTGGAGGAACACGGGAAGACCCTGATTTTCGCGGTAAACGACGCCCACGCGGACATGATCGTGACCATCCTAAAGGAAATCTACGGCGCCAGAGGCGTGGACACCAGCTCCATCATGAAAATTACTGGAAGCGTGGGAGAACACGACCCCAGGCGGGTCCGGGATGCCATCAAGCGTTTCAAAAATGAGCGGTATCCCAGCATTGCCGTTACCGTAGACCTGCTGACCACTGGGATCGATGTGCCGGAGATCACGACGCTGGTATTCATGCGCCGGGTAAAGTCCCGGATACTCTTCGAGCAAATGTTGGGCCGGGCGACCCGGCTGTGTCCCCGAATCCATAAGACCCATTTTGAGATTTATGACCCGGTGGGCGTATACGAGGCCCTGGAGCCCTACAACACCATGAAACCCGTTGTCGCCAGTCCTACCGCATCCTTTTCCCAACTTCTGGACGGGTTGGAGGCCGTTGAGGACCCCGTCCACGTTCAGAATCAGGTCAACCAGATCATCGCCAAGCTCCAGCGCAAAAGGCGGAGCCTGGACAGCCAGACCTTGGAACACTTCGCCAGCATGACCGGCGGCATGGACCCGGCGCAGTTCATCGCTGATTTGGCCAGACAGACTCCGGAGGAAGCAAAACAGGAACTGCTGGCCCACAGGGAATTGTTCGATTTGCTGCAAGAAAGTCGGCCCGTCGGTGGAAGGCCGGTGGTCATTTCCGATGCCCCGGACGAGCTCGTGAGCCACACCCGGGGTTACGGCGGCGGCAGCCGCCCGGAGGACTACCTGGACACCTTCTCCGCATATGTGCAGGCCAACATGAACGAGATCACCGCGTTGCATATCGTCTGTACCCGCCCCAGGGACCTGACCCGCGAGAGCCTGAAAAGTCTGCGGCTGGCGCTGGACCGGGAGGGGTTCACCGTTCAGCAGCTCAATACCGCCGTTTCTGAGCTGACCAACGAGGAGATCGCCGCCGACATCATCAGTCTGATCCGCCGCTATGCCATCGGCGCGGAGCTGATCGGTCACGAGGCCCGTATCCGCCGGGCGGTGGACAAGCTGAAAAAGGCCCACAGATTCACCAAACAGGAGCAGAGCTGGATCTCCCGGATGGAAAAATATCTGATCGAAGAATCCGTCCTGAATGCGGACGTGTTTGATGAGGATGGACGCTTCAAGGCGCAGGGCGGCTTTGCGAAGATCAACAAAGTGTTTGGTAACAATTTGGAAAGTATTATCTTGGAACTCAACGAGTATTTGTACGATGATGGAGGGAAAACCGCATGACAACCCAAGAAATCGTCTCCAAACTCTGGAACCTCTGCAATGTCCTCCGTGATGATGGTATTACCTACCATCAGTATGTGACGGAGCTGACCTACATCTTATTTCTGAAAATGGCGCAGGAGACAGGCGCAGAGAGCCAGATCCCGGAAGCCTACCGCTGGGACAGCCTGACCGCAAAGAGCGGTATTGAATTAAAGAAATTTTACAAGGACCTGCTCAACCACCTGGGCGAGAACTGCACAGGCCGTGTACGGGAAATCTACCAGGGCGCGTCCACCAACATCGACGAGCCGAAGAACCTCGAAAAAATCATCACCACCATTGACGGGTTGGATTGGTTCTCCGCCCGTGAGGAGGGACTTGGCAATCTGTATGAGGGCCTTTTGGAGAAGAACGCCAACGAGAAGAAATCGGGCGCGGGGCAGTATTTCACGCCCCGGGTGCTGATCGACGTGATGACCCGCCTGGTGAAGCCCCAGCCTGGGGAACGCTGCAACGACCCCGCCTGCGGCACGTTCGGCTTTATGATCGCCGCTCACCAGTATGTCGCGGCCCAGACCGATGATTTCTTTGACCTTGACAGGGATACCGCAGATTTTGAGCGTGCAGAGGCGTTTACCGGCACGGAGCTGGTACACGATACCCACCGTTTGGCGTTGATGAACGCTATGCTGCATGATATAGAGGGCGAAATCACCCTGGGCGATACGCTGTCCAACCTCGGCAAGGGGATGAGCGGTTATGATGTGGTCCTCACCAATCCTCCATTTGGAACGAAAAAGGGCGGCGAACGCGCCACCCGTGACGATTTCACGTTTACCACCAGCAACAAGCAGCTCAACTTTTTGCAGCACATTTACCGCAGCCTGAAAGCGGACGGAAAGGCCCGCGCCGCGGTGGTGCTGCCGGATAACGTCCTCTTTGCGGACGGCGAGGGCGAGAAAATCCGCATTGACCTGATGGACAAGTGCAACTTACACACGGTTTTACGTCTGCCCACTGGCATTTTCTATGCGCAGGGGGTGAAAACCAATGTACTGTTTTTCACCCGCGGCAAGGCGGATAAAGGTAACACGCAGGAGGTCTGGTTCTATGATCTGCGTACCAATATGCCCTCCTTCGGCAAGACAAACCAGCTGAAAACGGAGCATTTTGCGGATTTTGAGGCGGCGTTTGAGGCTGTGGACCGCCGCACCGTGCGGGACGAGCGGTGGAATGTGTTCACCCGGGAACAGATTGCCCAGAAGGGCAACAGCCTGGACCTGGGGCTGATACGGGATGATTCTGTTGTGGACTACGCCGATTTGCCCGACCCGATTGCAAGCGGCGAGGAAGCTATTGCACAGTTGGAAGAAGCGATTGACCTCCTGCAAAGTGTGGTGAATGAGCTGAAAGCCTTGTCGGAGGTGGAATGATGCCGAAGAAAAAAGAGGCTTTTGTAAGCCCGTTTGTGCCGGAGGAGGAGCAGCCGTATTCGATTCCTGAGAATTGGTGCTGGGCGTATTTAACAGGTTTTGCAGAGTGCCTAGATAGCCTTAGAAAACCTATCAATGCCACCGAACGCGCAGGGCGTAGCGGCAGTATTCCATACTATGGTGCTACTGGTCAAGTGGGATGGATTGACGATTTCCTGACGGATGAACAGTTGGTGCTGGTTGGCGAAGATGGCGCACCGTTTCTTGACCGTATAAAAGACAAAGCGTATATGATTGAAGGGAAGGCATGGGTAAATAATCACGCGCATATTTTACGTTCTTACTTTGGCTCTGCTGGAAATTTTTACCTACTTAACTATTTGAATTGTTTTGATTATTCCGGCTATGTAAACGGGACAACTCGTCTGAAATTGACGCAAGCAAGCATGAATACAATTCCTGTCCCTGTTCCTCCTTTCTCCGAACAGCACCGCATTGTCTCCCGCATAGAAAGCCTGTTTGCCAAGCTGGATGAAGCGAAGAAAAAAGTCCAGTCGGTTGTGGACGAGTTTGAACTGCGAAAGTCCGCGATTCTGCATAAGGCGTTTACAGGGGAGCTGACGGAGCGGTGGAGAAAAGAGCATGGTAAAAGCAACTCGGATTGGCGATCTGTAAGATTTGATGAGGCCGCCGAGATTATGGGTAATCTGGTTGATCCTACTGATTATCAGGATTTTCCTCACATTGCGCCAGACAACATAGAGAAAAGGACAGGCGTACTCCTCGAATATCATACCATTGCAGAGGATGGCGTAAAAAGCGGAAAGCACCTGTTTCATGCAGGGCAGATCTTATATTCAAAAATCCGACCATATTTGTCAAAAGTTGTAATTGTCGATTTTGATGGCTTATGCAGCGCCGATATGTATCCTATTGATGTTAAAGAGAATACAAGGTATTTGTGGTATTATATGTTGTCGGATGAATTTCTTGAGCAAGCATCAACAGCGGGGTCTCGTTCCGTATTGCCAAAGATTAACCAAAAGGAACTTTCTAAAGTTATGGTTCGGATGACTTCACTTGAAGAGCAGCAGGCTATTGTAATAATTTTAGATAGTATTTTTGAAAAAGGACAGCAAGCCAAAGAATCCGCCGAAGCGGTCCTCGCCCAGATCGACAACATGAAAAAGGCGATTTTAGCCCGCGCGTTCCGCGGGGAGCTGGGGACGAATGACCCGGAGGAGGAGAGTGCAGCAAATTTCCTATCGCCTATTCTGTGATACTGCATAATAGAAAAATAAAGATGGAGGCGTATCATGTTTAAGATTCCCGACACATATTATCGAAATAACGAGGACTACATTACGCTGCCCGCGATCCATAAATTTGTGGACGCACATCCGGACGGCAATTTTAGGAGAACTGCACCCCGCAAAGAGCTTATGGACGGTATAGTTGCCTATGCAGAGCAGAGCAACGAACACTCGGAGGAGGTCCTTTCTTGGATCGATGAGGTATTGCAGGAGGGAATAAAGGATATATATTTGAAATACTTGCCTCTTCCAGAAAGTATGGGTCTCCTGTTTGCTTCCAAAGAAAAAATTATCCAGCATCTGAAGATGCATATTGCCGCTGATACAAAACAACATATCTGTATGAACCGATATGATAAAGACTATCTCCTTGTTTCCGCTGATTATTCCTCGGATGAATACGGAGGGAGAATAACCCTGACCTACTGCAAAAAACTGTACACGTATGACAGGATTAAACACAGCGCCAAGCCTATTGATTACCCGGTCACTGCGGATTATTTTCTGGACCGGGAGTGGCTGCTGGTAAGAGCAAAACCCAGGAGTAATCTGTATTTGTTCGGGACTGGTGAATTTGACTTGGATACGGCAACATCTACGACAACGGAAAAAGAAATTCGCCAGATCATGTCTTTAGCAGAAGCGATTCTTGGCGTGCAGAAGATGGTAGGGAAAAATACGTACTCTAACATATTAAAGAATAAGATTTTCAAGCTGTTAGATAAATATTCCCAGACGCCGTCTGAAATTGCGGCGTTTATGGAAAAATATGCCGATCAGATTGATAAAATATCCAATATCATCCAAGACGTTTGTAATGTTAAAGATTTGTGTATGATCCCGATGTCTATGCAGGCCGATGTGGTGGGAGACGTATCCAACATTATCGAAAAGTATCTCTCAATCAACTGGAAAGACAAACACATTTTCATGCATGATCGGGATGCATATCCAGTACGAATCAGTGCGACAGACGAAGAAGAATCTAAAGTGGAACAGACGGCCGCTTCAACAGAACCGCTTCAGACCAAAGCTCTATTTTTTGATAACAAAAAAATGCTCTATAAAAGCAAGTTGTGTGATGGTGTGACTTTCCGGTGGTTACGACAAAGACCACTTCCAACTTTGGGGGAATCTTTTGGCGTTCGTATAGCGGTCAATCCAAAGGGCGAGTGTGTTTTCAAATTTCCTGAGTATACGGCAAAGGAGGATATAGAAAATGTCGTGTTCTCAATTATCAGTGGTTAAGCACCTGCTAACTGAAAGTCAGTTTTTTGCACTGGAGCAATATTTGAGCTCATTGTCCCCCAACTGTAAGTTGACGGCTTCAAAGATATCATTGGCCAATGGAATTGATTTGGAGCTTACGCAAAAGGTTCTTCAAAAACTGGTGGAAGGAGGGATTTTTAAGTATTCGTTTGGACTGCGGTGCCCATTCTGTGGCTTGCTGTTGGGCACGGAGAATGAACTTCCTGCTATTGAGAAGGAACAATATTGTTACCAGTGTGATGAGTCAGTCGAAATAACGCCGGACAATGTTGAAATAATATACACTTTTGATGTTTACCCTTTTGGGGAGGGGCAGCAGAATAAGAGAATTATTGAGCCGGAGGAGTCTGCTGCCCATTCATTCGATTCACTGGCTCGATTGATAGAAAACGGAATTTTGGATTTGAATGCAGAGTTCTTTTCTCCTACGTCACAGGAGTATCACGAATTGCAAGCTGCTTATAATAATGTTTTTGCTAAAAAGAATACAACGAAGGAAAAAGGCGATAGTCTGGAAGCTCTTGTACTTCAACTGTTTAGCCTTTGTCGATACTTTCGCGCAGCGCCCATCAGGCTTCGGCCCAATCAGATCGACTGTTATGTTCGTAATAAGCTATATATCCCAGGGTTGTCCCCAGCCTCTTGTACGGATAGCTTTGTTATTGAATGCAAGAATGAGAAAAAAACACCATCTGCTACATACATGAACAAGCTACACAGCATCCTGCGCAGTACCGGAAAACAATTCGGCATTATTGTTAGCAAGTGCCCTGCACCCAGCACATTTTTACCACTATCAAACAAAATTTATTTGAATGATAAAATCGTAATTATTGCTTTAGATGCAGATGATTTGAAACAGATCATTTTCAATAAAGTTAATTTACTTGAGTGTTTGTCAGAAAAAATCGATGCTGTAAAGTTGAATGCTACAAAAGATTTGAAAACGCTTGGCTTATATTACGAATAACCACAGAAATGAACAATTACATCTTTTCAAACCGCCGCTTCAGCTCCACATCGTCAATATTCTCAGTTATAGCCTGTGCCTTCAACTCCTGTGCCTGCGCCACCTGCCGGTTCCATTCGTCCACAGAAATGATCCCCCGGTTCTTCCGACCCCGCAAGCGGTTGTAGACCTTCTGGTATTCCTTCCGCACAAATTCCGTCCCATTCCTCTGTTTTTCCTTCCGGTGAGCACCCACCTGACGGCAGGTCTTGACCGTCTCTCCCGGTGCAATCCTCATACAATAGCGGGTGTCATAAGCCCCCATCGCCAGAAAATAGTGACCGCAGCACTCACACCGTCGCGGGATATTTCCCGCTGCCATGCCCCGGCAGAGGTCGTAGTGGAGGAAACTAGAGAGCTCCTCGAACTCGATCCGTTCCGCAAAGCCCCATTTCCCGGAAGCGTCCGTCACGGCCTTAAAGGAAACCTGGAGCGGGAATGAAAACTGCGGCAGGTCTGGTTCCGGCAGAGTTTTATCGTCCTCCCGTTCCTCCATTTCCATCTGGTAATTTAGGGTGGTTTCATAGCGGTATTTGCCAAAAGCTAGGGCGTAATTTTCTGGTTTCCTAGCGGGCAGATTATCAAAATACTGCATCAACATTTTCTGTGTGCTGAGGATAAAATCCCAGATAGACTCCGGCAGTTTTGTCAGCTGTCCCAGCCATTCATGCAGCATTTCGCTGCGGCCTGTTCCTGGCGTCAGCATCTCATCCACAAGTTCCGGTAACTCCTTCATCTCCCGGAGTAGTCTGCGAACACCGCCGCCGTGCTGTTCCAAATGCTGATAGACTGGCATCTGTATCAGCACATCCCACGCCTTATTCAAAGCCTGCTGTGCCAACGCCGCGCTGGATGGGTCACGGGCAGAGAGAAAGACTGTAAACTCCTCTTTGAAGATTGGGATCAGTCTTTCGAGTTCCCGCAGAAGTGTTCGGTCTACTTCCAGATACTCGACTGCAAAATAACCAAGCGGATAATGTTTCCCCTCCAGGATACATTCTTTTTTGGTGAAGGAAGCCTCAAAGCCGTCCAGAAAACCACCGGTCATCACATACTTTTCACCCATTGCTGCACTGCCCCTTCCGTATCGGATTGAAAAATAAATTCATACCCGACCTCTGGCAGATTCGTTGACAGGGGTCGGATTTTTTGTTACAACAAGTATACTTGATGCATCGAAAAAAAATCAATCAGATAATTGAAAGGAGTCCTGCAAACAAAAGTCAAGCCCTAAAATGGGAAAAATTTAGCAGGTAGAAAA
>CAJUPS010000053.1 GCA_910588045.1 uncultured Oscillospiraceae bacterium | reverse complement strand
CTTGTAGAACTCCGGCTGACGCCCTTTCAAAGGGGTACTCCCTGCAAGGGGGACCTACTAACGGGAGCGCCTCGCAGGGACCCCCGTGCCGAGTGCCGCGAGGCAACCAGCAGTATCGTTAGAACCGTGCGCAGAAGTAAGCACCGGCATCGGCCCACGGCACCGGAGATAGACCGGAAATCTAAAGGTCGTAGCGTAAACAATAACCCCCGTCATTGGGGGATTCTCAAGGGCGGCGTAGCCCCCTTGAGCACGCTTTTGTTACTTTTCGCGTGCGCGAAAAGTAAGCCCCCGCCCGGCAGGGGCGAATCTAAAACAAGATTAAGCTGGGGGCCGCCGCGCAGCGGCGGCAGAAAGGTCTTTGACTATGACAGAAAAATTGTTCTACCAGGACCCATTTCAAAGGGAATTTTCAGCCTCCGTATTGGACTGCCAAAAAGAAAAAGACCACTGGCTTGTGACCTTGGATAAAACCGCCTTCTATCCGGAGGGTGGCGGTCAGCCCGCTGACCATGGAACACTGAGCGGCGTGAAGGTGGTGGACGTCCGGGAGAAAAATGGAGAGGTTCTCCACTTCTGTAATGAGAATGTGGAAATCGGCTCCATTGTTCATGGGGAAATTGACTGGGAAAGACGGTTCGATTTGATGCAGCAGCACAGCGGAGAACATATTATCAGCGGGATTCTATGCGGGAAATTTGGCTGCAACAATGTGGGCTTTCATATCGGTCATGAGTTGGTGACGATTGATTTTGACGCGGAGTTATCCACAGATGATGTGATTCTTGTGGAAAAACTGGCAAATCAATATATCTGGGAGGACCACCCGATTCAGATTGGCTTCCCCTCCCCTGCCGAGTTGGAGACGATGGAATATCGAAGCAAAAAGGCGCTGGAGGGTCAGGTCAGAATCGTGAGTTGGCCGGGGGCGGACTGCTGCGCCTGCTGCGGAACCCACGTCAGAACAAGTGGACAGGTGGGCTTGGTGAAGCTGATCTCCTGCCAGAAGTTCCGGAGCGGCGTGCGGATTGAGATGGCCGCGGGAAAGAGGGCACTTACCTGGGTAAACCGGATCGCTGAACAGAATACGAGAGTTTCACAGCTGTTGTCCGCAAAGCCTGTGGAGACCGCCGCGGCGGTGGAGCGGCTGCAAAAGGACGTCTATGAGCTGCGGGGCCGGGTGGCGGAGTTGGAGGAGCGGGACTTTATCCGAAAGGCGGAGGAGTGCGCCGGAAAGGGCGATGTGCTGCTCATGGAAGGTCCTATGTCCGGAGAATCGCTGCGGAAGCTGTGCGGACTCGTGAAAGAAAAATGTGGCGGTCGGTGCGCGGTATTCGCGGGGGCCGATGGGGTGTATCAATATGCGATCGGACAGGATGGCGCGGATCTGCGCGGGTTCGCTAAGGAATTGAACGCGGCGCTCAATGGGCGCGGCGGCGGAAAGGCGGACTTCGTGCAGGGAAGCGTGAAGGCGGAGGAGAGCCGGATTCGGGAGTTTTTGACATGAAGTATTTGCGGGAAGCAGTTATCATTATGGGAATTACATTTGCGGCGGAAATCGTTAAATTCTTCGTGCCGCTGCCAGTACCGGCAAGTATCTATGGGTTGATCCTTCTGTTTATATTGCTGAAATCCGGGGTGCTGAAGCTGGAGCAAATCGAGAATGTGGGGGGACTGCTGCTGGAGCTCATGCCGCTGCTGCTGGTCCCTGCCTCGGTCAGCTTTTTGACTGTTCTGGATACGATTCAGGGGATGTTGCTGCCTGTCCTTATCATGGGCCTGATCGGGACAACGGTCGTTATGGGGATTACGGGGAGAGTTTCTCAGTGGCTCATTCGGAGAAAGGATCGGTGACGGCATTGCGTGAAGTGTTTAGCGCCTGCTCCTTCTTTGGACTTCTCATGGCCGCCGGGAGCTATCAGCTGGCCCGTGAGGTGAATCGGAGGGTCGGGCGGGAGATTTTGAACCCGCTTCTGTTCGCTACACTGTTTTGCGGAGGTATTTTGGTTCTGACCGGGACGGAATATGCGGTCTTTTATGAAAACGGGGGGAAGGTCCTGGAGTTCTTTCTGACACCTGCTACCATCTGTCTGGCTATTCCCCTCTACAAACAATTTGAGCTTCTGAAAAAAAATGCTGCGGCTGTACTGGCCGGGTGCGCGGCGGGTGTGGCGGCACATATCGCCGGGTGCGTCCTGATGCTGTTCCTCTTCCGTATGGAGGCGGCGGAGTATATTTCACTGCTGCCGAAATCAATTACTACAGCCATCGGAAAGGGGCTCAGTGAGGAACTGGGGGGATACCCCGCCATTACAATGGCCTGTATTATGCTGACGGGGCTGTTCGGCGCGGTGGCCGCCTCTCCCCTGCTGAGAATTTTTGGGGTGACAGACTCGGTGAGCCAGGGACTAGCCATCGGGACGTCCTCCCATGCGGCGGGCACGTCCAGGGCGGTGCAGCTGGGCGAAATCCAGGGGGCTGCCAGCTCGCTGGCCATTGTCGTGACGGGATTATTGACGGTCATTGCTGCGCCGGTATTTGCGGCATTGGTTCAATAGAGCGATATGCACCAAGAAGCCCCGCCGGATGGCGGGGCTTCCTGGTGTGTGTTGTGTGTGTTTTAGGAGGGAGAAATCGCATCGGGTGTTACCCCTTTGCTGATTATGATATTACAGCACTTTTAAGAAGAAATCATGTACGGCATGTAAACAATCTATGAACGTTTCCGAAGTTTTTGGCGGTTATTGCGATTCTTCACTGCTGATCACCCTGTCCTCTGCCTCCAGAAGGGCGTTTTGCAGGATGTCCTTTATTTCTCCAAAAAGAAGCAGATTTTCTGTGTCCATGAGTGTGAGGGCCTTGTCAATTTCTCCTACCAGGTATGCGTATAGCTTTTTGTAGTCCGGCATAAAATATCCTCCTCAATATTGCGTCATTATTGCGTCATTCCTCCACAATAGAATAACACGACGCTATTATGATGTCAATACTATGTCATGGGAGCGTCGGAAAATGTTGGAAGAAAAAATCATTCGATATACGCTGAGAGTACCCAAAGACTTGATAGATAAGCTTGGATATATTGCTGATTATAAAGGTCGGACCAAAAATAAAGAGCTGGAACAGATGATTAAGGCTAGAATCAATGCGTTTGAGCAGAAATTTGGAGAAATTACTACAGAGCAGATAGAAAACACGAAAAAGAAAAAAGAAATATAAATTTCCCTCTTGCATTTCTTTTTGTGTGTGCTATAATAAGGATAGGAGATTTGCAATTCCATAACCACGCCAACAAGACAGAACCCCGGAGAGCGGCGACTCTCCGGGGTTCCTTGTGTCTTGGGCTTTACTGCTCCCTTCCATGCCGGTCAAGCCACTTGCTGATGTAATAGGAAATCACACCAGCTACGACCGACACAAGGAGATCTGCTATGTGCTTCACAATGCACTCCATAACCACACCCCCTCTCTGGTGCCGGGTATAGTTGGGGCAGCAGTTATATCTTACCATAATTCGTGGGGATTCGCAACGTTTTATCTGTGAGGAGTGAAAAATGAATTTTTCTCTTGCATTATCGTGTGTGGGTGTGCTATAATGGCAATGGAGATTTGCGAAATTCCATAACTGCACAAACAATGTAGAACCCCGGAGAGGTGCGACTCTCCGGGGTTCCTTGTTGTTTTCATCGCTTGACTGTTGAATTTTCGGGATGGTTCGGGTATAATTATAATAAAAATAGATTGGAGGGATGCGATATTCTCAATATACAGGTCATTCGAGATGGTATCGCTACAGCGGCGAAAGAGTTCCCCATTAAAAAGGCAGAGCTTTTCGGGTCCTACGCCAGCGGGAAGAATACCCGGGACAGTGACGTGGACCTGTTGGTGGAATTTACTACGCCAAGAGTTTCCTTGGTGACGCTCAACCAAATCAAATATAGACTGGAAGAAATCCTGCAAGCAGATGTAGACCTAATCCATGGACCATTGGAAGACGGCTGCATGATTGAAATTGAGGAGAGGATTCCGCTGTATGGAGCATAGAGATGTAATCATTTTACAGAAGGTTCTATCGGAGCTTCAAATAGCGGAACATATGATGGGCCAAAATACTTTGGAGGTATTCCTATCGGACGAGATGTTGAAACGCGCCATATGTATGACGGTTATCAATATCGGAGAGCTGATTAAAAATCTTTCTGAGAATTGCCGGAGAGAATATCCGGCAGTTCCCTGGAAGGCTATTGCCGGTTTCAGGGACATTGCAGCGCATAAGTACCAGACACTGCGCATGGAAGACGTGTATGAGACTGTCTTTGCAGATTTCCCAGCATTACGTCAAAAAATTATCCAAATATTGAACCAGGAAACCTAGAAAAAAGTCCCGGAACCTGCTGCGTTCCGGGACTTTCTCTATTTCAGCTTCTGCCACTCGCTGACGGCCAGCTGGTCACAGCGGTTGTTGTAGGGGTTCTCAGCGTGGCCCTTGACCCAATGGGTATGGACCTGGTGCTGCTCGCACAGGTTCAGCAGAGTCTCCCAGAGGTCCGGGTTCAGGGCGGGTTTCTTATCGCTCTTTACCCAGCCCTTGGCTCGCCAGGATCTTGCCCAGCCCTTTTCCAGGGCGTCAATGACGTACTTACTGTCGGAGTAGAGCTGGACAATGCAGGGCTCTTTCAGGATTTGTAGGGCGCGGATGACGGCTGTCAGCTCCATGCGGTTATTGGTTGTACTGCTTTCGCCGCCGGAGAGCTCTTTGGTGTGCTCGCCGTACTGGAGGATCGCGCCCCAGCCTCCGGGGCCAGGGTTGCCGGAGCAGGCGCCGTCGGTGTAGATGGTTACTGTTTTCATATGGTTTCCATTTCAGCGGCAATCAGCCGCACGTAGTTGGTTATAGAGGCTGTCAGGAGGGACATGTCCAGGCAGGAAGACAGAATCAGCGGGCGGGAGGATTTGAGCGCTTTTATGAACTGGGTGCGGAGGGTGCGAAGATTGGAGGCAAGCCGGTCCTCCTCCAGAAGCTCCAGCATGGTCACGCCGTCTAAAAGGATGGGGCGGAACAGGGCGTCCATGGCCTGGCGCTGGGCGGCGGGGGATTGTTCCTGAGAACAGAATGTAATCAGCTCTGCTTGCAGGGTTGAAAGAACATTCAAGGAGCTCTCCAGGTGGGGGCGGATAAATGTGGGGGACGGTTCCACTTTTTCCAGGAGGCCAACGGTGACGGTTTCGTCCAGACGGGAAAGAAGGGCGGATCCTGTCAGGTCCAGGGTCTCAGGTTCGGGGGAGGTCTGGTGCTTATTGTTGAGAAAGTGGTACTCCCCTTCCCTTCCGGCGGTGCAGATGACGGCATGTTTCCTGTCGGGGGTGACGCGGAGACCCAGCATGGCGGGGGTATGGGTCTGTAAAAAGAGGGGCACTTCCTCCCTGTTCAGCTGAGATTCGGTAAAGGTGAGGCCCAGGGGATGCAGGTAGAGATTGAACCACTTCGCGCCCTGAAGCATAGGGCCGGAGTGATATTGGCCGTCCTCATATGCGAACAGATAGGGCAGGCCCATTTGCAGGGCGATGATGCGGTCCTCCGTGTCAATGCCATAGCTGGTCAGAAGATTGGCAAGGCCAGCGTAGGAGCAGGAGGAGTTGAAGGTCATGTATTTCATGATTCCGTCTTATTCCGCTTCCGGAGTCTCCTCCTCCGGCTCGCGGTCGGCAAGGGCAATGGAGATCACCTTGTCGTCCTCCTCCTTGAAGCGCATGACAATGACGCCCTGGGTGGAGCGGCCGCAGGTCTTGATGGTGTCCACGGCGGTGCGGAGGAGGATGCCCTTCTCTGTCAGGACCATCAGGTCCTCGCTGCCGTCTACTACCTTGATGCCGACTACGCTGCCGGTCTTTTCGGTGAGGCCGTAGTTCTTGATGCCCAGGCCGCCGCGGGCGGTGATGCGGTACTCCTCTACCGGGGTCTGCTTGCCGTAGCCCTTCTCTGTGATGGTGAGGACGTTCTTGCCGGGGAGGGCGCGGGCCGCGCCGATGACGTAATCCCCCTCCCGGAGGCGGATGCCGCGGACACCCATGGAGCCGCGGCCCGTGGGACGGACGTCGGTTTCGTCGAAGCAGATAGCGGAGCCATCGTGGGTGGCGATCAGGATCCGCATGGAGCCGTCGGTCTCGCGGACGGAGATCAGCTCGTCGCCCTCATCCAGGGTCAGGGCGCGAATGCCGTTGCTGCGGAGGTTCTTCAGGGATTCACAGGGCAGGCGCTTAATGGTGCCGTTGCGGGTCACCATGACCAGGTAGCGGTCGGTGGTGGCGATGTCGTTGGTGGAAATCATGGCGCTCACGCGCTCGCCGGGTTCGATGGGCAGGATGTTTACCAGGTTGGTGCCCTTGGCGGTCTTGCCGGAGGCGGGAATCTGGTAGCCCTTGCGGCGGTAGACGCGGCCCATGTTGGTGAAGAAGAGGACGTAATCGTGGGTGGAGGCGGTGAAGACTGTGTTTACTGCATCCTCCTCCTTGGTGGACATGGACTTATTGCCCTTGCCGCCCTTGCCCTGGAGACGGTACTCGCTGGCGGGGGTGCGCTTGATATAGCCGCTGTCCGTGAGCGTATAGACGCACTGCTCCTCTTCGATCAGGTCCTCTACGTCCAGGTCGTCCTCGTCGAATCCAATCTCGGTGACGCGATCGTCGCCGTACTTGTTGGCAATCTCCCGGAGCTCGTCCTTGAGGACGCCTTTGAGGAGGTTTTCGTCGGCCAGGAGGCTCTTATAGTAGGCGATGCGCTCCTCCAACTCTTTGTACTCGGCTTCCAGCTTTTCGCGATTGAGGCCCTGGAGGGCAATCAGGCGCATGTCGCAGATGGCTTGGGCCTGGACATCGTCCAGATCGAAGCGGGCCATCAGGTTCTCCTTGGCGTTGTCATAGCTGGTGCGGATGATGCGGATGACCTCGTCGATGTTGTCCTGGGCAATCAGCAGACCTTCAATCAGGTGGGCGCGCTCCTGGACCTTCTTGAGCTCAAATTTGGTGCGGCGGAGAAGGACGTCCTCCTGATGCTTCAGGTACTCGTCAATAATGTGGCGGAGGGAGAGGATCTTCGGCTGGGACTGGTCGTCCACCAGGGCCAGCATGTTGATGGCAAAGGTGGTCTGGAGCTGGGTCTGGGCAAAGAGGCGGTTGAGGACCACCTGGGGGTTGGCGTCCCGCTTGAGCTCGATGACAATGCGCATACCGTTTCGGTCGGACTCGTCGCGGATGTCGGAGATGCCCTCCAGCTTCTTGTCCTCCACCTGGTCGGCCATATTCTTGATCAGCATCCGCTTGTTGACCTGGTAGGGGATCTCGGTGACAACAATGCGGGTGCGGTTCTGGCCGAACTCCTCAAACTCCGTGCGGGCCCGGACCTTGATGTGGCCCCGGCCGGTGGCATACGCCTGGCGGATGCCTGCCCGGCCCATGATGATGCCCTTGGTGGGGAAATCGGGGCCCTTGATGTACTCCATCAGGTCGCTGAGGGTGGCGTCCGGGTCGTCCAGCACGTGGATGCAGGCGCCAATCACCTCCCGGAGGTTGTGGGGCGGGATGTTGGTGGCCATGCCAACGGCAATGCCCACGGAACCGTTCACCAGGAGGTTGGGGAAACGGCTGGGCAGGACGCGGGGCTCCTTGCGGGATTCGTCGAAGTTGGGGTCCCAGTTCACCGTGTCCTTGTCGATGTCCCGGAGCATCTCGTTGGCCAGCTTGGAGAGGCGGGCCTCGGTGTAACGGTAGGCCGCCGGGGGGTCGCCGTCCACGCTGCCGAAGTTGCCGTGGCCGTCCACCAGGAGATAGCGGGTGGAGAAATCCTGGGCCAGACGGACCAGGGCGTCGTAGACCGACTGGTCGCCGTGGGGGTGATAGCGGCCCAGGACGTCGCCCACGCAGGTGGCGGACTTCTTGAAGGGCTTGTCCGAGGTCAGGTTGTCCTCGTACATGGCGTAGAGGATGCGGCGGTGGACCGGCTTGAGGCCGTCCCGGACGTCGGGCAGGGCGCGGCCCTTGATGACGGACATGGCGTACTCGATGAAGGACTGCTTCATCTCCGGCACCAGGGGGGACGTGGTTATCTTTTGATCCGGATAGCGGATCTCTTCCGGGTCGTATTGGGGTTTCTTTGACATTGATTCTACCTCGTAAATTCAGGATACGTTCTTTATGGCTACCGCCTTGCGGGGACCGATCTACGATTTTTTAATAGTCCAGATTGACGGCGGTTTTGGCTTCCTTCTCGATAAACTCCTTCCGGGGCTCCACCTTCTCGCCCATCAGGAGGGTAAAGATGGCGTCGGCCTGGACGGCATCGTCCAACTCGA
Source organism: uncultured Oscillospiraceae bacterium (assembly GCA_910588045.1). Taxonomy (GTDB): domain Bacteria; phylum Bacillota; class Clostridia; order Oscillospirales; family Oscillospiraceae; genus Pelethomonas. The sequence goes on along the minus strand of CAJUPS010000053.1, from coordinate 14,846 downwards.
TTCGGCGGAGAGTGCGGCGCTCCGGGTCCATGGTGGTCTCCCAGAGCTCGTGGGGGTTCATCTCGCCTAAGCCCTTGAAGCGGTTGATCTCGATCTTGGCGTTGGGGTTGTCCCCGCGCATTTCAGAGGAAATGGCGTCCCGCTCCTCCTCGGAGAAGGCGAGGCGGGTATTCTTGCCCCGGGTCAGCTTGAACAGGGGCGGCACGGCGGAGTAGACGTAGCCCTCCTCAATGAGGGGGCGCATGAAGCGGAAGAAGAAGGTCAGCAGCAACGTGCGGATATGGCTGCCGTCCACGTCGGCATCGGCCATGATGATGACCTTGTGGTAGCGGAGTTTGTTCACGTCGAAGTCCTCGCCAATGCCCGCGCCCAGAGCGGTGATGACGGGTTGGAGCTTGTCGTTGCCGTAGACCTTATCCACCCGGGCTTTTTCGACGTTGAGCATCTTGCCCCAGAGGGGGAGAATGGCCTGGAAGCGGCTGTCCCGGCCCTGGGTGGCGGAACCGCCTGCGCTGTCGCCCTCGACGATATAGATCTCTGTGAGCTCGGGGTTGTTCTCATTGCAGTCCCGCAGCTTGTCGGGCATGGCCGCGCCGCCAAGGGCGGTCTTGCGGCGGATGGACTCCCGGGCCTTCTTGGCCGCCTCCCGGGCGCGGTTGGCCATCATGGCTTTGTCTAAAATCAGGCGGGCTACCTTGGGGTTCTCCTCCAGGTACTCCTCCAGCTTGTCGCTGACCACTGCGGCGGTCAGGGTGCGGATGGAGGCGTTGCCCAGCTTGGCCTTGGTCTGGCCCTCGAACTGGGCCTCCGTCAGCTTGACGGAGATGACGCAGGTCAGGCCCTCCCGGCAGTCCTCGCCGGAGACCTTGTCGTCGCCCTTGATGATATTGTTTTTCTTGCCGTAGTTGTTCAGCACCGTGGTCAGGGCGCGGCGGAAGCCCTCCTCGTGCATCCCGCCCTCGGGGGTGCGGACGTCGTTGGCGAAGGAGACAATGGTCTCGTTGTAATTGTCGTTGTACTGCATGGCGACTTCTACCGAGGAGTCGTCCTTGATCCCGCGCATATAGATCACGTCGCCGTGGATGGGGGTCTTGTTCTGGTTCAGCCAGGTGACGTACTCCCGGATCCCGCCCTCGTAGCACATGGAGTCGGCGTCCTCCCTGCCCGCGCGCTTGTCGTAGGTGTTGATCTTCAATCCGGCGTTCAGGAATGCCTGCTGCTGCATACGGGTGTGGATGGTGTCATAGCTGTAGGCGGTGACGTCGAACATCTCGGGGTCGGGCTTGAAGGTGACCACGGTGCCGGTCTTATCGGTGGCGCCGATGATCTTCATAGGCTGGGTGATGTCGCCGCGGGAGAACTTCATCTCGTAGATCTGGCCGTCCTTATGGACCTGGACCTCCAGCCACTCGCTCAGGGCGTTGACCACACTGGCGCCCACGCCGTGGAGACCGCCGGAGACCTTATAGCCGCCGCCGCCGAACTTTCCTCCGGCGTGGAGGACGGTAAAGACCACCTCTAGGGCGGGCAGGCCGGTTTGCGGCTGGATGTCCACGGGGATGCCGCGGCCGTTGTCGGTGACCGTGATGGTATCGCCCTCGTTGATGGTGACGGTAATCTCATCGCAGAAGCCCGCAAGGGCCTCGTCGATGGAGTTGTCCACGATTTCATAGACAAGATGGTGCAGGCCGGATTCGCTGGTCGAGCCGATATACATGCCGGGGCGCTTGCGGACGGCCTCCAGGCCCTCCAGGACCTGGATCTCGCTGCCGCCGTAGGCATGCTCTACGGGCGTGACCGCTTCTTCCATCTCGTTGAGTTCGATGATTCCGTTTGTTTCAAACATATATTTTATTGACCTCCAGTCAGTGAATGCAAAGGGATTCCAGCCGTCCCAACAGGGTGGCCGGGGCCAGCGGGGAGATATAGACCCGCTGCCAGCTCCCTTGGGGACAGCTGATAACCAGGGATTTCGGCAGGTCGTCGCCGACGGTGATGACCATGCCCTCCTCCTCCGCGGACCTGAGGTAGGCCCGCGTGGTTTTGGATGTTGTGGCGTTGTCGATGTCGAAGATCCCGATGAGATCGTCTGTGGGGATGGAGATGTTGTTTCCTAAGTGCAGATACATCCTTTTCTCCTTGTCCTACAGGGAGGAGCGCTGGGCAATCGTGCCGTTTCTGACGTGGTAGATACTCCCCTTCAGAAGGGAGTGGAGGCGGTCCTCCTCACAGCAGGTGATAAAGACCTGTCCGCTGCCGATGCGGTTGAGGACGTACTCCTGACGCTTGGGGTCGAGTTCGCTGAGAACGTCGTCCAGCAGCAGGATGGGGTACTCGCCGACGATTTCCCTGTGGATCTCGCGGACTCCCAGCTTCAGGGAGAGGGCGGCGGTGCGGGTCTGCCCCTGGGAGGCGTAGGACCGGGCGTTCAGACCGTCCAGGAGGACCTCGATGTCGTCCTTGTGGGGACCGGAGAGACACTGGCGGCTGGAGACCTCTGCGTAGTGGTGGGAGCGCTGGTGCTCTAAGAGCTGGATGACCAGCAGCTTGTGGTCGCCCAGGGGGTCGGTGACGGTGGATACCGTTTTGTATTGCAGCGTCAGCGTCTCCCGGCCGCCGGAGCACTCGCTGTGGGCGGCGGCGGCGCAGGTGGACAGCATTTTTACGAAGCGGGAGCGGTAGTGGATCAATATTGCGCCGGTCTCTGCCATGCGGAGGTTGAAGTCCGGCAGGGTGGCGATCAGGTCGGGGCGGTCTACGCAGTCCCGGAGGATACGGGTCTTATGCTCGTGGAGGCGCTGGTATTCCGCCAGGGCCGCCGCGTAGCGGGGGCGGAGCTGGCAGAGGGAGGCATCCATGAAGCGGCGGCGGGCGGCTGCCCCCTCCTTGATGAGCTGTAGGTCCTCCGGGCAGAAAAAGACCGTATTCAGAACGGCGCTGAGGTCCGACGCGGCGCGCACGGGTACGTCGTTGACGGTGATCCTCTTTTTTTTGCCGAAGCCAACGTCGATCCGGCTGACGAAATCGCGGTCCCGGGAGTGGATCGAGCCCTCCAGGTGGAACCCCTCCTGCTCGAAGCGGATGAGCTCCCGGTCCGTCCGGGTGCGGTTGGATTTTCCGGTGGACAGGCAGACCATGGCCTCCAGCAGGTTGGTCTTTCCCTGGGCGTTTTCGCCGCAGATGACGTTGCAGGTGGGGTCAAAGAGAACCTCCTGGGCGGCGTAGTTGCGGAAGTTCTCCAGTGTCACGCGGTCAAGTCGCATAGGCGGTGGTATACGTCCGGTTCTGGAAGGTGACGGTATCGCCGGGGTGGAGCTTTTTGCCCCGCTGCAGGCATGGTTCGCCGTTGACCAGGACCTGGCCGTCTTGGATCAGGAGCTTTGCTTCGCCGCCGGAGGATACCAGGTTGGCCAGCTTCATCAGATCCTGTAGGCGGATAAATTCCGTTGTTATGGTAATGATTTCCATAAAAAGTATACCCATTCAGTTGGATTTCAGCCGCACGGGGAGGACCATATAGAGGAAGCGCTCCTCGCCCTCCGTGGGCAGAATGACGCAGGGGGAGATGCCCGTGTTCAGCTCAAGGCGGACGGTATCTGCGGGGGCGTACTTCAGGGCCTCCATCAGATAGCGGTTATTGAAGCCGATGGTGAGGCCCTTGCCGTCGCCGTCGATGGGACAGACGTCCTTGGCCTCGCCGCTGGCGGTCTTGGCGGTCATGGTGACGCGGCCGTCGTCGAAGACGCACTGGACGGGGCTCTTCTGCTTTTCGGAGATGACCACGGAGACGCGGTCGATGGAGGTGATCAGGGATCTGGTGTTCGCATTGAGGGTGATGGGGTTGGAGCGGGGGATGGCGGCGTGGTAATCTAAAAATTCTCCCTCCAGGCGGCGGCAGATCAGTTGGGTGCTGCCGACTTCAAACATCAGGTGGCGGCTGCCGAGGGTGATGATCGCTTCTTCATCGGTGTCCGCGCAGATCTTTTCGATTTCGTTCAGGGCGGAGCCGGGGGCGACGAAACGGAAGGAACCGCCTTTGATGGTATCTAAGGGCTCTCTGCGGAGGGCCAAACGGAAGCCGTCCACGCTGACGATGGTCAGGCCCTCCTCTGTGACTTCAAAGAGAGAGCCGGTGTGGATGGGGCGGGCCTCGTCGGTGGAGATGGCGAAGGAGGTCTCTGTGATCATGGAGCGCAGGGTGCGCTGCTGTATGCGGATGGAATATTGGTCCTCCACTTCCGGCAGGTCCGGGTAGTCGTCGGCGGACAGGGCGGTGATGTTGTAGTCTGCGTCTCCGCAGGTCAGGCGGACGTTCATGTGGGCGTCCGAGGAGAAGGTGACAACATCGTCGGGCAGGCGGCGGATGATCTCGCCGAACAGGCGGGCGGGCAGGACGAGAGAGCCCTCTTCAGTGACGTCCGCTTCCAGGGTGGTGCGGATGCCCGTCTGCATGTTGTAGCCGGAGATCGTCAGCTGCGTGTCGGCTTGGAGGAGAATGCCCTCCAGGGCGGGAATCGTGCTCTTGTTGGCCACGGCGCGGGAGGTGGTGGCCACGGCGGTCTGTAAGAAGAGTTTTTCGCAGGAGAATTTCATGGTTGTCTGTTCCTTTCGGATTTTTTCGGTGGGGTCGGCAGTCTCTTTATAGAAAAGAAAGGTATGTTTTGGTAGTAGAAGAAGCGTTAGGAGAAAAAATTGTTGATAAGGGCGGAAAGTGTCTGGAAATGCTGGGAAAAATAGGGGGCGGGGAGTGTGGATTATGTCGGGAAATCGCTGGGGATTTCCACGGAAAAATAGAGGGAAATGTTTTCCACAGGGATTTCACGGGGGATAATGAAAACTTTGTGGAAAACTTGGGGGAAAAAGTGGAAACTTGCGGGGCGTCCGCCGTGTCGGTTTGTCCTACTTTGTTGCATTGATGTTGGTGATGATCGCCTTCACCGTCTCGGCGTAGGCGGAGTCCTTTTTCATGCGGTTCTCGACCTTGGTGACGCCGTTGAGGGTGGTGGAGTGGTCGCGGCCGCCGAAGAGCTTGCCTGTTTCGTCCAGGGAGAGGTTGGTCATGCGGCGGATGAGGTACATGGCGATCTGCCGGGCGTTGAGAATGTCCCGGCTGCGGGAGGGGCCGCGGATCTGGTCCTCCTCTACACGGAAGTAGCGGCAGACCTCCTTGATGATGTTCTCCGGGGTGATGATAAATTCGTTGGAGCGGATCATGTCCTGGATGGCCCGGTCCACGGCGGCCTGGTCGATGGGGATGTTCAGGTCGTGGAAGGCCTTGATCTTGTGGACGGTGCCCTCGAGCTGGCGGACGTTGGAGGTGATCTTTCCGGCGATATAGTTGGCAATGCCGTCGTCCAGGATGAGCCCCAGGTTGGCCGCCTTGTTCTTGATGATGGCGACGCGGGTCTCCAAAACGGGCTGCTGTACGTCGGCCATCAGGCCCCACTCGAAGCGGGTGCGGAGACGGTCGTCCAGAAGGGCCATCTCCTGAGGGGGGCGGTCGGAGGTGAGCACGATCTGTTTCTTGCTCTCGTAGAGGGTGTTAAAGGTGTGGAAAAATTCGTTCTGCGTCTCCACCTTTCCGGCTACGAACTGGATGTCGTCCACCAGCATCAGGTCCGCCTCCCGGTACTTGACCCGGAACTCACCGGCCTTGCCAGTACGGACGGACTCGATGAAGTCGTTGATGAACTCGTCGCCCTTGATATATAAAATCCGGGCGGAGGGGTTTTTCTGGCGGATCACGTGGGCGATGGCGTAGAGCAGGTGGGTCTTGCCCAGGCCGGAGCTGCCGTAGATGAACAGGGGGTTGTAGTGCTGCCCGGGGGCGTCCGCCACCGCCCGGGCGGCGGAACAGGCCAGTTGGTTGGAGGGCCCCACGACGAAGGTCTCGAAGGTGAACTCCCCGCTCTCCATGATGGACGAGGTCTTGGCCTCCTGGGGGTCCTGGCGTCGGCGGAGGGCGTCGTCGCTGAGGAGGACGGCGGTCATGTCGGAGGAGAAGATGTCCCGCAGGACGGCCTCGATCCGGGGGAGGAAGCGGTCCTGGATGTTGGTGCGCTTGAAGTCGTTGGGACAGTGGAGAATGAGCTCGTTTCCCTCCAGGGCGACGACGGTGGTCTCGTCAAACCAGGTCTTGATGGTGGTCTCCGCCAGGTCCTCCCTGAGCCTGTCCAGAATCATGGTCCATATATCGGAAACAGATTGCATAGAAGCCCTCCCTTTCTTTCGTTCGCTGATTCCTGTCTCTCTTGCATATCTGAGTTATTATACCAAAAATGGGAGGGAATTGCAACCTACACTTATTCTAATATAAAAGAAATTTTTTGGCCCCGGCAGGAGGAGGGTCCCGTCTTGCATTCGGTGGGGGACGGTGCTATAATTCCTACAACGACAGCCGCCGTCCGGGCGGCGGAGAGGAGGCGCGCTATGGCCGCTTTGTTCGATCTTCACTGCGATACGCTGACCAGAAATTTGCCCTCTGAGGGGGATGCGCTGGATCATCCGGGGTTTCAGCTGGCTCTTGGGAAGGTTCCTGCGGGGACGGAATGGGTACAGTGCTTTGCCATCTTTGTGCCGGACGATCAGAGGGGGGACGACGCAGTGGCCTTCTTTGACCGCTATGCCGCCAGCTTCCACCGGCAGGCGGAGAAGTTCGGGGACCGCATGGCGGAATGCCGCTCCTTTGCGGAAATGGAGAGGGCCGTATCGGAGAAAAAATTTGCGGGGCTCCTCACCGTGGAGGGCGGCGCGGCGCTGGCCGGAAGGCTGGAGCGGGTACAGACCGTCTACGACGAGGGCGTGCGGATGATGACGCTCACCTGGAACGGGCCGAACGAGCTGGCCTCCGGGCATGATACGGACAGCGGGTTTTCCGCCTTCGGCCGGGAGGCCGTCGGGGAGATGGAGCGGCTGGGGATCCTTGTGGACGTCTCCCACCTCAACGACCGGGGGTTTGAGGAGCTGCTGGGGTTTGCGAAAAAGCCCTTTGTGGCGTCCCACTCCAATGCGCGGGCCGTATGCGGACACAGGAGAAATCTGCCGGATGCGTTTATCCGGGAGATGGTCCGGCGGGAGGGACTGATCGGGCTGACCTACTGCGCGCCCTTCCTCTCCGAGGAGGGCCGGGGAAGTCTGGACGATCTGTACCGGCACGTGTGCCACTTCCTGGAGCTGGGGGCGGAGAGGTGCATCGCGCTGGGGTCCGACTACGACGGCGCGGGGATCCATCCGGACCTGGATTCCGTCGAGAAGAGCCTGGGGATCGGGGAATATCTGGTGGACCGCGGGATTTCCCGGGAAATTGCGGAGGGGATCTGCTTCGGGAACGCCTGGAGGTTCTTCGGAAAATGGATGGGATAGGCGCGATTCTCCGCTTGCATCTTGGGGAAATAATTGCTATAATTCAATAAAAACAGAAGCTTTGGGAAAGGAAGGGTCGCTCAGATGCCGCATATTCAGCAGCTCTCCCCCCATGTGGCCGACCTCATTGCCGCAGGCGAGGTGGTGGAGCGCCCGGCCAGCGTGGTAAAGGAATTGATCGAAAACGCCATCGACGCCGGTGCGTCCTCCGTGGTGGTGGAATTGCAGAATGGCGGGATGTCCCTGATCCGTGTTACCGACAACGGCTGCGGTATCGCGGCGGAGGAGCTCCCCACCGCCTTCCTCCGCCACGCCACCAGCAAGCTCCGGAGTGCCGAGGACCTGGGGGCCATCGGGACCCTGGGATTCCGGGGGGAGGCGCTGGCCGCCATCTCCTCGGTCAGCCGCCTGGACGTGTTTACGAGACAGAGGGGCGCGGCAATGGGGGTATCCCTGCACCTGGAGGGCGGCGTCCCCGGACCGGTGGAGGAGGCCGGATGTCCGGAGGGAACCACCTTCGCCGTGCGGGACCTGTTCTACAATACGCCCGCCCGGCTGAAATTCATGAAGACCGACAGCGCCGAGGCGTCCGCCGCCGCGGGGCTCATCGCGCAGATCGCCCTCAGCCACCCGGAGGTCTCCATCCGGTATCTCCGGGACGGCAAGGAGGAGCTGCACACCCCGGGGGACAACCGGCTGCTCTCCGCCATCTATGCCGCCAGGGGGCGGGACTTCGCCCTCCACCTCCGGGAGGTCCGGGGCGGCGGCGAGGGGATCTCCGTGCGGGGGTACGTCACCGAGCCCCTGGCGGGGCGGGGGAACCGGTCCATGCAGACCTTCTTCTGCTGCGGCAGGATCATCAAGTCCGCCCTGCTCACCGCCGCTCTGGAGGAAGCCTACGCCAACCGGCAGATGCGCGGAAAATACCCCGGGTGCGTGCTCCATATCGACCTGCCCCTCCATCTGGTGGACGTCAACGTCCACCCCGCGAAGACAGTGGTGAAGTTCGTCAACGAGCGGGCCCTGTTCTCCGCCGTGCACCACACGGTACAGGATGCGTTGGACGGGGACGTGGAAAAGAAGGAGGCGGTTTTGCCGCCGCCTCCGCCCGTGGGGAACGACGTCCCCCCTGCCCGCAGGGAGCAGAAGGCCGTCCCGAAAAAAGATTTTTATCAGAGCATGGACGCGAAGTCCTTCCGGGAGAAGGCCGGAGGCGGCATGGGGTCCGAGATGGGGCGTCGGCTGGTGTTCCGGGATCCCGGGCAGCAGCAGCGGCCATATGTACCCCGGCAGACGGAGCTTGTGCCGCCGGCGGCGGCGGTTCCGGCCCCGAAGCAGGAGCGGGCCGTTACCGCCCCGGCGGAACCAAAGAAACCCGCCCCGACAGAGCCGGAGCAGGTGGCGCTGCCAGTGAAACCGGCCCCCTGGCGCTTTGCGGGGGAGGTATTGCACACCTACATCATCGCCGAGGACGGGGACAACGTGTGGCTCATCGACAAGCACGCGGCCCACGAGCGGATCAACTTCGATCGCATGAGGGCCAATGCGGAACCGGTGATGCGCCAGCAGCTCCTCTCCCCCCTGACGGTGGAGGTCCCGCCGGAGCAGTATGCGGTCCTGCTGGAAAATCTGCCGCTGCTGGAGGAGTTCGGGTTTGAGGCGGAGGACTTCGGCAGCGGGTGCCTCGTGGTGCGGGGGATCCCCTCCGATCTGGACCCGGGACGGGTCCGGGAGACGCTGGAGGAGCTATCCGGAAAGATCCTCACCGGCGGGCAGGCCGACCCGGGGGCCGCCCGGGACATCCTCCTGCACACCATGGCCTGCAAGGCGGCCATCAAGGGGGGCTGGACCTCCGACCCTGCGGAGCTGCGGGTCCTCATCGACAAGGTCCAGAGCGGAGAGGTCCAATACTGCCCCCACGGCAGGCCGGTCAAGGTGAAACTGAGCCGGTACGAGATCGAGAAGATGTTCAAGCGGGCGTAGTTACTTGGGGGCGACCGCTTCCAGCATCAGGCGCACGCCCAGTTTGAAGCCCTCGCGGAAATGGTATAGGTCGGTCAGGTCCGCCTTTTTGGACAGGCGGTACAGGTGGGCATCCACAAAATCGCCGCCCATGACCTCCGTGACCTTATCCCAGAAAGCGATGTCCTCCGCCTGCAAGTTCCTGGGATAGTTGGGTCTCCCCGCCTGGGGCTGATATTGGCCGTGATAGATTTCTTCTATGATACTCATTGTCGTTTTCTCCTTTCTACGGTTCTCCTCCAGAGAACTAAATCAAATTATATTCTCCCAGGGAGAACTTGTCAAGGAGTTTTTATGTTTTCAAAGGAATTATTTGGCGAACGACTGCTTGAAACCAGAAAAAAGAACCACGAAACCCAATCCGATCTTGCTGCCCTGTTGGGTTGTGTGAAAAGTCATATCAGCGAAATGGAAAGCGGCAAGAAGACCACGACGGCGGAAAAAATCGCGCTGATCTGTGGGCACTATCACATCTGTTCCGATTATCTGCTGGGCCTGACGGACGACCCCAGTCCCAGAAAAAAGTGAGGAGGATCCCCATGCCGCCGAGAGTGCTCTGCGTCGTAGGCCCTACCGCCTGCGGTAAGACGAAAATGGGCGTCCTGCTGGCCCGGAAATATGGCGGCGAGGTGGTCAGCGTGGACTCCATGCAGATCTATCGGGGCATGACCATCGGCACCGCCGCGCCCACGGCGGCGGAGACGGAGGGCGTCCCCCACCACATGGTGGGGGTGGCGGACCCCCGGGAGAACTGGTCTGCGGCGCGGTTTGTGGCGGCGGCGGATGATTGTATTCAGGATATTTTGCGCAGGAATAAACTGCCCGTATTGGTCGGCGGGACGGGGCTCTATCTGGACGCCGTGGTGGCCGGGCGGACCTTCGCGCCGGGGACCGCCGGGGGTGAGGTGCGCCGGGCGCTGGAGAAAGAGCTGGAGGCGGGGGGGATCGAACCCCTGCTGGAACAGCTGCGGGCGGTGGACCCGGAGGCGGCGGAACGGCTCCACCCCGCCGACAGGAAGCGGATCCTTCGGGCCCTGGAAGTCTATCGGGAGACGGGAAAAACCATCTCTCAGCACAACGAGGAATCCCGGGCGGTTCCAAGGCGGTATGAACCGGTCTACCTCGGCCTGGCCTTCGCGGACCGGGAGGATATGAGGGCGCTCATCGACCGGCGGGTGGATGGGATGCTGGCGGCGGGGCTCCTGGACGAGGTGCGCGCTCTGCGGGACGCGGGGGTCCCCCCCCTCTCCACGGCCCTCCAGGCCATCGGATATAAGGAGCTTCTTCCCGCGCTGGACGGGCGGGTTTCGGTTGAAGAGGCGGCGGAGGAGATCAAGCTCCGGTCCCGGCAGTACGCCAAGCGGCAGCTGACGTGGCTGCGGAGGAATCCGGACATCCACTGGATATTTTGGGAAAAAGAGCGAAACTTTGCCGCCGCTCTCCAAATTGCGACAGAAATTCTCACCGCCGAGGGGCTACAATAGGCTCTGGGCGGACAAGCCGTTTCAGCGGTACGGCGTCTGCCTTATTACAAACTAAAGAGAGGTAGACAACCATGAGCAAATCACCTAATTTGCAGGACGTATTCCTGGCCTCCGCGCGGCGGAACGAGACCCCAGTTACTGTGTTTCTGATGAATGGATTCCAGATGCGGGGCGTCATCACCGGATTTGACGCCTTCACCGTGGTCCTCACCGCCGAGGGAAAGCAAAACCTGATCTACAAGCACGCCATCTCCACCGTCAGTCCCACGAGAAACGTGGATTTGAGCGAGTGGGAGGACACGCTGTAAGCGCTTGTCCGGCGCTGCCCCGGAAAGAGAGATACATACCATGAAAAACAGTACCCTTGCTACAAAACTGATGCTCTTTGCCATCTTCCTGACCGTACTCATCTACTTCGGCGTGAACCTGGCCGCCTACTTCTCCGACCCGTATACCACCACGGTGGCTTACAGCTACACCGGGGAGAACGCGGTGACCGTCTCCGGCTACGTGGTGCGGGAGGAGCAGGTCCTGGAGAGCGAGGGGGAGCTGGTCTACTCCTCCCGGGGCGAGGGCGAGCGGGTCAGCCGGGGGGGAACCGTGGCGCTGATCTATCCCACCGCCCAGGCCCTCGCCGATGCCAACACCCTCCGGGAGCTCACAGACCAGATGGACCAGCTCCAGTACGCCCGGTCCCTGGCCAGCGGCAGTCAGGCCACCGCGCGTCTGGACGACGAGATCACCAGGGCCCTCACCGCCTTCCACGGCTCCCTGGCCGCAGGCAGCATCGATGCCGCCGCGGACGCCGGGCAGTCCCTGCGCTCGGCCATCCTCCGGCGGGGCTACGCCTATTCCGGGGCCGAGGGGCTGGACGCCTCCATTGCCGCCATGCAGAGCAGGATCAGTGAGTTCTCCGCCTCTGCCGAGGCCGACGTCACCCGGATCTCCGCCCCCAGGGCGGGTATCTTCTCTGGGCTGGTGGACGGCTATGAGGCGGTGCTGACCCCGAAGAGCATCCAGGAGATGACCCCCGCCGGTTACCGGGAGATCCGGGCCGAGACGGACATCTCCAGCGTGGGGAAAATGATCTACGGGGATGAGTGGTCTTTCGTCGCCCTCATGCGCAGCGAGGACGTGAAGCGCCTTCAGGAGAGGGACAAGGTGACTGTTCGCTTTCAGAAGGGGTTAGACCGGGATATGGAGATGACCGTATCCTCCATCAGCGAGGAGGAGGGGGGGCGCCGGGTGGTGGTCTTCACCAGCGACCGCTATATCCAGCTGGCCACCCTCCTGCGCCACCAGAACGCCCAGATCATCTTCGAGAGCTATGAGGGCGTGCGCGTGCCGCGCAGCGCCGTGCGCGTGGACGCCCAACCGGTGCTGGACGAGGAGGGCCAGCAGGTGATGGACAGCCAGGGCAACCCAAAGACGCGCTCCGTCACCTGCGTTTACTCCCTCTGGGGGACCACGGCGCGGCTCAAGCCAGTGAAGGTGCTCTGGCAGGAGGACGAGTACATCCTGGTGGCCCCGGACGAGGAGGCGCTCAGGGAGATCAGCGCGGAGAAGACCAGGGAGAGCCGCCGCCTCCGGGCAGGGGATCAGGTGATCACCGCGGCGGCGGAACTGTATGACGGAAAGGTGGTCCAGTAGCATGGGCATTGCGGAGAACATCAGGGACATCCGGGAGAGAATGGACCGGGCCGCCCGGGAGGCGGGCCGGGATCCGGCGGAGATCCGGCTGGTGGGCGCCAGCAAGATGAACGGGGCGGACGCCTGCCGGGAGGCCATCGCCGCCGGAATCGACGCGCTGGGGGAAAACCGGGTGCAGGAGATGACCGCGAAGCTGGCGGAGGGCGCTTACGAGGGCGCGCCCCTCCACTTTATCGGCCATCTCCAGCGCAACAAGGTCCGGCAGGTGGTGGGGAAGGTCTCGCTGATCCAGTCGGTGGGCTCCCTGGCGCTGCTGGAGGAGATCCACCGGCAGGCGGAGAAGCTGGACATGGTGCAGGACGTGCTCCTGGAGGTGAACATCGGCGGCGAGGAGAGCAAAAGCGGCTTTTCTCCCGCGGAAATCTACGGCGCGGGGGAAAAAGCGCGGACATTTTCCCACGTTCGTGTCCGCGGTCTGATGACCATCCCCCCGATCGAGCGGGAACCCCACGGAAATTTGCCCTATTTCAGAAAAGTTTCCCAGCTTTATGTTGACATAAGCCGAAATTTGTACGATAATGATTTTGTATATCTGTCCATGGGCATGAGCGACGATTTTGAAGATGCCATCACCGCCGGGGCCACCATGGTCCGGGTGGGTTCCGCCATATTTGGGCATAGACAGTACCACGAATGATTTGGAGGTTTCCACCATGAGCTTTTTTGAAAACATCAAGAGGATGATCAGCCCGATCAGCGACGAGGACGACGATTACGATGAAATCTTTGACGACCGGGATTCGCCCTTCGTGGACGACCGTCCCCGCAGCGCCGACCGGAACAGCGCCATCGACAGGGGCCGGGGCAAGGTGGTAAACATCCATGCCACGACGCAGCTGAAGGTGGTGCTGGTGAAGCCCGAGCGGTTCGAGGCCGCCAGCGAGATCGCCGACCATCTCAAGGAGAAGCGCACGGTGGTGGTGAACCTGGAGTCCACCCACAAGGACATTGCCCGGCGGCTGATCGACTTCCTCTCCGGGGTGGCCTATGCGGGCGAGGGCAAGATCAAGAAGGTAGCGGCCAACACGTACATCATTACCCCCTACTCCGTGGACATCCAGGGCGATCTGATCGACGAGCTGGAGAGCAACGGGATGTATTTCTAATCCCATGGAAGGGCGAAGCCCTTCCATGGGAAAGCTCCAAAACGGCAGAGCCGTTTTGGAGCTTGAGGTCCGGGCCGGGCACGGCCCGCAAGGTGTTTTTTTGAGGTACACGCCCCCAAAAAAACGATTGGAATTTATTTCGCGCCCGTGGGCGCGAAACTCTGCGAGGCTTTTGGCTGGATTTGGATTTAGGAGGGACCGTATACGATGATGACCCCGCAGGAGGTGGCGAACTGCACGTTTGCCAAGTCGATGATGGGCGGCTACAACATGGCGTCAGTGGACGACTTTCTGGACAAGCTGACGGAGGACTACACTGCCCTATACAAGGAGAACGCTGCGCTGAAGGCGAAATTGAAGGGGACAGTGGACAAGATGAGCGAGTACCGGGAGTCGGAGGACGCCATCCGCTCCACGCTGCTGGCGGCGCAAAAGATGTCCACGGCCATGATCACGGAGGCGGAACAGAAGCGGGACGCCGTCGTTGCCAGCGCCTCCGCCGACGCCCAGGCCAGGGTGGCGGCGCTCAAGCAGGAGATCGCGGAGGAGGAACACCGGCTCTCGGCGGTCCAGTTCCAGGTGGACAAGGAGCTGGAGGCGGAGCGCAAGCGGCTGAAGGCGGGACAGGAGCAGCTGCGCACCTTTATCCGGCAGGTCCGGGAGGTGTGCGAGAAGGAGTTGGAACATCTGGAGCTCCTGCCGGAGCTCCCGCCGGAGGAGCCCAAGCCGGAACCGGTGGTACAGGTGATACCGCCTGCGGAGCCGGAACCCATTCCGGAGGGGGAGGAGGTCTCCCTGACCCACGACCAGCTGGTCCAGGCCATCAGTGCGTTTGCACCGGCCCCGGAGGAGCCGGAGGAGATTCCCGACCTCCCGGAGGAACCGGATTTCGAGGAGGGCGACGGGGAGCAGGACCCCTTTGCCGAGGATGAGCTGGAGGACACGGAGGCAACCAGGATCATCAATCTGGATGACTTGCAGTTTGGTCCGAATTATACAAAGGATTGAAAAGAGGCGGCGGCAAGGCCGCCTCTTTTCAATCTGCGGCGCTGCGCGCCGCACCGCTTTCCTTGCCGCCACTGCGCGGCGGCCCCAGCTTAATCTTGTTTTTAGATTCGCCCTGCCGGGCGGGGCGTTCTTTTCCCTTGCAGGAAAAGAACCA
>CAJUPS010000052.1 GCA_910588045.1 uncultured Oscillospiraceae bacterium | reverse complement strand
TGGACGTGGCCTGCGGGGCCATCGGCATCGGGGAGATCACCTCCATCCCCACCGCTCCCGCCATCGCCGAGGCGTACTACCAGTACGATAAGAAGCGCCGCTATACCCTGCCGCTGGAGAATACGCCGTACAGCCGGAAGAAGAAATAATAAAAGTTTCGTCCACCTTTTCAAAGGTGGCGGAGTCCAGAGGCAGGGCCTCTGGCCGCGCTCGCAAGCGCGGAACGCCTCAAAAGCCGCGCCCGCAAAAAATCCGAAAGGCAGTACAATCACAAACATGCGCGGCTTTCAAGCGCATTTGTCACCTACGGTGACAAACAGCGCCGGGAGTTCCCGTCAACTCTTGCATCGCATTAAAAGTAAATCGTTCAAGGGCCGCCCCGCTGGGGCGGCCCTCTTCTTGTTACCAAATTGTAACTTGCCTTTCTCGCTATACCGCTGTATAATACAGTCAAGTTACACAACTGTATAACATATCCTTAGGAGGAATGATGATGAAAAGACTGGGAGATGCAGAGCTGGAGATCATGCTGGCCATCTGGTCGGCCGGGGAGGCGGTATCCTCATCCTATGTACAAGAGAAGCTCCGGGGGAGCCGGGACTGGGCCCTGCCCGCCATCCTGACCAGCCTCAGCCGCCTGGTGGAGAAGGGCTTTCTCTCCTGCGAGAAGCGGGGCCGGGGCAACTGGTACACGCCCCTGATCCGGGAGAGCGACTACAAGGCCGCCGAGGGCCGGGGCCTCATTGACCGCCTCTACAGCGGCAGCTTCACCGGTATGGTGGCCTCCCTCTGCGACGGACGGGCCATCGGGGAGGACGATCTGGCCGAGCTGCGGCAATACTTGGATACATTGGAGGGCAAATAAATGGAGCTTTTGCTGGACATTCTGAAATGGAGCGCTATCGTCGGGGCGGCGGCGCTGGCGCTGACGCTGCTCAAGCCCCTGCTGGACCGGCGGTACAGCGCGAAGTGGCGGTACGGCGTGTGGCTGGTGATGGCGGCGTTTTTGCTGCTGGCCCCGGTGCGGTGGGAGGCGCTGGTCCCCGAGGCCCCTGTGACGCCGCCGGTGGTGATCGAGGTGCCGAAGCTGGAGGTCTCCGTCAGCCGTCAGGAGGGCGTGTCCCTCCAGCGGCCCGCCGTCCTGCCCAAGACATCCTATGCCTCCGCCGGGACGGCGGTGAAAAAACCGGCGGTGTTCCCGCTGGAGGAGGTCCTGACCGGCCTGTGGCTGGCGGGCGCGGCCCTGTTCGGGCTGTATTACCTGGTGGGGACGGCCTGCTTTACCCGCCGGGCCCGGCGGTGGAGCCGCTCTGCGGAGGAGGAGGCGCTGCGCAGCTATGAGGCCGTGTGCCGGGAGATGGGGCTGAAAAAGGCCCCGCCCCTCCGGGTCAGCGGCGCGGTGGACTCCCCCATGGTGGCGGGACTGTTCCGGCCCTGCCTGCTGCTGCCGGGGGCGGACTTCGGGGAGCGGGAGCTGACTTTCATCCTCCGCCACGAGCTGACCCACTACCGGAGGCGGGATCTGTGGTACAAGCTGGCCCTGCTGGGGGCCAACGCGCTGCACTGGTTCAACCCCCTGGTGTGGCTCATGCGCCGGGAGGCGGAGCGGGACCTGGAGCTGACCTGCGACGACGCGGTGGTGGAGGACCGGGACGAGATGGAGCGGCGGGCCTACAGCGAGGCGCTGCTCTCCTCCATCCACCGACAGAAGGGCTTGAGCCGGGCGGCGCTGTCCACCCATTTTTACGGAGGAAAAGAGGTTATGATGGAGCGTTTTCGGAACATTCTGGGCAAGCGGGGCCGCAAATGGGGCGGACTGGTCCTGGTCCTGGCCCTGCTGGCCACGGTGGCGGCGGCCTGCGCCGTGGGGGTGAAGCCCTCCACGGACGGGGAGCTGACGGCGGAGGAGCTGGCCGCGTGGCAGGAGAAGGTGGAGAGTCCGGAGATGGATCACTATATCTGGAAGATGTATTCGGACGTGTCCTATCTGCCGTCGGAGGAAAAGATGGAGGAGATGTTCCCCTCTGACGGTCCCAGCGTCGTCCTGGGCCACGAGGACGTCAACCCGAAGGTCCTCAGCGGGACCAAGTCCGGCGACACGGTGACGCTGGAGCTGGAGGGCAATTTTGGTTCCCGCCTGCCCAGCGGGACGCTGACGCTGGTGAACGAGGAACCGGTGAGCTTCACTACGCCGCTGTACACCGCCGTGGAGACGGCGGCGCGGGAACTGATGGAGAGCGCGGCGGAGGGCTTTCTTTCTAACGCAAAAGAACATGCAAAGGAGCTGGAGTTTACAGAAAAATATATCACCAACCTGTTCTGCTCGGAGAGCATGACCTTTGACGGCAAGACCTACTATGTCTGGGAGCTGTACTACGTCATGAAGCCCAACGACATCGACAACATCGTGTTCGCCGGAGATATAAGCGTAGAAAACGGCTGGCTGACAACGCTCGTGTACCCGGGCACGCCCATCCTGATCTTCAGCGTGGACGCGGACGGAAAAATCGTTCTGGAGGAGCAGACCTGGAGCGATACCATGGGCGAGGAGGGCTATACCTGGGAGGAATACGTCTATTGCAATGTCCATTTGGGCATGGGTAAGGGCGACATTATGAATGGCTGGCCGGAGTTGAACACTCCCTTCCTGGAATCCCTCCGGGACGGCCACGACACCTGGGCCCTGGATTGGCAGGACGTGGCGATCTCCTATCTGAATGAGATTTACGGCATCTATGCCGACGGCGGTATGGACAGCCTGCGGACCTTCAAGGCAGATGAAACGGACAACGGCCATGACCAGGCCGTGCTGGCCCAGGCGGCGTGCGGGGACCGGACGGTGACCCTGCTGCTGGCACAGGTGGCCTACCCGGTGGAGGTGTGGAATACCACCATACGGTTCTGGCAGGTCTGCGGCGAGAAGTGGGAGCCGGACCGGCCCCAGACCGTCCGGGAGCAGAACACACTCCCGGCGGGGGAGCTGACGGCGGACGAGCTGGCGGCGATTACCGACTATTTCAACGAGCCCCTGCACAACGGGCTGCTGCGGTATCCCTACTCCAGTCTGGGACAGGGTACGAAGTATCTGGAGCTCCTGTTTTACGATCTGGGCGAGTCCGTGACGGACGAGGCGGAGCGGGAAGCGCTGTCGGAGGCGTTCTACGACGGGGAGTTCCCCGACACCGACTGCCTCAAGCTGACCCGGAGCTTCATCCAGGGATATTTGGAGCAGAATTTTGGCAGGATGGGCAACTATGGCGTTGAGGTGGACACGTCGGACCTCTGGCTGGCCTTCAACGCGCTGGAGAGATCGGAGAACATCCCCTATCTGGCGGAATACGATGCCTGGTATCTGGTCCACGGAGATACGATGATGTCCAACTACACCTTCGACCGGGCCGAGCGGGACGAGGAGGGCGTCGTGAGCCTGTACTACACCACCGACCTGTGGCAGTACAACGACAGCGGCGAGCTGGACCTCCTCTGGGACCAGCCCATGCGGGCCCGGATGGCCCTGGGCGAGGACGGCGGGTGGAGGATGATGTCTAACGAGACGGTGGCGTAACTAGAAATGCAGGGAGCCGCCTAAAATTCTGAATAGGTTTCCATATCATATGCAACTTTCCCCCCTTTGTGTGAGATGATAGAGACATCTCACACAAGGGGGAATTTTTTATGAAAATCACGGAAAATGAAATCCGGCGGTTCTCCGCCTGGCTCACCGCCGGGGAGAAGTCCGCCGCTACCATTGAAAAGTACACCCGGGAGGCGCTGCGGTTCTCCCAGTGGCTGGCCGGACGGGAGCCCAGCAGGGCGCTGGCCCGGGCCTACAAGGAGACGCTGGTCCGCTCTCCCGCAGGGGTCAACGGGGCCGTAGCCGCCCTCAACTGTCTGTTTTCCTTCCTGGGACTGCCGGAGTGTCGGTTGAAGTCCGTGAAAATCCAGCGGCAGATCTTCCGGGACGAGTCCCGGGAGCTCAGTCAGGCGGAGTACCGCCGCCTGCTCGCGGCGGCGAAGAGCGCGCGAAACGAGCGGCTGCTGCTGGTGATGGAGACCATCTGCGCTGCGGGCATCCGGGTGGGCGAGCTGAAATTCATCACCGTGGCGGCCGTCCGGCGGGGACGGGCGGACGTGACCAACAAGGGGAAGATCCGCACGGTCTTCCTGCCGGGCAAGCTGCAAAAGGTGCTGCTGCGGTACGCCAAGGCGCAGGGCATTGGGGACGGGCCCGTCTTCATCACCCGCTCCGGCAGGCCGCTGGACCGAAGCAACATCTGGTCCGATATGAAAAAGCTCTGCCGCGCGGCGGGCGTGGCGGAGACGAAGGTCTTCCCTCACAACCTGCGACACCTGTTTGCGCGGACATACTACGACCTGGAGAAAGATATTGTCCGTCTGGCGGACATCCTCGGGCACGCCAGCATCAATACGACCCGCATTTACACCATGGAGACCGGAGAGGCGCACCGCAGGCAGCTGGAGAAAATGCGTCTGGTGATATGAAAAAAGAAAACCACGGAATTTTTATTCCGTGGTAAGCCGGTCACAGCACATTGACCAGTCAGCCTTATCCTAGCATACTTATCAGGAAAATTCAAGAGGGTTACATCAAAAATTAACAGAAATCATTTTTCCATGTGCGCGTTCCTACAATAGAGGTTGCTCGAAAATGTGCAACCCACTATATAAAAAAATATAGCGCTTACGGCCCCTGCTCCTGTGTTACCACGGAATAAAAATTCCGTGGTAACCTTCTGGTTTCTTTACCTGTTCGGCAGGTGAGAAATAAACAAACTTTATAGGAGGAAAAAACATGCGTAAGAAACTTTTGTCCCTGTTGACGGTCCTTTGCTTAGTGCTGGGTATGCTGCCTGCCACGGCAATGGCCGCCGAGTTCGCCGATCTCGCAGCCGAGTTGGGCTATGAGGAAAGCGAAATCGCTCAGTACGTCTCTGAAGACACCGAGATCACCGCAGATGCGGACGGTCTGGTCCTGGTCGTCGCTCCCGTGTCCGTTACCGTTAAGGATGCGAAGCTGTCCACGGGCCTGCTGGTGGCTCCCGGCGCTGAGGGCGCCAAGGTTATCCTGAGTGAAGGCGCTGACGTTAATGCCGTTATCGTCATGGCCAAGGCCGACGTGACCGTGGAGGAGAAGGCTGTGGCCGCCTCCGTCACCGTGACTGCCCCCGAGACCACTGTCGCCGTTGCCGGTGAGGTCAAGACCGTCACCGTAGCGGAAGAAGCCGAGAAAACCGCTGTCACCGTGGCCGAGACCGCCAAGGTGGAGACCGTCGAGGTATCCGCTCCCGCCGCTGCCGTTGAGGTCGTGGGTGAGGTCGCCAGCGTATCCGTGACCGAGACCGCTGCTGCCGCCACCGTTACCGTGGCTGAGAACGCCACTGTCTCCACCCTGGAAGTGGCCGCTCCCGATGTGAAGGCCGATGTGGCCGGTACTGTGGAGAGCGTCACCGTGGCCGAGACCGCCACCGGTGCTGAGCTGGCTGTGTCCGAGACTGCCACCGTCACCGAAGTCACCGATAACACCGGTGAGCTGACGGTTTCCGGTGCCGGTGCTTCCAATGTGACTGTTACCGACACAACCGCCGATCCCACCGAGGAGGATAAGGATGATGCGGAGGAGGACGAGGATGATGCCTCCATCTTTATTCCCGATTTGATCATTACGGATACCCATATGGCCGACCCGGGGATTAAGAAGGCTCCGCTGGAGGACCACTCCCAGTCCAATCCTATTCCGTCTGATGTCCTGAACGCAAGCCAGAGCATTTCTGTGACCAATGGGGAAAATGACAATGAGTTCAACGTGGTGATTACAGCCAGAGATCTGTATTGGCACGCAAACTCCGAAAATGCTCCCTTTAAGGCGAGCTGGGTGGGCCTGGCTATTCCCAAATGCACAGAGGAAGGCTATACCTATCAGTATTATCAGCTCAAGGTTGGCACGACACCCGATGAAAGCAGTCCTCTGGGAGCGCTCAAAACCCCGACCAATGAGTATACAGATACACAGACCGGTATCTCCTATGATACGTTCTACTATGGCTTCCCCGGGCCCAGCTTTGTTTCCGATGGCGCGTTCTATCAGTTGAGCGCGGTAAAGGTTCCCACAGGCGGCACCAGTGATGCCGCCACTCTGGAGCCGGAGTTCGTTCTGAACATTGCTTTCGACATTACCATGAAGGACCCGTCCGAATATGTGGCTCCTGAGGCTGCAAATGAGATTTCCACCCTGGAAGATTCGGTAGAGGTGGAAGAAGCCGATGAGACGGATGAGGAGGTTACGGTGGTTCCCCTTGAGGTTGCTCCTCTGACAACGCCCACCGAAGCCCCGGCTGTTGAGGAGACCACGGAGATCGAGGTCCCTGAGGTGGAAGAGCCCGCAGTTGTCCCCGCAGACCCCGCCGAGGAGCCCGCTGAGGCTTAACCTAACCCCGCAGACCAACCGGAGCCCCCTCCGGGCAAGGTTATAGGGGGCCGGGCTTTTGCGCACCCGGTCCCCTCCTATTGAAAACGGACCCCGGAGGCATCTGTCTCCGGGGCTTTTTCTTTTTCGGTTGTAATTCCCTGGAAAACGTGGTATACTTTTCTCAACAGGATGGAACATCCCCTGCGCCCCGGCGCGGTATCTGGACAAGAGGCCGCTCCCGGGGCGTGGCCCATGATAGGAGAATCCACTATGAGCAAGAAACTGATGGTCATTGACGGCAACAGTATCGTCAACCGCTCCTTTTACGGCATCCGGCCCCTGACCACCCGGGACGGACTCTACACCAACGCGGTCTACGGCTTCGTCACCACGCTCCAGCGCCTTTTGGACGAGGAGAAGCCGGAGGCGCTTTGCGTCACCTTCGACCGCCGGGAGCCCACCTTCCGCCACCTGGAGTACGACGGCTACAAGGCCCAGCGGAAGGGTATGCCCGAGGAGCTGTCCCAGCAGATGCCGGTGCTCAAGGAGGTGCTGGACGCCATGGACGTGCCCCGCTACGAGCTGGCGGGCTATGAGGCCGACGATCTCATCGGCACCATCTCCCGCAAATGCGAGGCCACCGGCTGGGACTGCGTGGTGGTCACCGGGGACAAGGACAGCCTCCAGCTGGTGACGGACCACACCAAGGTCAAGCTGGTGTCCACGCGGATGGGCCAGACGACCACCAAGGACATGACCCCGGAGACCTTCCGGGAGGCCTATGGGTTCGACCCCATCCATATCATCGACCTGAAGGCCCTCATGGGGGACAGCTCGGACAACATCCCCGGCGTCAAGGGCGTGGGGGAAAAGACCGCCATGGCCCTGGTGCAGAAGTACCAGACCATCGACGCGCTCTACGCGGCCATGCCGGACGTGGAGGCCAAGCCCGCCGCCCTCAGGAAGCTGGCGGAGGGGGAGGCCGACGCCCGGATGAGCCACCACCTGGCCACCATCATCACCGACGCGCCGCTGGCCTTTGTGCCGGAGGAGAACCTGCGGCGGCCGGTGAAACCGGAATTATATGGCGTCTTCCTGCGGCTGGAGTTCAACAAGCTCATTGAGAAAATGGGCCTCACCGCCCCGTCGGAGCCCAGAGAGGAGAAGGACGACTGGGAGACCCACGTGGAGACCGTGACGGACGAACCAAGGGCGGAGGCGCTGCTGGAGCTCTTCCGGCGGGCGGAGTATGTGACGGTGCTGGCCCTGCCGGACCTCAGCGCCGTGGTAGCGGAGTGCGCCACGGGGGAGCATTCGTCCACGGTGGGGGAGTTCTATTTCAGCCGCTACCTCGGCGACTGGGACAAGCTGCTCTCCGCCCTGTTTTCGGAGGACGTCCGGAAGGTGTCCCACGACGTGAAGGACCTGACCAGAACGCTGCTGGAGAACGGCCTCCCGGCGGAGGGCTTCCTCTTCGACACGGCCCTGGCGGGGTATCTGCTGGACGCCACGGCGGGGCACTACGACATCGGGCGTCTGTTCGCCTCCTGGTTCAAGGAGGAGCTGCCCAAGCCGCTGTATCTGGAGAAGGACGCCTTCTCCCTGCTGGGGAACGCGGTCGAGGTGGAAGCATCGTTTTTGAGCTATATGTCCGCCGTGGCCGCGCTGTATGAGGCCATGCTGCCCAAGCTGAAGGAGACGGGGGTGGACTGGCTGTATTTCAACGTGGAGCTGCCCCTGTGCCGGGTGCTGGCCGAGATGGAGCACGCGGGGTTCCGGGTGGACGTGGCGGCCCTGACGTGCTTCGGCGAGACCCTGACCGCCGCGCTGGAGAAGTTGGAACAGCGGATCTATTCCTACGCGGGGAAGTTCAACATCAACTCCCCCAAGCAGCTGGGAGAAATCCTCTTTGAGCGGCTGGGGCTGCCCGCTTACAAGAAAACGAAGACGGGCTACTCCACCAACGCCGAGGTCCTGGACAAGCTCCGGGGCGCGCACCCCATCGTGGGGGAGGTGCTGGAGTACCGGCAGTACGCCAAGCTCAAGAGCACCTATGTGGACGGCCTTTTGAAGGTGATTTCCGACGACACCCGGGTGCGCACCAGCTTCCAGATGACCGTCACCGCCACCGGACGTCTGAGCTCCACGGAGCCCAATTTGCAGAACATTCCCACCCGGACAGAGCTGGGCAGCGAGCTGCGCCGCATGTTCACGGCGGGGCCGGGCATGGTGCTGGTGGACGCGGACTACAGTCAGATCGAGCTTCGCCTTCTGGCCCACATCTCCGGGGACAAGGCCATGCAGGAGGCGTTCCTGTCCGGGGAGGACTTCCACACGGTGACTGCCGCCCACGTGTTCGGCGTGGCGCTGGACCAGGTGACGGCCGGTATGCGCCGGGCGGCCAAGGCGGTGAACTTCGGCATCGTGTACGGGATCTCCGCGTTCTCGCTCTCCCAGGACCTGGGGGTGACGGTGGCGGAGGCCAAGGCGTATATGGACGCCTATTTCGCCCGGTTTCCCGGGGTGAAGGCGTATATGGACGGCGTGGTGGAGAAGGCCAGGGCGGACGGGTACGTGGAGACCATGTTCCACCGCCGCCGGGCGCTGCCGGAGATCAAGGCCAGCAATTTCAATACCCGCTCCTTTGGGGAGCGGGTGGCGCTGAACATGCCCATCCAGGGCGCGGCGGCGGACATCATCAAGCTGGCGATGGTAAGGGTGTTTGACCGCCTGCGGCGGGAGGACCTGCGGGCCAGGCTCATCATGCAGGTCCACGACGAGCTCATTGTCGAGTGCCCCGAGGACGAGGCGGAGCGGGTGGAGCGCCTGCTCACGGAGGAGATGGAGGGGGTCTGGCAGCTGGCCGTGCCCCTGACGGCGGACGCCCACAGCGGAAAGAACTGGCTGGAGGCGAAATAGACATGGAGTATCCTATTATCCCTATGACCTCCGCCCACCTGGACGGGGTGGAGGAATTGGAAAAAATCTGCTTTCCGGAGGACCCCTGGTCCCGGCAAATTTTCAAGGAATCGCTGGAAAATCCCAACTCCACCAATCTGGTGGTACAGAGCGCGGACGGCGCTGTGCGGGCCTTCCTCATTTTTACCGCTGTTGCGGATGAGGGAAATATTGACGACATCGCCGTCCACCCGGATTTCAGGCGGCAAGGAATTGCCGCCGCCCTGTTAGAGCGTTTCCGTCAGACTGCCATGGAACAAGGGCTGGCCTTCCTCACCCTGGAGGTCCGTCCTTCCAACCGCGCGGCTGTGGAATTGTACCGCAAAATGGGGTATCAGGAAATCGGGCGGCGGAAAAACTATTACCTGTCCCCCAAAGAGGACGCGATCATTATGAAATTGGAGCTGACACCATGTACTTGAGAATCTTGACCCCGGAGGAATTGAAGGGGGTCTATGAGACCGACCTGAGGGAGGCGTTCCCGCCCGCGGAGCTGAAGCCCTTGCAGGCCATAGAGGGGATGCGGGAGAAGGGGGTCTATGACCCGCTGGTCCTGATAGACGATGCGGGGGAAATGGCTGGATATATTTTCCTCTGGAAGCACGTGGACGGGCGGTATGTCCTCATCGATTACCTCTGCGTCCCCGCCGGGAGGCGGAACGGCGGCGTCGGAGGAAAGCTCCTGCAAGCTGCCCGGGAGCACTATCCGGCGGACATCGTCTTCATCGGTGAGACCGAGGCCCCCACCGGGGACCCGGAGCGGGATCGGATGATTCTGCGGCGCTTGGGATTTTACGCCAGGAACGGTGCGAGGACGCTGGGGTATGACTGCGCCCTTTTCGGGGTGCACTACAGGACCATCTGCTGGGCGGACCCCATGCCGGAGGAGGCGGAGGTCCTGCGCAAGCACCAGGAGATCTATATCCAGCAGTTCAGCCGGGAAAAATACGATCGGTTTATTCAGATACCGCTCCACCCCGGAGAGCGGCCCAGGCCGGTGACGGACTGGGATGAGTAGAGCGGAGGCCGGGGTGAGCTCCCCGGTCTCCGCACTCGGTTACCAGCGGCTGTTTTCGCCGTCGGCCAGTACCCCGTCCATATCGTGGACCCGGGCGTTGTCCAGCATCCGCTCAAAGGTGGTGGCGCTGGTGCTGCGGGTGAGGGCGTCGCGGCCGTCGTCTACCAGGCCGGTCACCGCGTCGCCCACGTTGTCCGCCGCGCGGCGGAGGTCGTTGCCCACCCGGCTGCGGCTCATACTGCCGCCTGCGTCAGTACCGGTGCTGCCGCCCACGCTTCCGCTGGTGCCGGTGCCAGTGCCCAGGCCGGAATCGGCGCCAGTGCCCAGGCCGGAATCGGCGCCGGTGCCCAGGCCGGAGTCGGCGCCGTTACCCATGCTGCCGCTGGCGCCGGGGTCGGCGCCCACGCCGTTGCTGCCGGTGTTAGGGCCGCTGGGGCCGGTGGTGCTGTTGGTGTTCCCATCTGTGGTGGAACCGCCGTTCTGTGTGGTGCCGTTGGACGGATTATCGTTGGTATTGTCGTCCCTGTTGCCGCAGGCCGCCAGGGACAGGACCATTGCCAATGCGGCTGCGATCAATGCTGCTTTTTTCATCTGAATCTTCCTCCTTCCTAAAATGGCGCGGTACGCGCTGGAGGTAGTATTTGCGTCAGAAGCAATTTTACTGCTGCGATTTTTTGCAAATTTTTCGGAAATCCATCATAGAAGCGCTGCTTCCGGGAGGTGCGATCATGAAGCTGGTATTTCTATTTGGCAATGCCGCCGTGGGCAAAATGACGGTGGGACAGGAGCTGATGAAAAGGACGGGCCTTCGCCTATTCCACAACCACATGACCATTGAGCCCGTCCTTGAAATTTTTGGCAGCTTTCACACCGCGGCCATCAACCGCCTGCGGGAGGTCGTCTTCGAGGAGTTTGCCTCCGACCGGCAGTATGGTATGATCTTCACCATGATGTGGGCCTTCGACATGCCCTCGGACTGGGCGTATATCGAGCACGTGAAGAGCATCTTCCGGGAGAGAAGCCCGGAGGCGGAATTTTACTACGTTGAGCTCGTGGCCTCGAGAGAGGCTCGGATGCAGAGGAACGTCAGCGGGAACAGGCTGAAAAACAAGGCGTCCAAGCGGGACATTGCCGTCTCCAATCAGCGGCTGA
Source organism: uncultured Oscillospiraceae bacterium (assembly GCA_910588045.1). GTDB lineage: Bacteria > Bacillota > Clostridia > Oscillospirales > Oscillospiraceae > Pelethomonas. The sequence continues at coordinate 11,728 of CAJUPS010000052.1, read as the reverse complement.
TAGACGATGACAGCCGCCACCGCCTCGAGAGCTATGAGGGAGAAATTCCCTTTGAGAACTATCTCAGGATTGACAACACGAACCTTTCGCCGGAGGATGCCGCAAGGCAGATCCAGGAGCATTTCAATTTATAAGGGAGAATCGCTTTATGGAAGGATTATACGACGTCATCATTCTGGGCGGCGGTCCTGCGGGACTGTCCGCAGGGCTGTACGCCGGGCGGAGCCGCCTGAAGACCCTGCTCATTGAGAAGGGCGCGCCCGGCGGGCAAATCGCCCTCAGCGCGGACGTGGAGAACTACCCCGGACAGGTGCTGGATGGGGAGACGGGTTTTACCCTCTCGGCGCGGATGGCGGAGCAGTGCGCCCGCTTCGGCGTGGAGCGGGTCACCGACACCATCCGGGCGGTGCAGCTGGACGGGGCGGAGAAGCGCCTGACCGGGGGGAAAGGGGAGTACCGGGCCCGGACCCTCATTATCGCCACGGGGGCGTCTCCCCGGCCCATCGGGTGCGAAAACGAGAAGGAATTTGTCGGGCGGGGCGTGTCCTACTGCGCCACCTGCGACGGGGCCTTCTTCCGGGGACTGGAGGTCTGCGTGGCGGGGGGCGGCGACAGCGCCGTGGAGGAGGCGATTTTCCTCACCCGGTTTGCCCGGCAGGTGACGGTGATCCACCGCAGGGACACCCTCCGCGCGGCAAAATCCATCCAGGAGAGGGCCTTTGCCAACCCGAAGATCCGATTCCTCTGGGACAGCGTGGTGGCCCGGGTGGACGGGAACGAGGCGGTGGAGGCCGTTACCGTCAGGAACGTCAGGACCGGGGAGACGACGGTCCTCCGCGCCCCGGAGGAGGACGGCATGATGGGCCTGTTCGGCTTCGTGGGCTATCTGCCCAACACGGAGCTCTTTGCGGGGAAGCTGGAGCTGGAGAACGGCTATATCCGGACGGACGGGGACATGCGCACGGAGGTCCCCGGCGTGTTTGCGGCGGGGGACGTGCGGGTGAAGAGCGTGCGGCAGGTGGTCACGGCGGCCTCGGACGGCGCGATTGCCGCCATCCAGGCGGAGCGGTTTATCAGTGATTCTCTTTGATCGGGGGAGTGACGGGAGAGATTTTTGCTCTGCCTTGACATTTTCCCCGCAAAAGCTATAATAGAATGTGACAGAAATAAAAAGGAGGCATCCCCCTATGACGTATACTATGAAAGTCGCCGGGCTGGAGCGGGAGCTCCCCCTCTGCAAGGTCAGCGACGACCTCTACATCGGCGCGTTCATCATGTTTGGCGACGCCGAGCTCACGGTTGCCTGCGCCAAGGCCCTTCTGGACGTGATCCCTGCGGACAGCTACGACTATATGCTCACCGCCGAGGCCAAGTCCATCCCCCTCATCCACGAGATGGCCCGCCAGTCCGGGGCGGAGAAGTATTTTATCGCCCGGAAGGGATCCAAGGTCTACATGCCGGACCCCATCCACGTCTCTGTGCGCTCGATTACCACCCTGCGCCAGCAGGATCTGTTTCTGGGGGCAGACGACTGTGCGCTTATCAAGGGCAAGCGCATCCTTATCGTAGACGACGTGATCTCCACCGGCGAGAGCCTTCACGCCCTGGAGGAACTGGTAAAGACGGCAGGCGGCGTGGTGACCGGCCGGGCCGCCGCTCTGGCGGAGGGCGATTCCCTGGCCCGCAAGGACATCACCTACCTGGCCCCCCTGCCCGTATTCAACGCGGACGGCACGGTGAAAGAATGAGGCGCTGCCGGAGCTGAGGAAGGCCCCCGCCGGGTGTACCCGGCGGGGGCCGCTGCTGCAATGCTGCCGGTGGCAGGGCGGGGAACCGCCATTAGAGAATGCTTACCTCCATCCTACTCCTCGCTGGAAAATTCCTTTGCCCGGCGGCGAAAGGTGTCCCGGGACATTCCCAGCCTCTCGGCGGCAATCGTAGCGGAAATACTGCCCTCCCTCCACTGCGCCGCGATCGTCTCGAAGCCATCCGGGATATGCAGGCGCTTGCGGCCGCAGTGCACGCCGCGCTCCTTTGCCGCAGCGATCCCCTCCTGCTGGCGCTGACGGATGCTCTCGCGCTCCTTCTGCGCGACGTAGCTCAGAAGCTGGAGGACGATGTCCCCGATCAAGGTCCCCGTCAGGTCGCGGTCCGCTCGCGTATCCAGCAGCGGCATGTCCAGTACGACGATGGCGGCCTTTCGGGTCCTGGTAATCAGCCGCCACTGCTCCAATATTTCGCTGTAGTTCCGGCCCAGGCGGTCGATGCTCTGGACCACCAGTACGTCCTCCCCTCGCAAGCGGGAGACCAGCCTCCGGTATTTGGGGCGCTCGAAGTCTTTTCCGGACCGCTTTTCGATGACAATATTTTCTTCTGCCACCCCAAAGTTTCGCAAAGCCGCCAGCTGCCGCGCCTCATTCTGTTTCTGTGTGGATACGCGGGCATAGCCATATATGGTGCCTTCCATCCCTCTGCCCTCCTCTTTAGAAAGTACCTATACTTTACCAAAATTTGGGCGCTCGAGAAAAATTTTTTCCGCGTCGGTGCGGTTTGACAGATGCCGTTGGGCGTTCTATAATAAAGATGGCGTTTTGCCACTTTTCCAACAGACCCTCGTGCAAGGAGAGAACACCATGGAGTTTTCAGAATATTTTACCATATGGGACCAGCTGACGCCCGGGCAGCAGGAGACCCTCTCCAAAAGCTGCGTCAGCCGCGCCGTGAAAGGGGGCGCCACCCTTCACGGCAACGGTACGGACTGTACCGGCCTGCTGCTGGTCAGAGCCGGTCAGCTCCGGGCCTTCATTCTCTCCCGGGAGGGGCGGGAGGTCACGCTCTATCGGCTGTTTGAACGGGATCTCTGCCTGTTTTCCGCCTCCTGCCTCCTGCGCTCCATTCAATTCGACGTGACCGTCACAGCGGAGAAGGATACCGAGCTGTGGGTCATCCCCGCGGATGTCTACCGGCAGATCATGGAGCAGTCCGCCGCCTTAGCCAACTACACCAACGAGATCATGGCCTCCCGCTTTTCGGAGGTCATGTGGCTGGTGGAGCAGGTCATGTGGAACAGTATGGACCGGCGCGTGGCCGTGTTCCTCCTGGAAGAAGCGGCCATCGAGGATACCGGTCTTCTGCATATCACGCACGAGAGGATCGCCAACCACCTGGGGACCCACCGGGAAGTCGTCACCCGGATGCTCCGCTACTTCCAGCGGGAGGGCATGGTCAGGCTCTCCCGCGGCACGGTGGAGCTCACAGACCGGGCGAAGCTGGAGGCCCTGCGGGGCGCATAGGGAGAGCGCCGCCAGCTGCAAGCACAGCCGACGGCGCACCAGATTGTCAAAAAAGCCCTCCGCAGGAGTTTTCGCCGAAGGCGAAAATAAATTTTAATCGCTTTTTCGGCGGCGTGTACGTCGAAAAAGCACTTTGCGGGCCGAACTCGGCCCGGTCCCCTTTCTCAAAAAAGTGGCACAGCCACTTTTTTGACACACAGCCGACGGCGCTCGTCTCTATTGGTCCATCCCGCAGGCGGAGGCCGACTCGATCAGGCGGCGGTCATTGGCGACTGCCTCATAGAAGCGGAAGCCCCCGGCGAAGTTGTAAGCCTCATAGCCGCACCCGCTCAGGATCCGGCAGGCGATGTAGCTGCGCAGGCCGCTCTGGCAGATCACGTAGACCGGTTTTCCCCGCTCTACCTCGTCCAGCCGCTCCCGCAGCTCATCCACAGGGATATTGCGGAAGCCCTCCAGATGCCCGCGGCCGTACTCCTTCACCGTCCGGACATCCAGCAGCGTGGCGCTTCCGTCCCGGGGGATCGGGTCCCTCCAGAACCACTGCCGCAGGATCCCCTTTTCGATATTGTCGATCATGAAGCCCGCCATGTTCACGGGGTCCTTGGCGGAAGAATAGGGCGGCGCGTAGGCCAGATCGAGCTCCTTCAGCTCGGTGGCCCTCATCCCCCCGTGGATGGCTGTGGCCAGAACGTCAATGCGCTTATCCACCCCCGCATAGCCCACGATCTGCGCGCCCAAAAGGCGATAGGTCCCCTTTTCAAACAGGACCTTCATGGTCATCAGCTTGCCGCCGGGGTAGTAACCGGCGTGGTTCATGGGGGAGAGAATGACCTGATCCACATCCAGCCCGGCCTTTTGCGCGGCGGCCTCGTTGATGCCGGTGACGGCGACCGTCAGATCGAATACCCGGAGGATGCTGCTGCCCTGGGAGCCAGGATACCGGCTGTCCCCGCCGCAGATATTGTCCGCCGCGATGCGCCCCTGCTTGTTGGCCGGGCCCGCCAGGGAGAGCAGGGCGTCCTGCCCGGTGACAGCGTGTTTCACCTGCACGGCGTCCCCCACGGCGTAGATGTCCGGGACGGAGGTCTCCATCCGGTCGTTGACGGCGATGCTGCCCCGGATGCCCAGCGCCAGGCCCGCCTCCCTGGCCAGCGCGGTGTCGGGGGTGACGCCGATGGCCAGCGCAACCATATCGGCGTGAAGCGCCTGCGCATCCTTCAGCAGCACGTCCACGCCGCCGTCCCGCTCCGCAAAGCCCTCCACCGTACATCCCAGGACCAGCTTGACGCCGTGCCGCCGCATTTCGCTGTGGATGAACGCGGCCATGTCGGAATCGACGGGGTTCATCACCTGCTTGGGCCGCTGGACGATGGTCACGTCCACACCCAGCGCCCGCAGGTTTTCCGCCAGCTCCAGGCTGATGAAGCCGCCGCCCGCCAGGACGGCCGATTTCGGGTGGTGCTTGTCGATATACTGTTTGATGCGGAAGGTGTCCTCCACCGTCCGCAGGGTGAACACCCGCTCCAGCCCAACGCCGGGGATCTCCGGCTGGGTGGGCCTTGCGCCGGGGGACAGGAGCAGCTTGTCGTACCCCTCCTCAAATTCCTCCCCCGTCTCCAGATTTTTCACGGCGACGGCCTTCCGCTCCGGATGGATGGCGGTGACCTCGTGGCGCACCTTCATCGAAACCCGGAACCGGGAAAAGAAGCTCTCCGGCGTCTGCAAGGTCAGCTCCTCCGGGTCCGTGATGACATCCCCGATGTAGTAGGGGAGGCCGCAGTTGGCGTAGGAGATATACCCCGACCGCTCGAATACCACGATCTCCGCCTGTTCGTCCAGTCGGCGGATGCGGGCTGCCGCTGTGGCCCCGCCCGCCACGCCGCCTACGATGACAACTTTCATACAGATTCCACCTTTCCCGTATAGGCGGCGATGCCGCCGATATTTCTGACATGGAGATACCCCATACGCCGCAATTCTCCCACCGCCTGGCGGCTCCTGGCGCCGCTGTGGCAGTACACGAAGAGAGGCGTATCCTTTTCCGCCGCCACAGAGGCTACGCGGTGCAGCTCCTGAAGCGGGACGTTTCTGCTGCCGGGAATATGGCCCTCCCGGTACTCCTGGGGCGTGCGGACATCCAGTAGGATGGCCCGATCCGTTTCATGATACGCCTTTACCCCCTGCTGAATGTCGGGGTGGTGCAGCAAGTCAAAAAGTCCCATTCTTTTTCTCCTTTTCTTTTGCGCGCCCGGGACGTCCTCTGTCCCCGGGCGCAAACTTTTTCTGGATCCGGCATCACAGGTTTTTTACGGTTTCCCGCCCTTGGCCTTGCAGATCAGCTGCGTCATGGTGCCCATCGGGCAGTAAACGCACCAGCTGCGGGGCTTGAAGAGAATCATGGTCACCAGGCCGAGGACCGTGGAGGTCAGCATCACGCTGTAGAACCCGAACGCAAACTGCGCGACGCCGGGGTGCAGCAGCGTCCCATGGTAAGCCCAGTGCCAGGGCAGCCGAAAGGTCCACAGCAGCGTCACCACCTGGCGGAGATCCCGGGCGCCGGCAAATACCAGATATGTATTCCACAGCATCTGGAAAAACATGATGAAGAAGAAGACCAGGAAGCCATAGCGGAACCATTTGCTCTTCATCCACCGGGGAATATCCTTTTTCCGGGACAGGCCAAAGCGCCCGCCCAGCAGGCTGAACAGCTGCCCCCGGCCGCAGTAGCGGTTGCAATAGCCCTTCGTGCCGCAGGCGATGGAGATAATGAGCGGGATAAAAAAGCACAGAAGGCCCAGCCAGGCAAACAGGATGTTGAAGAAGCCCAGCACCAGATAGGTCAGGGAAAAGATCCAAAGATAGTCATACCAACGCTTTTTCATGCCAAGACCTCCTGTATTTCGATGACGGATGCGGGGCACTCCTTCGCACATTTGCCGCAGCCGACGCACCGCTCCCCGTCGATCTCCGCCCGGATCCCGCGCCGGATCCGGATGGCGGATAGCGGGCATACCTTGACACAGCAGCCGCAGGCGACGCAGGCGCTCTCGTCGACAACGGCCCGCCGCTTTCTTCTCAATGCCATACTGTAACCTCCCAAACTTGATAAAATTATTATATCGGAATCTCCCCCTCCGTACCGTGACAAAATCACACAGCCGCCTCCCGTTCGCTCTCTGGAAACACCCGGCGAGGGGGGAGGTGGACACTTCTGACAAAACGGAGAGAACTGCCCAATTGTTTCTGTATAATTTTGCCGAATTGCGGAAAAGTTGGCAAAATTGCTGGTATTGAAACGGGGTTTGTGCTATACTATTCAATGCCCGCGCTGTGACCTGAAACCGGGGCGGGACCTCCGTTCTGCCGCCGGAGGCACAGCGCAATCAGCATAATCCTGATTCATAACCGGTAGAAAAGGGGTGAGACAATGTCACTGGAAGCCATAACCAAGATCCGCTCTGTGGAGGAGGACATGGACCAGGCCAGAGCTGACGCCAAGGCCCGTGCCCAGAAGCTGGCCGCCGAAGCCGAGCGGGAGGGCCGCGCCCTGTTGCAGCAGGGCAGGGAACGGGCCGCAAAAGCTGCTGCCGCCGAGATGGAAAAGGCGGAGGCCGCCGCCGCGAAACGCCGGGAGGAGATCCTGGCGCAGGCGGACAAGGACTGCGAAGCGCTGAAAAAGGAAGCCGGGTCGCACATGGGCAAAGCAACCCAGGCAATCTTAGGAAGGGTGGTTGGAAACTAAATGGCTATTGTCAAAATGAAGCGGGTCCGGCTGATCGCCCTTGCCAAGGACAGAGACGAGCTGCTCTCGGAGCTGCTTCATGTGGGCTGCGTGGAGGTGCGGGAGCCGGAGGAGAATGACCTGCTACACCGCGACGTGTCCGCCCTGGCGGACGCCAGAGGAGATCTGACCCTCCTTCAGCACGCAATTGAGGTGCTGGGGAAGTACGCCCCCCAGAAAAAGCCCCTCCTCTCCCTGCGCCCCACCATCAAGGAAGCTGCGCTCCTGGATGGGGACGCCCGGCGCGCCGCCCTGGAAAAAGCGGAGACCATCACCGCCCATGCCCGGACCATCGGACAGCTCAACGCCCGGGAGACCCGGATCCACGCCGACCGGCTGGCCCTTGAGCCCTGGAGCGCCTGCGACATACCGCTGGAGGTAAAGGGGACGGCCAGGACGGACCTGCTGCTGGGCGCAGCGCCTGCGACGGCGGACTTCGACGCCATGGCGGGCGCCCTGGACGAGGCCGGTGCCGTCGCGGAGATCCGCAGGCTCTCCGCCGACCGGGAACAGCAGTACCTGGAGGTCATCGTTCACAGGGACAGCCGCCAGCAGGCGCTGGACGTCCTGCGCTCCTTCGGGTTCAGCTTCGCCCAGATCAAGGACCTCACCGGCACCGTCCGGGAGAACATCCAGGCCCTGGGCAAGGAGCTGGACGACGTGGCCAAATCGCGCAACGCCGAGATCGAGGCCATCCGCCAGATGGGCCCCTGCTTGGACGAGCTGAAGCTGGGCCTGGACCGGGTGGAGCAGGTCGTCGCCACGGAGAGCGCCAAGGAGCGCCTCCTCACCGGCGGGTCCATCCTCTACCTGGAGGGCTGGGCCTCCGTACCGGAGATCCCCGAGCTGGAGAAGGCCCTGGCCAAGTTTGACTGCGCCTGGGAGCTGGAGGAGCCCGCGGAGGAGGAGTACCCCAACGTGCCCGTGGAGCTGCGCAACGGCAAGCTGGTGCGCCCCTTGAACATGGTTACGGAGATGTACTCCCTGCCCGCCTACGGCGGCGTGGACCCCAACCCGCTCATCGCCCCGTTCTTTATCGTGTTCTACGGCATGATGATGGCGGACATGGGCTACGGCCTGGTCATGATGCTGGCCTCGGCGGTCATCATGAAGAAATCGAGACCCAACGGCGCGACGATGCGCTATATGATCCCCCTGCTGGGGCTGTGCGGTATCAGTACCTTTATCTGGGGCGCGCTGACCGGCGGCTTCTTCGGGGACCTGATCCCCCAGATCCGGGGCCTGCTCACCGGCGTGGACCCCGCCAGCGTATCCCTGTGGAAGCTGTTCGACCCGCTGGAGGACGCCATCCCGGTGCTCATCGGGTCCCTGATCCTCGGGGCTGTCCAGGTCATTACCGGCATGATCACCAGTATGTATATGAAGATCAAGCGGGGCAAGGGGATGGACGCCCTGTGCGGCGAGGGCGCGTGGTTCCTGTCTTTTGCCGTGATCGGCATCGGCTTTGCCGCCGGGAAGCTCACGTGGGGCCTCATCGCGGCGCTGGTCATTCTTGCCGCTGCCAACGCCTACGGCAAGAAGGGCTTCGGCATCATCACCGGCGTATTCGGCGCGCTGTATAACGGCATCACCGGATACTTCAGCGACATTCTCTCCTACTCCCGCCTGATGGCCCTGATGCTGGCGGGCGCGGTGGTGGCCCAGGTGTTCAACCAGCTGGGCGCCATGACGGGGAACATCGTCTTCTTTCTCATCATTGCCTTCCTGGGCAATGCCATCAACTTCGCGCTGAACATCCTGGGCTGCTACGTCCACGATATGCGCTTGCAGTGCCTGGAGTTCTTCGGCAGGTTCTATGAGGACGGCGGCAAGCCCTTCCGTCCCTTGAATATCAATACAAAATATGTAGACGTCGAGAAATAACAAGGAGGAAATTATCATGAGTTTCGTTGATTCCTTTGGCGGTCTGGCCCTGGCGCTGCTGGGTGCGGGCCTGGCGGTGGGTCTGAGCTGCGTGGGCAGCGCGAAGGGCACCGGCATCGCCGGTGAGGCCGGTACTGGCCTTCTGTGCGAGGACCCCAGCAAGTCCGGTAAGGTCATGGTCCTTCAGCTTCTGCCTGGTACGCAGGGCCTGTACGGCATGGTGGTGTTCTTCTTCGCCATCGCCAAGATGGGCCTCATGGGCGGCGATTTCAGCTCCCTGGTCAACATGAGCACCACTACCGGTATGGCGTACTTCGCCGCCTGCCTGCCCATGGCGCTGGGCGGACTGCTCTCCGCCATCGCCCAGGGCCGCGTGGCCGCCGGTTCCATCAACATCCTGGCCAAGAAGCCCGACGACTGGTCCAAGGGCCTGCTGCTGTGCGGTATCGTCGAGTTCTACGCCATCCTTTCCCTGCTGGCTTCCATGCTGATGCTCCTGCAGTTCTGATTTATCCCAATTTAGAAAAGGGGATTCGATATGAACGGAATTGAAAAAATCACCGCCCGCATCGAAGCCGACGCCAAGGCGGAGGCGGCTGAGATCCTCCGGGAAGCGGAGGAGAAGGCCGCCGCCATCCGCGAGCAGTACAAGGTCCAGGCCCAGACGGAGGAGAAATCCGCCGAGGCCGCCGGGAAGGAGGCCGCCCAGCGCCAGGCCGAGCGCCTGGAGAGCGCGGCCGGTATGGAGGCGAAAAAGCGCCTTCTGGCCGCCAAGCAGGACTGCCTCAACACGGCCTTTGAGAAGGCCCAGGAGCAGCTTCTAGCCCTGGACGAGGGCGAGTACGCCCAGCTGCTGGCCAAGATGGCCGTAAAAGCCTCCAAGACCGGCAAGGAGGAGATCATCCTCAACGCCCGGGACCGGGAGCGTGTGGGCCCCCAGGTGGTGGCCTGGGCCAACAACCTGCTGGCGGAAGCTGTGAAACCAGAGGCCGCCGGGAAGGCCGCCAAGGTGGGCGGCAAGGCCGGGTCAGTGCTCTCGGCGGTGGTCACCGGGGCCAGCGCCCTCATGCAGGGCACGGCCATGCTGACGCTCTCCCGGGAGACCCGGGAGATGGCCGGGGGACTGATCCTCCGGGACGGCAGCGTGGAGGTCAACTGCGCCTTTGAGACCCAGCTGCGGATGCTCCGGGAGGAGATGGCGGCCCAGGTGGCCGGGATCCTCTTCTCCTGAGAAAAAAGCCAATCCAGGATACTAGGCAGAAAGGAGGATGGCTTTGGCAAAGAAATTGAAGGATACCGACTATTTGTTCATCTCCACTTACCTGCACAGCCGGGAGCGGGATCTGCTGACCGGGGCGCGGATGGAGCGCATGATCGAGGTGCCCACGGCGGAGGAGGCGGCCAAGGTGCTCACCGAGATCGGCTACGGCGAGTTCAACACCGCCAGCCCCCGGGAGCTGGGTTCCATTCTGGCCCAGGAGCAGGAGAAGCTGTTTGCTGACCTTTACCGCTTTGTCCCCGACAAGGCGGTGGTGGACGTGTTCAAGGTCAAGTATGATTACCACAATCTCAAGGCGCTCCTCAAGGCCCGTGCCACCGGCACGGACGCGCCGGACCGGCTCCTGCTGGACGCGGGGCGCGTGAGCGCCCAGGAGATGCGCCGTGCGGTGTGGGAGGGGGACTACAGCGTCCTGCCTCCGGCGCTGCGCGCCGCCGCCGAGGAGGCGTCGGAGATGCTCAGCGCCACCGGCGACCCCCAGCTGGCGGACTTCCAGCTGGACCGGGCCTACTATGAGGAGATGCTCTCCGCCGCCGGGAACACGGGGAGCGAGTTCCTGGTCCGCTATGTGCGTGCGACCATCGACGCGGCCAATCTCCGCAGCGCAGTGCGCACCCTCCGCATGAAGAAGGGTGCGGACATGCTCCGGCGGGTCCTGGTGCCCGGGGGCGCGATCGGGGCGGACAGCGTCCAGACGGCGGCGCTCAACGGGAATCTGGAGGAGCTCTACCGCTCCACCAGTCTGCGGCAGGCCGCAGAGCTGGGGACGGCGGCGGCAGCCGGAGGCAGTCTGACGGCCTTCGAGAAGGCTTGCGACGACGCGGTGGCGGCGGTGGCCGCCAGCGCCAGGAGCGTGCCCTTCGGCGTGGAGTCCGTCATCAGCTATCTGGCGGCCAAGGAGAACGAATTTACGGCGGTGCGCATCATTATGTCCGGCCGCATGGCGGGCATCAGCGGCGACACCATCCGGGAAAGGCTGCGTGAGGCGTATGTATAAGATCGCGGTACTGGGCGACCGGGACAGCGTGTTGGGCTTCAAGGCCCTGGGGCTGGACATCTTCCCCGTGGAGGGGGTAGAGGAGGGTCGGCAGGCCCTCCACCGGCTGGCCAAGGAGGAGTACGCTATCATTTATATCACGGAGCAGCTGGCGCAGTCGATCCGGGCGGAGGTAGACAGGTATAAGACCTCGGTTACTCCCGCTGTGATCCTGATTCCCGGCAAGGGGGGGAGTCTGGGCCTGGGGGCCCAGGCGCTCCAGAGCGCTGTGGAGCGCGCCGTAGGCGCGGACATCGGATAACTGCGGCGCTGCGCGCCGCCCCAGCATAAATCTTTATTTAGATTTGCCCTGCCTCCCCGGGGACGTCATTTGCGCCTGCGGCGCAAACGACCGTCCCGGCGGCCTGCTGGCCGCCTAGGGCGTTCTTTTCGCTTGTGCGAAAAGAACCAAAAGCACCCTCAAGGGGGCTTCGCCGCCCTTGAGAATCCCCCAA
>CAJUPS010000051.1:22149-23906 GCA_910588045.1 uncultured Oscillospiraceae bacterium | reverse complement strand
GCAAGCCGGGAAATTGCGAACATTTTTGAAAACAGCGATTTTATTTATATGCTGAACCAGGCGGGCGGCGACCGTCAAATCCTGGCAAAGCAGCTCAATATCTCCCCGCACCAGCTTGGCTATGTGACCAACTCCAATGCCGGCGAGGGGCTTTTGTTCTATGGCAACGTGATTATCCCATTCGTTGACCATTTCCCCAAGGACACGGAACTCTATTCGATCATGACCACCCGCCCGGAGGACTTGGCGGAACAGTAAAGGAGGGTAAGATTTGGAACACAATCAGGAAATTATGGAGCAGTTTTTGAAGCTGCTTTCGGAAAACGGGCGGGCGGGACAGTCAGAGGATTTGTCCCGCCTGCTGTTCTATATGGACGGCATGAACCGCCAGCTTGACGCGGTGCGCCAGGAATTGCAGACCGTCAGGGTACAGCTTGCACAGGCCCAGGACACGCCGCAGAAAACCGTCTTGCAGGGCATGGTGGACGGGCTGCAAAACAAAGTCCGGCAGGCGCAGGAAAAGCTGGACGGCCTGCGGGAGAAAATCATGCAGTGCGCCGCCAACGCGGTAGAGGGTTTCAAGCGCGTGGGCGTGACTGCGCTGGATAAGGCGGTTTCCGCTATGGGCATCCACAAGACGCTGGAAGCGGTTCAGCAGAATATCAGCGGTTCCCTGGCCGATGCCAGAAAGAGCATTGAGAAAATAGAAACCCTTGGCCACGAACTCCGCAGCGTGGGCGGGCATCTGAAAAACGCCGGACGCGCCGTGACCGGCAGGGAAACCCAGGCCGTGGACGGCGGGCAGGAGGGGCGCTTCCAGGCCGCTGTCCTTGCCCCCATGCGGACAGTCCACAAGATGCTCTCCACCATGAACAATGCCACCCTTGCGGCAATCGGCAGCGTGGAACGGCTGGAAACGGCAGCGGAAACCGTGCGGGAAGCCAAAAAGCCCCCTGTCCAGCAGACGGAGAATGAGGAAAAAGAGCCGGAACACAAGGAAGAACCCACGGAAAACCAGCACCGTGAGAAACCCTCCATCCGGCAGACGCTGACAGAAAAAAAGGAGCCTATGAACGCAAGCGATATTTTAGGCGACCCTGCCCGCGTCAAAATGTTTGACACGGTTTTAGAGGAATCCTGCCGCCAGTGGTGCGACTGCATCAATGATGCCCCGGAACGTGCCAGCGGCAAAGGCTTTGCGGCCTTTTTCTATGAGGTCTTTGAACAAAAAGAGCAGGAATACAAAGCCGAGTTAAAGGCAGACGCGCGCGCTGAAAAGCCCTCCATCCGAAAAGCGCTGAACGAGAAAAAGGCCGAAGCCGCCGCCCGCCCTGCCCCGGAGCCGGAACGTAAAGCGCCGGAGGCCGCACGGTGAGCCGGGAACGGTTTCAGGCACGGGAGAAAAAGGTTCAGAAGATGGGACGGGACGGTCTGGTGGAACACAACCGCGCCACCGGCGAGGAAAAGCGCGTCAGCCAGCGCACGGCGGATGCCGCCTTTGACCGCGCCCGCCCCACGGAACGGGAGGACATCCGCCGTCCGGCAGTACGGGGCGCAGACACCGGCAAAAAGCGGAAACAGCCCCGCCCTGCGCCGGAAACAAGGGCAGAACAGACGGAAGTGCTGCTTACGCCGGAATATCTGGCAGACGCCACCGCCGAACCGCCGCCCGATGCCCCGGCAACCATGCGGGGCGCGGTGGATATGCCATTGCTGGATGCGCCCGCCGCCGAAGAACCCACTCCCGCGCCGGTGAG
>CAJUPS010000051.1:9185-22049 GCA_910588045.1 uncultured Oscillospiraceae bacterium | reverse complement strand
GGCAACCCAAAGGCCGGGGGAACCCGCCTGAAATTTGAGGATACCCCCAAAGATTCGGAAACTGCCGGCGATGCCGCGCCCGATGCCCCCACCCGCCAGCAAAAGAAATATAACAAGGCCGTCCGCCGCACGGAACGCGCAGACCGCCACGTGGAGCAGGCGCAGATGAAGCTGCCTGCCAAGCGCCGCCTGCACATGGAGCGCCAGCCTGACGAAGCCAGCGGGAAAATGAAACGGCGGCTCCGTTTTGAGGAGGAAGTGCTGCCGGAATACCGCAGGCCCTCCCTGCTCTCCCGTGGGGCCGGCGCGGTGAAAATGGCGGCGGTTATCAAGCTGCACAGCAAAATCCGCGAATACGAGCGCGACAACGTGGCTCTGGAATCCGCCCACAAAAGCGAACTGGTTGCCGAGCAGGGCGTGGGGCGCGTCCTGCGCTGGGAACGGAACCGCCGCCGCGCCAAGCCCTACCGCACTTTACGGAAAGCACAGCAGAAAGCGGCGCGGGCGCACACCGACCTTGCATGGCAGACCGCCCTGCGGGATAATCCCGAACTGCAACGCAAAAACGCGCTGGCAAAATGGGTGCAGAAACAGAAAATCAAGCGGAAATACGCCCAGGCCGCCCATGAAGCCAAACAGAGCGCGAAATTTACCCAAAACGTCCTGACCGCCACCGGCAAGATTGCCCGCGCCATCGCCCAGTATGCGGCGGCGCATAAGGCGGTCTTTCTGGCGGTTGCAATGCTGGCGCTGGTGGTGATGTTCTTTGCCACGGGCCTGACCTCCTGCACCGCCATGCTCTCCGGCTTCCAGTCCTCCTATATTTCTGCGTCCTACATGGCCGACGAGGGGGAAATCTGCCAGAGCGACCTTTACTACACCGAAAAGGAAACGGATTTACAGATTGACATTGACAATACCGAGGAAAATTACCCCGGCTATGATGAATACCGCTACAACATCGGTGAAATCAGCCACAACCCCTATGAACTGCTGGGCTACCTTTCCACGGCGTTCAATGCCTTTACCTTTGCAGGGGTTCAGTCTGAAATCGACCGCATTTTTTCCGAGCAGTACACCCTCACCCGTGAAGTGATTGTGGAAACCCGGTACGACGATGACGGCGACCCCTATGACTGGTACGTCCTGCAAACCACATTGACCGTGCGCCCGCTGTCTGCCGTGGCACAAAGCCATCTCTCTCCCGGCGAACAGACCGACCGCTACGGTGTGTATATGCAGACCTACGGCAACCGGCAGGCGTTTGGGAACCCCTTTGATTTCTCATGGCTGGGGAACGTGAGCAGCGGCTACGGCTGGCGGGTACACCCCATCAGCGGGGAAAAGAGCCTGCATCGCGGCATTGACCTTGCCGTGGCGCAGGGTACGCCGATTCTGGCGGTGCAGGACGGGCGCGTGGTATCGGCTGGCGACGCGGGCAGCTACGGGCTGTGCGTGGTGATTGAGGACGATAAAGGCTACCAGTCCCGGTATGCCCACTGTTCCAGCCTAAACGTCAGCGCAGGCCAGGAAGTAAAACGCGGGGATGTGATCGCCGCCGTTGGCAGCACCGGCAACAGCACGGGGCCGCACCTGCATTTAGAGGTCATGCTAAACGGCGAATACTTAAATCCCTATTTCTTCGTGGACAACGGCGACGATGGAACCGGCGCAATCCCCGGCACACCCGGCGGGCCGGCTATCCCGGACTATTCCGGCGAACCGATGGGGGACGGCAGCTTTGAAGCGATGCTCCATGAAGCAGAAAAATTTTTAGGATGGCCTTACGTTTGGGGCGGCAGTTCCCCCTCCACATCCTTTGACTGCTCCGGCTATGTTTCGTGGGTCATTAACCAGTCCGGCGTGGGCAGCGTGGGACGGCAGACGGCACAGGGGCTTTATAACCTGTGTACCCCGGTATCTTCGGCAAACGCACAGCCCGGTGATTTGATTTTCTTCACCGGTACATACAGCTCTCCGGGGCCGGTCAGCCACGTTGGGATTTATGTGGGCGGCGGGCGGTTCATTCACTGCGGCGACCCGATCTCCTACGCCAATACGGGAAGCCCCTATTGGTCTGCCCATCTGTACGGATATGGGCGTCTACCCTGAAACACTTTTTTAAGCATTTTTGCCAGAAACGGAGGTATGATTTGAAAATTGGACTGATTGATGTGGATTCCCACAACTGGCCGAACCTGTGCCTGATGAAGCTGTCCGCGTACCATAAGGCGCGGGGCGACCTGGTTGAGTGGTGGAACCCAGGGAACCACTACGACCTTGTTTATAAAAGCCGGGTATTCACAGATACCTACTCGAAAGATACGATTGCCGTTACCAATGCCGATGCCGTCATTTCAGGCGGCACGGGCTACGGCATAAGGGAAAATTTACCGGATGCGGTGGAACACACCCGCCCGGACGCTTCTTTATATCCGCAGTTTTCCGATACCGCCTATGGCTTTTTGAGCCGTGGCTGTCCGCGAAACTGCGGATTCTGCATTGTCAGCGGCAAGGAGGGACGCAAAAGCCGCAAAGCAGCTGACCTGTCCGAGTTTTGGGACGGGCAGAAAGAAATCAAGCTGCTGGACGCAAACCTCCTCGCCTGCCCCGACCATGAAGCGCTGATTTTACAGCTTGCCGAAAGCCGCGCATGGGTGGACTTTTCCCAGGGGCTTGACATCCGCCTGGTTACGCCGGACAATGTGGCGCTCTTAAACCGGGTACGCACCAAAGCGGTACATTTTGCCTGGGACAATCCAGACGAGGACTTGACCGGGCATTTTAAGCGCTTTCTGGAACTGACCGCCATTAAGAGCGACCGAAAGCGGCGCGTCTACGTCCTGACCAATTACGGCAGCACCCATGAGCAGGACTTGTACCGGGTGGAAACCCTGCGCGGCATGGGCTATGACCCCTATGTGATGGTCTACGACCGCCCCACCGCGCCGAAAATCACCCGCCAGCTTCAGCGCTGGGTGAACAACAAGCGGATTTTTTACACTGTCAAAAACTTTTCCGATTACATTCCAAACAAAGCAGGAGGGACAGCATGAAAATTGACCGATTAAAAACCGACCTGGCGAAAGCCAAAGAAAAAGCCGCCGAGTGGCAGGCCCGTGTGCGGGACTTGGAGAAGCAGATCACCGAGCAGGAAAACCTTGAAATCTTGCAGGTGGTACGCGGCGTGGCGGCTTCGCCGGAGGAACTGCGGGGGCTGCTGGATATGATACGCGGGGCGAAGATGCCCCCGGCTGGCAATGCCCGAACTTTTGAAAACATGGATAAGGAGGAAATCTGAGTATATGAATATGAAAACAAAACGCTTTCAGCGCACGGCGGCGATGCTGCTGTGCATTTTTATTTGTGCCTGGACAATGTTCCCCCTGATGGGCGCGGCCTTTGCCGCCGAAGGGCTGCATGACACCGCAGAGGCAGAAATCACCTGCTGTTGTGATATTCGCTGCACGGCGGATACCCTCAACGCAGACTGCCCGGTTTGTACGCAGGATGTGAATGCCTGCACCGGCACGGAACCGGAAGCACCCACCGAAACAGAAACACCCACCGAGCCGGAAACCACCTGCTTCTGCGATACCCGCTGCACGGCAGATACCCTCAACGCAGACTGCCCGGTTTGTACGCAGGATGTAGCTGCCTGCACCGGCGCGGAGCCGGAAGTACCCACCGAGCCGGAAATCACCTGCTTCTGTGATATTCGCTGCACGGCGGACACCCTCAATGCGGACTGCCCCGTCTGTGTGCAGGAGGCAGCCGCCTGCATTGGCAAAGAGCCGGAACCGCCCACGGAACCGGAACCCGTCTGCATCTGTGAAACACGGTGTACGGCAGACACGCTCCATGCAGACTGCCCCATCTGTAAGCAGGATGTAACCGGCTGCATTGGCAAAGAGCCGGAACCGCCAGCGGAGCCGGTCTGTATCTGCACCGCCCACTGTGAACCCGGCGCGGTCAATGCGGACTGTCCCGTCTGCCTGCTGAACCTGGCCGGCTGCACCATCGAAGCCCCTGCGCCTGTCCCGGTCTGCGTCTGCGAAAACAAGTGCGAGCTTGGCGCGGTCAACCCCGACTGCCCGATCTGCAGAGCCGACCTGACCGGCTGCACCGGCAAAGCCCCCGCGCCCATCCCGGCATCCAATCTCTCCATCAAGATTACACCGCCCTCCGGCTGGGCGACCGGCAGCGCCGCCGCCGAGTTTCGCATTACCGATGAAAACGGGAACGGCTTTGCTCTCGTTCAGGTAAAAATCGAGAAAAACGGGCAATGGCGCGATGTGACAGACAGCTTGAAGCAGAACGAAAACCGCTGGTACGGGGAAATCGACCTTTCGGAGAACTGCACCGTCTATGTCTGCGCCACCGGCCACGATGGGAAAGTTTACGAGAAATCCCGCTATATGGAGTGCTTCGACCGCACCGCGCCTACCTTACGCGCCAGCATGGACGGGCGGCTGCTCCGGGCAGAAGCCAAAGACGCCCTTTCCGGCGTGGCGGCAATCTACATTGACGGCGAGAAATACACCGATTTAACCAACGGCACACTGGACGTGCCGCTGCGGGATTTGCCCGATGATTACGAGCAGCTTTCGGTGCAGGCGGTGGACGCTGCGGGAAACAAATCAAAAATCGTGCAGGTCAAAAACCCCAACTATCAGGCGGAGGATAACAAACAGAAGCCCTCCACCGGCCAGACACAGCCCCCGGCAACCACCGCGCCGGGTACATCCGCCACGCCTGGTACAACCACCACGCCTGCGGCTACAACACCCACAACGGGCGCGACAACCTCACCCAACACGCAGACTACCGCCCCGGCAACAAGCGTCACAAAACCGGCTGCCAGCACGGGCGGCACAAAGCCCTCCGCTTCGGCAAGTGCCGACCCGGACGAGGAAGCAGACACCACGCCCCGCGACCCGGTTCCTTTGACCCCGGACGGTCAGGCTACCGTACTGGACAACGCCACCGGCGAGGACGGCAAGGAGTTTTATACCATCCAGACGCCAGATGAAAACGTGTTTTATCTGATTATCGACAACCAGCGCGATACGGAAAACGTGTATTTCCTCAACGCCGTCACCGAAGCCGACCTGATGGCGCTGGCAGTCAAGGAGGACGACGCGCCGCAGACGGACGCAATCCCCGACCCGGAGCCGGCCTGCATCTGTACGGAACAGTGCGCCGCCGGCGAGGTCAACACCGACTGCCCGGTCTGCACCCTGAACCGGAAAGACTGTACCGGAAAAGCCCCTGTGACCGATACGGAAACCGAACCCGATAAAAAGCCGGAGAAAACAAAAAGCGGCGGTTCCGGCACACTGATTTTAGTGCTGCTTGTGGCGCTGGCGGCTGGCGGCGCGGGCTACTACTTCAAAATCTATAAGCCAAAAAAAGACTTGGACGATGCGGAGGACTTTGACGAACTGACCGGCGGGGACGAGGAGGAAACGGTCAACGAGGACGAGGATGTGGACGCGCAGGAAGAAACCCGGCAGACGGGCTATGAGGAACCGACAGCCTATGATGAGCCGGAGGAACCGGACTATCCTGAAAACTACGGCGGGGAGGACGACTGATGCGATTTACCAACAGCCCTTTTGAGCGGATGATGACCCAAAGGCCGTCCCCTGGCCGCGCCGCGCCTGCTTCCCCCGTCCATCCGCCCGGACATCCCTGCCACCGCTGTCCCTATGGGCTAAATGCGCCCTGCGTGGGGATATGCTACAAAAATCTGAAAAAGGAGCGTGAGAAAAATGCAACTTGTGATCGCGGAAAAACCGTCGGTAGCGATGGCTCTGTCTAAGGTGTTAGGCGCAAAAAGCCGGGGCGACGGTTACATGGAGGGCGGCGGCTGGCTGGTAAGCTGGTGCATCGGCCATCTGGTGGAACTTGCCCCCGCCGATGCCTACGACCCCCGCTATTCCAAATGGAACTATGCCGACCTGCCGATTTTACCGGAGCCGTGGCAGTATCAGGTGCTGCCGGACACCAAAAAGCAGTTTGAAACCTTAAAAAGCCTGATGCACCGGGCCGATGTCACCGCCTTAATCTGTGCAACGGACGCAGGGCGCGAGGGGGAACTGATTTTCCGCCTGACTTACCATCTGTGCGGCTGCACAAAGCCCGTCAAGCGGCTGTGGATTTCCTCAATGGAGGAAACCGCCATCCGAAAAGGCTTTGACTGCCTGCTGGACGGGAAAAACTACGACAATCTCTACGCCGCCGCCCTCTGCCGCGCCAAGGCGGACTGGCTGATCGGCATCAACGGTACACGTTTGTTTACCACGCTGTACCAGGGCAAAACCCTGAACGTGGGCCGGGTGCAGACCCCGACGCTGGCGCTGTTAGCAGAACGGGAAGCCGCCATTTCCGGCTTTCGGAAAGAGAAATTTTATACGGTGGAGCTGGAACTGGACGGATTCCATGCCGCCAGTGAACGCTTTGCATCCAAAACGGACGCAGGCAGGCTGCGTACCGGCTGTGTGGGCAAGCCTGCAACGGTACAGACGGTTTCCCAAAAGGAGAAAACCGAGCGCCCGCCCAGGCTGTACGATTTAACTACCCTCCAAAGAGAAGCAAACCGGCTGTTTGACTACACCGCCCAGCAGACCCTTGATTATCTGCAAGCCCTCTATGAAAAGCGGCTGGCGACCTACCCACGCACGGACAGCCGGTACTTGACCGAAGATATGGCATCAGGACTGCCCTCATTATGTCAGTCTATCGCCGCATCGCTGCCCTTTGCGGCAGATTTGTCCTTGCCGGTAAACGCTGCGCAGGTAATCGACAACAGCAAAGTCACCGACCACCATGCCATCCTGCCCACGGCAGAAACGGCAAAAACCGACCTGTCCGCGCTGCCCTCCGGGGAGAAAAACATCCTCTTTCTTGCTGCCGCCCGTCTGCTGTGCGCGGTAGGCGAACCCCACACCTATGCGGAAACTGCCGTCACGCTGGAATGTGGCGGCGCTGTCTTTTCCGCCAAAGGCAAGACAGAAATCGCGGCGGGCTGGACGGCTTTGGAGCAGGCTTTCCATGCCACACTGAAACAGAAACCGAAGCAGGCGGAACCGTCCCCGCCGCTTCCTGCGCTCACCGAGGGACAGAAGCTGACCGCCGAGGGCGCGTCCGTCAAAGAGGGCGCGACCTCCCCTCCGGCCCATTTTACCGAGGACACGCTGCTCTCCGCAATGGAACACGCCAGCGCGGAGGATTTTGCAAAGTTGGAGGACGTGGAGCGCAAGGGGCTTGGCACTCCGGCCA
Organism: uncultured Oscillospiraceae bacterium; assembly: GCA_910588045.1. GTDB lineage: Bacteria > Bacillota > Clostridia > Oscillospirales > Oscillospiraceae > Pelethomonas. The sequence goes on along the minus strand of CAJUPS010000051.1, from coordinate 14,765 downwards.
CCCGCGCCGGCGTGATTGAAAAGCTGGTGCGCTCCGGCTTTGTGGAGCGGAAGAAAAAGCAGCTTCTCCCCACGGAAAAAGGCACGGAACTTATCAAGGTAATGCCCGATGCGCTGAAATCCGCAAAACTGACCGCTGAATGGGAGGAACGGCTGGGCGCGGTGGAGCGCGGGGAACTCTCCCCGGAGGACTTTATGGCGGGCATTTCCGCTATGCTCACCGAACTTATCAAAGGCTATCAGGGCGTGACCGTGGCAAACGCCGCCCTGTCTGCATCCGGGCGCACGGTAATCGGTATCTGCCCCCGCTGCGGCAAAAACGTGGTGGAGGGCAAAAAGAGTTTCTTCTGCGAGGGCTGGAACGCCACGCCCCCCTGCGGCTTTGCCCTCTGGAAGAACGACCGCTTCTTTACCGGGAAGCGCAAGGAGCTGACCCGCAAGATTGCCGCCGCCCTGCTGAAAAACGGGCGCGTCGCCATGACCGGCCTGTTTTCCGAGAAAAAAGGCGTCCTCTATGACGCGACCGTTGTGATGGAGGACACCGGAGAGAAATTTGTCCGCTTTAAGCTGGAATTTGACCCCAAAACCCCCAAAAAGAAAGGAAACTGACGCTTATGGAAAAGAACATGAACGCATTTAACCGCAACCTGCACAACCTCCTGGCCATCAGCGGCACGGACGCCGCTGAACTGGCGCAGGCCCTGAACGTGGAACTGCCGGAAATGAACCGCTGGCTGAACGGCTCCGCCGCGCCGGATGTGTACCAGCTTCAGGAGATCGCCAGACGGTTCGGGATGCCCTACTCCTACTTCTTTGAGAGCAGCCAGAGCCTGCCCAACGTGCCGGAAGTGGCGGCATGGCTGGGCTTGTCGGAGGAAACGGTGGAAACCCTGCTGGCAATGGCCGATACCGAGCCGGAGGAAGTCATGGACGCGCTGGACGATGCCATTTATGCAATGGCTGCCGCTGTCCGTGCTGCGGGGGAGGTGGATACGGAATGAAGAAAGAGGAACAAAAAGACCTTTTGATTGGGGAAGAAATCGCCATCCGTCAGATTGGCGTCCCCTATGGCTGGCTCTACCGGCGCACGGAACCCGGCTATCTTCTGGCAGACGGAACCGCCCTTTTGGAGTGCGAGCGTGACAGCGCAGGCCGCTATAAAGGCGGCGCGGGGCTGGACGGGGTGTACCTGCATACCGGGCGGCTCTATGTGCCGGTGCTGGCGGAGGACGGCAAAGTCCGCGCCTTTCAGGAGGTGCGCCCGGAAAACTACCTTGCCGCCGCCGAAATGAGCGCGGAGGGAAACTATAACCAGATTGACGGCATCATCAACAATGAACCGCCGCCAAAGCCCTCTGTGCTGGATGCCCTCAGCCAGTGCCGGCAGGATGCCGCCAGAGATCACGATACGCCAAAGAAGCCCCCGCGCGGACAGGAGGTGGAGCGATGAAGCTGTCCGGAACCGAGAGGGAAACCATCGTGCTGTATAACGAAGCAGAAGCCGCCGCCAGCATCTACACCCACAATGCCGCCCTTTGCCGGCAGCTTTCCGAACTGTGCGGCACTTACCCCGGACAGGTACGGCAGACCGGGGACAACGGATATGGCGGGCTTTCCTTTGAACTGCCGAAAAAATGGGTACGCATCACCCCGCCCCGTGTCCTTACCCCTGCACAGCGGGCGGTGCTGGATCAGATGAACGAGAAAAGGCGCGGCGGCTGATTGTCCCCGCTGTCCGGCTGTGGTATAATCAAATCCGGCAGACAAACGGGCAAAAACACGGAGGATGCAGAACGTGAAAAACAGCACTACCCCCAAATGGGCAAAACAGAAGAATAAAGCGGCGCGCCACGCTGCCCGCATCCGCATGGCGCGGCAATGGCTCCCCTCCTATACGGGGACGCACCTTGTCCGCGCCTACCGGGAAAAATTCAAGGTCGATGTGCCGACCGCGCTGAATGACTTAGAGGAAATCGGCGCACTGACCCCGGAGCAGGCAGCGGTGAAGCGGCAGGCGGAACAGAAACGCCAGGAGCATCTGCGGCGGGAACGGGAGGCAAAGAAACAGCAATCCTTTTATGACCGCTTCCCGGATTCGGACGACCGCTTTTATTTTATCGCCGGTTACACCTCCGGCGGCGCACCCTATGGCGTAACATGGGAAGAAATGGGGCTTTCCCCCTGGGAACTCCCCGAAGAAGAATCATAACAACCATCCACACACCCGGAGCAGGACGCACCTGTTCCGGGCTTTTATTTTGCGAAAAAGGAGGGAAACATGGCGAATAAGCTACAATATGTGTCGCAGCTTGCAGACCAGACCGCCAAAGCGGTCACAAAGAACGCCCACGGCTGGAAAAGCTATCTTACCACTGCATCGCGGCTCTATAAATACTCGTTTGATGAACAGCTTTTAATCTACGCCCAGCGCCCGGACGCCACCGCCTGCGCCAGCATGGAACTGTGGAATGAGGATATGCGCCGCTGGGTCAAGGCCGGCTCCAAGGGCATTGCGCTCATCAATAAGGACGGCATCCGCCCGCGCCTGACCTATGTTTTCGATGTGGCGGACACCCGCCCGGTGCGGGGCGCAAGGATGCCCTATCTGTGGGAACTGAAAGACGAACACCACGCCGCCGTCCTGGATACGCTCGTGAAGCGGTACGGAGAAACGGAAAACCAGGACATCGGGCAGGCGCTGATGGAACAGGCAAAACACGCGGTAGAGGAAGTGTACCCCGAACTTCTGGCCGACCTTGCCTACGACACCCAGGGCAGTCTTTTGGAGGAACTGGACGACCTTAACCTGGAAGTGCGTTTCCGCAACCTCCTGACGGCCAGCGTCCAGTACACGCTCCTCACCCGCTGCGGCCTAAACGCCGCCGACTATCTGGACGATGAAGATTTTGACGGCATCAGTGAATTTTCCACCCCCGCCGTCCTCCACCACTTAGGCAGCGCCGCCAGCGAAGTGTCCATGAATATGCTGCTGGAAGTGAAAAAGGGCATCCGGCAGGCAGAGAAAGAAAAAGCGCAGAACCGTCAAAAAAACAGGGAAAAAACCCTTGCAAAAGAGCCGGTGATCGGTTATACTAAAGGCAAGGAAGAATTTAGCACGTTAAAGCATGAAAGCGAAGAAAGGAGCATAGAAAATGGCAGAACTGGCATACAAGAAGATGGGCGATTACCAGATTCCCGACCTGATGATGGACGGGGAGGACGGGATGGAGGAAATGCCGCTGGGCAAGTACGGACGGATGCGGCAGACCTTTCTCCAGGAACGGCACAAGGGACGGTACACCTCGATGCTTCTGACCGGGCGGCTGGAAGCCCACCTGCGGGAGATCGACCAGCAGGCACAGGAACAGATAGACCGGATCGTGGCGGACTTAAAGAAACAGAACCACGTGGACGAAGCGATGAAAGCCCGCGACCAGATGGGATGGGTGCAGGCGGTCAACAGCTTCACCGCACAGGCGGAGGAAATGGTACTGAACGAGATCGTTTACAAGTAAATCAGGAAAACCAGCAGGCGGCGGGCGAACAGCCCGCCGTTTCTGCGTCTGCAAAGCCGGCATTTACACAGTTTTCCCTGTTCCCTACCGTGGAACAGCAGATTGAAACCATTGCCCATGTGCAGAAAACCGAGCAGGAACTCCGCCCCGCCGCTGCCGCCGGAAAAGTGACGGATGCCGTCATCGGGCGCGCCCTCACCAGCGGCAGCAATGAGCGAAACAGTATTTTGCGTATCGTGGCCTTTTTCCAGAAAGACCCGCCGGAAGAACTTGCCGCCGATTTTCTGCAAAAGGAATACCGCACCGGCGGCAAAGGGCTTAACATTGCGGGGCATGAGTATTCTTTGTGGTTCAGTCAAAGCGGCATCCACATCGCGCCGGGACGTTCTGCCGGGGGAGGTTCCCTTGTCACATGGAAGCAGGCGGCGGCACAGATTAGCCAGCTTCTGAAAGACGGCCAGTTTGCCAGCCAGGACAACATCGACGCGGCGCGGGACAACGAGTTTCGGGAACTGTCCGAAAAGCTGTGGTATCTGCGCCAGAATTTCAGCGACGAAGCAAGGGAAAAGGGCTTACTGCCCACCATTGACGCGCTCTACGGCGGTTTCCCGGACAGCACGGAAAAGATTGCCGCACTCTTAAAAGACCCGTCAGAACGCGCCAAAATCGCGCAGGAGGTAAAGCAGCTTGCAAGCGCCCATCAGCGGAACCCGGAACTGTTACGGTTCCGCCAGCAGATACCGCCCCATGATTTATATACCCGCCTGACCGATATGGATAAGCCGGTGACGGCATTTCAGGCGGCAGCGGGTTTTTCCCCTGCCCGTGGCGCATTTGTCACCGAGGATGAAATCACCCGCCAGCTCACCGGCGGCTCCGGGGTTTCCGAGGGCAAGTTCCGCATCTACTCCTACTTCATGCAGGGCCATGACGCCGCCGAGTGCATTGCCTTTCTGAAAAATGAATACGGCATCGGCGGGCATGGCTACATTGGATTTGACGAATGGCACGACGGCAAAGGAATCAAGCTGTCCCGCGCTGACGATTTTTCCGAGGGCAATTATGATACGGTCATGCTGAACTGGAAACAGATACACAAGCGGATTGCAGGACTAATCAAAGAAGATCGGTATCTGAACCGCAGGGAAAAGGCATATCTGCCGGAATATGAAAAAATGCGGCTTGCCAGGAGCCTGTATTCATTCCAATACTACGACCCCAACGATGCCAGCAAAACAATCCCCCGCGACTGGGATATTGACGCGGCAAAAAAGGTATTCCGCCCGCTGTTAGACGACCCAGAACAATGCGCGGCGCACTATGAAAAAATGGTGAAAGCCCTGGCAATGGTATCCCCGGACGACCGCGCCTACAAGCTGATGGAACCGTCACTCCGGGATATGGGCGCGTATCTGCGGGGCGAATATTCCTTATTCACCCCTCTGCCCGAAGCTGTCTTGCAGGAGGAACGCCAGAAAAAGCAGGAGCAAAAACAGAAAGAAAAGGAAAGCGCCGGTAAGCATACGGAAGAACCCGCCGGCAGTCTTGCAGCGGCGGCAAAAGCCCTCTCCCGCAAGAAAAAGCCCGCCCCGCAAGAGGACAAAGAGGGCCAGCAGCTTACCCTGGATATGTTCGGGCTTTTGTCTGACCCCGCCACACCATCCACGCCGGAAATGGAACAGCCGCAGGCAGAGCCAGCCGCACCGGAAACAGCCGCAGCCGCCGAGCCGGATGTACCCGAAGCTACTGCAAACGCGGAGCCGGATATACCCGAAGCTGCCGTGAACACGGAACCGGAAAACCCTGCCGCCCGGTATGACCTGGGCTATGGACACATGGGCAACGGCCTGACGGTCTGGAACCGTTTGGAAGAAGTACACGGCGATTATAAGACGGTTGCCCATATCGACCCCGACCGCACCGTAACCTTTTATGACGCAGGCTTGCCGGAGGAAATCCGGGAAGAAATCCAGAAAATCGCTGCCACCAGCGAAATGTCCATTTCAGCGACCCAGGACGCGCCGGTATTTTCCACGCCGCCCAAGGAGCCGGAACGGGTGCAGGAT
>CAJUPS010000051.1:0-9085 GCA_910588045.1 uncultured Oscillospiraceae bacterium | reverse complement strand
GAGCCGGAAACCGCAGGCAGCAATATCGTACCATTCCCTGCGCCGGAGGACGGAACGGAACCCACCGGCGCGGGTGCAGGGCAGACACAGAAAACCCCTGAAACAGCTACCGCAGACGAGCCGAACCTTACGCCCAATGTAGAGGAATACCTGAACCTCAAAGCGGCGCATCCTGACAAGCTGGTAGGCGTTCAGGTGGGGGAAACCATCCTCTTTTACGGCACGGACGCAGAAGAAGCCGCGCCTGCCCTGGGAAGAAAAACCGTTACCCGCGAAATCCCCGATTTGGGGACAGTTTCCGTCACCGGCGCGGCTGGCTGGCAGTCTGTCCTGAAAAAGCTGCTGGAACACGGAAAAAGCGTGGTGCTTGCGCGGCCTGACGCAGAACGCGGCAAGGATGCGCCCTATGAAATCATCAAGGAGCGCAGCGCGGCGGATTATATCCCTGTCGGCATGGAACTGACCATTGACGGGCGGCTGATGAAGATTGACAGCGTGGACTACAACGCCGGAACCGTCAGCCTGCAAGATATGGAACTGCGGGGCTGGTTCCCCATTTTCCGCAGCGAAAGCATCCCCTTTGTGCGGCAGTTTGTGGAGGAACGGGAACAGCAGACCTTTGACCTTACCCCGGATGTTCCCCCTGCACCAGCAGAACCCAAGCCTGTGCCGGAACCGATGGAGATTGACGGCGGGCAGATTACCGAAACCCCGGCGCAGAAGCAGGCCCGCCGCCGCGCCCAGGAGGAAGTGGGCGGCAGGGTATTCCCCAGCAAGATTATTTTACAGCCCCTACGGTTTGAACCAGAGCGCCACAACTTCCAGATCACCGATGAAAATTTAGGCGTGGGCGGTGAAAAAACCAAGTACCAGTACAACGTGGAAGCTATCCGCACCCTGAAACAGATTGAAGCCGAAAAACGCCTTGCCACACCAGAGGAACAGACTATTTTGTCCCGCTATGTGGGCTGGGGCGGCATTTCCCACGCCTTTGAGCCAAACGACCCCAAGTGGGCAAAGGAATACGCCGAACTGAAAGAACTGCTCACCCCTGCGGAGTACCAGTCTGCACAAAGCACGGTTCTCAATGCCCACTATACCAGCCCCACCGTTATCCAGGCAATCTACAACGCGGTGGAACAGATGGACTTTACGCCTGGGACAGTTTTGGAGCCGTCTATGGGTATCGGAAACTTTTTCGGGATGCTGCCGGAAAAATTGGCGGCGGCAAAACTCTATGGCGTGGAGCTGGACGACCTGACCGGGCGCATCGCAAAACAGCTATACCAAAAGGCGGATATTACAGTAGACGGCTTTGAGCGCACCGACCACCCGGACGATTTCTTTGACCTGGCGGTGGGCAACGTCCCCTTTGGCAGCTATCAGGTGCATGACAAGCGGTACGACCGCCAGAACCTGATGATTCACGATTATTTCATCACCAAAACGCTGGACAAGGTGCGTCCCGGCGGCATTGTGGCCTTTATCACCACCAAAGGCACGATGGACAAGAAAAACAGCAAAGTGCGGGAAGCGCTGGCGCAAAAAGCCGATTTATTAGGCGCAGTCCGACTGCCCAGCAATGCGTTCAAAGCCAACGCCGGAACCGAAGTCACCACGGACATCCTCTTTTTCCAAAAGCGCGACCGCATCCCGGAAAAACTCCCGGAATGGGTGGAGGCCGGGCAGACGGAGGACGGCATCCCCCTGAACCGCTACTATTTGGAACACCCGGAAATGGTGCTGGGGACAATGACAATGGGGCGCAGTATGTACGGCAATGAAACCGAAACCTCCTGCCAGCCCATCCCCGGCGCAGACCTTTCCAAGCAGCTTGCAGACGCTATCCGGCATATCGCACCGCCTGACCGGGAACTGCTGGAAGTGGATGCCGGACAGGACGGGGAAGAACTGGAAAGCATCCCCGCCGACCCATCTGTACGCAATTTCAGTTACACCCTATCCAATGATAAGCTGTACTTCCGGGAAAACTCCCGCATGACCCAGGCCGTCCTTGGCAAAACCCCCACGGAGCGCGTCAAGGGCATGATCGGCATCCGGGACAGCGCCCGCCGCCTGATCGACTTGCAGCTTGCCGGCGCGGACGATACCGAAATCCAGTCCGAGCAGGCAAAATTAAACCGGCTCTATGATGCGTTCAGCGCAAAATACGGGCTTCTTAACAGCACCGGCAACAAGCTGGCCTTTGAACAGGATTCCTCCTACCCGCTGCTCTGCTCCCTGGAAATCATCAACGAGGAGGGGAAACTGGAACGCAAGGCGGATATGTTCACCCGGCGCACCATCCAGACCCACCGCGCCGTTACCAGCGTGGACACGGCTGTGGAGGCGCTGGCGGTATCTATCGGGGAGAAAGCCTGCGTGGATTTGGGCTACATGGCGTCCCTGATGGGCGGCTCTGAAAAAATCCCGCAGATTGTGGAGGACTTAAAGGGCATCATCTTCAAAGACCCCTCCACCGGCCCCTTTGACCTGGAGGACGGCGGCACACACTGGCACCAGGGCTGGCAGACGGCGGACGAATACCTTTCCGGCAACGTCCGGGCCAAGTTAGCGATTGCCCGCGCCGCCGCCAAGGAAAACCCGCAGTTTGCCGTCAACGCCGAAAAGCTGGAACAGGTGCAGCCCAAAGACCTGACCGCTTCTGAAATCAGCGTCCGGATCGGCGCGTCCTGGATAGACCCCAGGTATTACCAGCAGTTTATGTTTGAACTGCTCCACACGCCTGCATACTTGCAGGAGCGGAAAATCAAGCTGCAATATGCCCCCGTCACCGGCGAATGGAACGTGCAGGGCAAAAGCGCGGACAACCGGGATAACGTGCGCGTCTACGCCACCTACGGCACGAAGCGCATCAACGCTTATGAAATCTTTGAACAGACCTTAAACCAGCGGGATGTGCGGATCTTCGATACAAAGATGGAGGACGGAAAGGAGGTGCGCGTCCTCAACGAAAAGCAGACCGCCATCGCCCAGCAGAAGCAGGAAGCCATGTGCGAAGCGTTCAAGGACTGGATTTTCAAAGACCCGGAGCGCCGGGAAACCCTTTGCAGGCGTTACAACGAGAAATTCAACTGCATCCGTCCCCGCGAATATGACGGTTCCCATATCCGTTTTGCGGGCATGAACCCGGAAATTGCCCTGCGTACCCATCAGGAAAACGCCGTGGCGCGGATGCTCTACGGAAAAAATTCACTGCTCGCCCACTGTGTCGGCGCGGGCAAGACCTTTGAAATGATTGCCGCCGCAATGGAGGGCAAGCGGCTGGGCCTGAACCAGAAATCCTTATTCGTCGTCCCCAACCACTTAACGGAACAATGGGGCGGCGATTTTTTGCGCCTTTACCCCGGCGCAAAGGTGCTGGTTGCCACGAAACGGGACTTTGAGCCTGCCCGCCGCAAGAAATTCTGCGCCCGTATCGCCACCGGCGACTATGACGCGGTGATTATCGGACACTCACAGTTTGAGAAAATCCCCCTCTCCCCGGAACGGCAGAAAGCCGTCATTGAGGGGCAGATCAGCGAAATCGTCACCGCCATTGCCGAAGCAAAAGCCGAGGACGGCGAGCGCTACACCATCAAGCAGATGGAGAAAACCAAGAAAAACCTGGAAGCCAAGCTGCAAAAGCTGGCGGACGGCAAGAAGAAAGACAGCGTTGTGACCTTTGAGGAATTGGGCGTTGACCGTCTGTTTGTGGACGAAGCCCACGGGTTTAAGAACCTCTTTTTACACACAAAAATGCGGAACGTGGCGGGGATTGCACAGACAGACGCGCAGAAATCCAGCGATATGTTTGCAAAATGCCGCTACATGGACGAAATCACCGGCGGGCGCGGCATCGTGTTCGCCACCGGAACCCCGGTCAGCAATTCAATGGTAGAATTGTATACCATGATGCGCTACCTCCAGTTTGATACCCTGGAGCAGAACGGACACCGCCACTTTGACGCATGGGCGGCGGACTTTGGCGAAAAGGTCACGGCGATGGAATTAAAGCCGGAGGGCAGCGGCTTCCGCTCCAAGACCCGGTTTGCCAAGTTTTACAACCTGCCGGAGTTAATCTCTATCTGGAAAGAAGCCGCCGACATCCAGACCGCCGATATGCTGAACCTCCCCGTGCCAAAAGCAGAATATATCACCGTCACTACCGAACCCAGCGGGTTCCAGAAAGAAATGGTGGAGGAACTTGGCGAGCGTGCGGAAAGTGTGCGCGGAGGCCAGGTTGACCCCCATATCGACAATATGTTGCGCATCACTTCGGACGGGCGCAAGCTGGCGCTGGATCAGCGGCTGCAAAACCCGCTCCTACCCGACGACCCGGACAGCAAGGTCAATGCCTGCGTGAAAAACATCGTGCAGGAATGGCAGGCCAGCACGGAGATTTCAGGGACACAGTTAGTGTTTTGCGACCTCAGCACACCCAAAGGCGACGGCTCATTCAACGTCTATGACGACATCAAGGAAAAGCTGATTGCCAAGGGCATCCCCGAAGCAGAAATCGCTTTTATCCATGACGCCAACACGGAAACCCAAAAGGCGGAACTGTTCGCCAAGGTGCGGCGGGGGCAGGTGCGTGTTTTAATCGGCTCCACGGCAAAAATGGGCGCAGGCACGAATGTGCAGAACCGCATTGTCGCGTCCCACGATCTCGATTGCCCCTGGCGTCCTGCCGATTTGGAGCAGCGCGCCGGCCGTTCTCTGCGCCAGGGAAACATGAATGCGTCGGTGAAAATGTTCAAGTATGTCACCAAAGGGACATTCGACGCTTACAACTGGGGGCTGGTGGAAAACAAGCAGAAATTTATCGGCCAGATCATGACCTCCAAAAGCCCCGCCCGCTCCGCCGAGGATGTGGACGCCACCGCCCTTTCCTACGCCGAGGTCAAAGCCCTTGCCACCGGCGACGACCGCATCCGCGAAAAAATGGATTTGGATGTGCAGGTTTCCAAGCTGAAAATGCTCAAAGCCAACCACACCTCCCAGCAGTACGAAATGCAGGACAAGGCGCTGAAATACTACCCGCAGAAAATCGCGGAAACCAAGCTGTTAATCGAAGCGCTGACGGCGGATTTGCCAACGGTGCAGGCCCACCCGGTCAAGGACGATGCCTTTTCCATGACCGTCATGGGGCAGACCTACACGGAGCGCAAGGCGGCGGGCGAAGCGGTGATTAAGGCGTGTATGCTGATGGACGACCCGGAAAAGATTGTGGATTTAGGCGAGTTTCGCGGCTTCCCCATGCAGCTCAGGTGTGACGGCAGCAAATTCCGCGTCACCATGAAGCAGAACCTGACCTACTCCGCCGAACTGTCCGACGATGCGGTGGGCAATGTCACCCGCATTAACAATGCGCTGGAAAGTCTGGCGGAACGGCTGGACGCGCAAAAGGCGCGGCTTACCACACTGGAAAGCGAACTGGAAAACGCCAAAGAAGAAGCCGACCGGCCATTCCCAAAAGAAGAAGAACTGCGGGAAAAATCCGCCCGCTTAAACCAGCTTAACCGGGAACTGTCCAGGCCGGACAAAAAGGAGGATGAGCAGGAGCAGGAGGTTGAAGAAAGCCCTGATTTGGAGGACGCCGGAGAACCCGCGCCGGTTGTGCCGATGCCCGCTGCGGCGGCTGGCCATAAACCCTCTATCCGTCAGGCACTCCGTAACTATGAACCGCCCGCGCCGGTACAGTCCGGCATGGAGCGCACCCCGCGAAAGGAGGCGGTGCTGTGAGGGCAAAGGAGGGGCGCACGGTGGGGCTGTTCACCAAAGTTTCCCCGGAAGAAAAGGCGGCGATTGACCGCAAAATGGAACTGCTGGGGACTTCCAACCTGCGGGCATACCTGCGGAAAATGGCGGTGGACGGCTACATTGTGCAGCTTGATATGGGCGCGGTGCTGGAACTGGTAAAGCTGCTGCGCTCCGTTTCCAGCAACGTCAACCAGATCGCCCGCCGCTGCAACAGTACCCACAACCTGTATGAGCAGGATGTGGAGGACTTGCGGCAGGGCTACGCTGAAATCTGGCAGGGCGTGAGCGACCTGCTGAAGAAATTTGAAGCACTGTAAACAACTGCGGCGGGAGCGATTTTTCTTTTGCTCCCGCCGCTTATTTTTATATCTGGAGGTGATACCTTGGCAGGCGTAACCAAAGAACAGATTGCAAAAGCAAAGGAATGGGACTTGCTCTCTTATTTGCAGGCTTATGAGCCGCAGGAACTGAAAAAAAGCGGCCCCCGCGAATACTGCACCAGAACCCATGACAGCTTAAAAATCTCCAACGGGAAATGGTGCTGGAACAGCCGGGGCATCGGCGGGCGCACGGCGCTTGATTATCTGATTAAGGTGCGCGGCATGGACTTTGTGGGCGCGGTGGAAACCCTGTGCGGGTACTCTGCGCCGCCGCCCGTAAAGCAGACGTTCACAAAACCCACGAAGCCGCAAAAGCCGTTTAAGCTGCCCGAAGCCAGCCGGTGCGCGTCCGCCGTGGTGGGCTATTTGCAGGATCGCGGCATTGACCCGGAACTGCTTGGCGTGTGCATGGAAGCCGGGATTTTATACGAAAGCCGCCGGTATCAGAACTGCGTCTTTGTGGGGCGCGATATGCAGGGGAACGCCCGCGCTGCCAGCCTGCGGGGGACGCGGGACGGCTTCCGTATGGATGTGGAGGGAAGCGACAAACGGTACAGCTTCTGCCTGCCCGCCAGCCGCCCGGACTGTCCCCGGCTGGCGGTGGCGGAAAGCCCCATTGACGCGCTCTCCCTCGCCACGCTGGTGAAGCTGTCCGGCGGCGAACCACGGGACAGCCACTATTTATCCCTGGGCGGAACCGGCCCCCGCGCCCTGATGCAGTTTCTTCACGACCACCCCCATGTTACACAGATCAGCCTTTGCCTGGACAACGACAAGGCCGGCTTGAAAGGTATCGAACGGCTCACGCAGGAAATCCAGAACAACGCGGAACTTTCCGGGCGGGTGAAGCTGGTTTACCCCAACCCGCCGAAGCTGGGCAAAGACTACAACGAGTTTCTCTGCATCCACGTGAAAGCGGCACGGACGGCACAGCGGCAGCGGGACGGGGCGCGGTAATGCTATTTAATTTCCGGCTCTAAATTTTCAAATTCAGGCGCATCGAAAAAATCTATCAGCGTCATATCCAAACCGTCGCATATTTTCTTGATGGTTGAAATTTTCGGGTCGGTACTCTTGCCATACAAGATGTTTTTGACGGAGGATGGCGGCAGCGCCGACATCGTAGCCAGTTTGTTGATGGTAATGCTGCGCTCCGCACATAAACGGAGTATCCGGGTCTTAATCGCTGAAATCGTATCCATAGCTGTATCCTGCCCCCTTTTTTATCAAGCATACAAAATATGGCTTGCAAAAGTAGGCTACCCATGCTACTATTTAGGCTATGGATAGCCTTTTTTAGAAAGGAGGAACCTTTGGCTATTTCCAACATTTTACCACGAAAGATTATGAAAAACCGCACCCGTCAGCAGTCAATGGCAGAACGCCACGACTATGACCAGAAAGAAGAAAAGACAGACGGCGGCGAACTGGTTTCCTCCTATATGTGCAGCCCGGAAACTGCCGCCGAAGAATTTGAAATCAGCAAAAAACTGTACGCCCAGCTTACCGGGCGCAGCCAGTCAGAAAAGCACGACATTATTATGTACCGCATTATCCAGTCATTCAAGCCCGATGAAGTCAGCCCGGAGGAGGCGCACAAAATCGGCTGCGAGCTGGCGATGAAATTTACCGGCGGGCAGCATCAGTTTGTGGTGGCCACCCACACGGATAAGCGCCACATCCATACCCACATTGAATTTAACAGCACCAACCTAAACTGTGACGCAAAATTCCAGAACGTGAAAAACTCCGCTTTTATCCTGCGGCGCATGAACGATGAACTGTGCCGCGCCCACGGCCTTTCGGTAATTGAGAATCCGAAGAAAAAAGCCAAGTCCCAAAAGGAAATGGCGGCGGCGCAGTATGGCATCAGCCACAAGAAGCAGTTACAGCAGACCATTGACAAGGTGCTGCCGGAGTGCAATCATTATGAGGAGTTTCTGGCAAAGATGCGGGCTGAGGGATATGAGGTTGTGGACGGCAAAAATCCCGGCTTCCGTCTGCCCGGATGGGATCGCCCTGCAAGGGTGAACCGGCTGGGCGGCGATTATACCAAGACCGCCCTGCGCGCCAGAATTACCAGCCAGCGCGGGCGTTTGGCGGCAGGAAAAACAGCGCCGAAACGAACCGGCAGAAAGGTCAATCTCCTGATTGACATTCAGGCGAAACTTGCCGCCGGAAAAGGCGCAGGCTATGAACGCTGGGCGAAAATTTTCAACCTGAAAGAAGCGGCGAAAACGCTCAATTTCCTGATGGAAAACGGACTAACCGATTATGACGAACTGGCGCTTCGGGCAGCGCAGGCCGAGGACGGTTTCAATGCGGCTTCACAAAAAATCAAACAGTTGGAGGCGCGGATGGCAGGCGTGGCAAAGTTAAAAACCCACATCATCCAGTATTCCAAAACGCGGGAAGTCTACGCGGCTTATAAGAAGTCCCGCCACAAGAAAGAATTTCTCGCGGAGCATGGCGCGGAGATTGCCCAGCATGAAGCCGCGAAGAAAGCCTTTGACGCTCTGGACGGCAAGGCCATTCCCAAAGTGGCGCAGCTTTCAGCGGAATATGCCGCGCTGCTGGAAGAAAAACGGGAACAGTACGAACAGTACAAGGCGCTGCGGCAGGATATGATTACCTACCAGACCGCACTCCGCAACGTGGATAAGATTTTAGGATTGGAACCGCCGGAGCAGGCGCAGGAAAAAGAACAGCCCAAACCGGAACGGTGACGCAAAAGTGCCGCCCCTTTCCAACCGGGACGGCACTACTTTTTTTGCAGCATTTGTTTTGCTTAACCGGCAGACGGGCGGCAGGATTTGTTTTTAAGTATTCGCTAATAAGCAACAATAAAATACGAAAGGGGAACAGAAATGGAACTGAACTATTTTAAGGACAGGCTTTTTGATTTACTGAATGACAGCGAGGGGATGGGGATTGCCGACCTG
>CAJUPS010000050.1 GCA_910588045.1 uncultured Oscillospiraceae bacterium | reverse complement strand
TGGACCAGCTCAAGAGTGAAATCAACCGTATTGCCGACAGCGCCAACTTCAACGGGATCAAGCTGCTGGACGGCAGTCTGGACACCACCGTGAAGACCAAGATGAACGAGATCGCCAAGGGCTTCGGCATTGCCGAGTGGGTGGGCAGCAACGAGCTGAACGCTTCCGCTGCCGTGGGCACAGGCACCATCCTCCACACTGGCAGCAAGGAAGCTGCCAAGACCGAGTTCGCCGTGGAGTTCAACAATTCCACCGTGTCCGGCAAGGACGGCGTGTCCATCACCCTGGGCGAGAACGAGAAGATCAGCCTGGACGGCACTGAGATTGCCCAGGGCGCTTCCGCCGAGGAGATTGCTGCGGCTTTCGAGAAGAAGCTGGGCGGCACCATCGAGCTCAAGAGCAACGAGGGCGAGATGGTCAAGTTCGACGTCAAGGCCGACGGCGACCGCCTGGTCTTCACCCAGACCGAGGCTCCCACCGCCGCTAACCAGATCGTCAACGGCAATATGGCCGTAACTTATGAGGGTATCGGCAGCGGGGCAGCTGACACCACTGAGAGGTTGAACACCACTGCGGCCTCTGTGACCGTAGATAAGCCCGCTGCTGACGCAGCGAAGACGGCAACCACCAATTTCACTTGGGGTGCCAACGCCACTGACGAGCAGAAGGACGCACTGAACAAACTTTTGGCTGATGGCGTTAAGCTGAACACTACCGTCAGCACTGCGACTGGTGCTGCAACGTATACAGCTGCCACACTTGACATCAGCAAGCTGACCAAGGCTCTTGGTGACGATTACGAGGTAGTTGTCACGGGAGCAAGCGGCAAGCTGACCCCTGACACGTCTGGTGTTGTTACAGACACGAATGCCAATCCCAGCTTCTCCATTGCAATCAGAGATAAGGCCAGCGCCGACACAATTGCCACCATTGGCCTCGGTGCAATTACTGAGGGTGGTGCTACACCTGCTCCCGCCGCGAATAAGACCTATTCCGCTACCGTCAACCTGAAGGCTGGCGACAACCAGGCCATGAACACCAAACCGCTGGTTACGGTCGATGACGGCGGCAAGATGGAGGCTGCGGGCACTCCGCTGCTGGATCTCTCCAGTGCGACAGCTGACCAGCTCAACGCCCTGAACAAGGTCCTGGGCGACGGCGACCAGACCATCACCCTCAAGTTGGACGGCCTGGCTGGCAACGCTACCGCTACCACCAGCAAACTTACCGCTACGTTGAGCGATGCTCTCAAGGATGCGGGTTATACGCTGGCACCGGCTGCTACCAATGCGAATGTTACCGCTGGCGCTGCGGATGGCGATCCTTTTAATGTTGCTGCTGCCAATGCCGTGCTCAAATTGGAGCTGAAGGATAAGGACAACAACGTAGTTGGCACCATCAGTATCAATGGCGCGAACACCAATACCGCGCTCAACAGCAACGAGACCAAGGTTACGCTTGCCAAGTCTGCTTTCAATCAGGAGGCCACGGTTACCAATGGCGTTAATGACCAGAAGGTTTCCATCGGCTTCGAGGCTGCTCCTGTTGCAGATGGCCAGACTGCCAGCAAGATTAACGAGGTCGATTGGTCTTCCTCGACTGCTGATGTGAACCTCCGTGCGGGCGACAAGTTTACTTTCAATATTGATGGTCAGGATTACACCATCGAGGTCAAGGATGGCGGTTTGACCGCTGAGGAGAAGGCTTCCGGCAAATATCTGGACATCAGCGACACATCTGTTGTTGCAGACACGAAGGCGAATAATGTTCTGACTGGGTTGAAGAATACTCTGCAAAAGCAGCTTGACAAGGCCGCCGAGGAAGCTGCCAAGGGCAATAAGGACTTCAACAAGGTTACCAATCTTACTTTCACGGGCGTGACCGGCGAGAATAACCGCATCAACATCACGGCTACCACGCAGAAGCATGTCTACGTGGGCGACACCGCCGCTGATGATCCTAACGCTCCCGGCGCCGCCACCCCCGGCGGCAAGGACCCCAACGCCTCCACCGTCAACATCAAGCAGGGCAACGTGGCCGATGACGGCCGCCTGGCCAGCACCTATATTACCGCCGAGCAGCTGGCCGGTCTGAAGGACGGCTCCCAGCTCCGCGTGGGCGATAAGGTCTACACCTTCGCTGTCGGCAAGGACAGCACGGTCAAGGCCGGTGAGGACGTCGTGGACCTGACCGATCTGTCCGCTGATGACGCCGACCTGCTGAACAAGGCTCTGGTCCGCCTGACCCAGACCGCCAACCCCAACGCCATGTTCTCCGTCGGTAAGGACCAGACCCCCGGCAAGGTGACCTTCACCGAGAACAAGGACTACACCTGGGGCGAGGGCGTTGATCTGAGCACCCACAAGGGCATTGCGGAGCAGTTCGGCTTCTATGTGGACGGCATGTCCACCGAGAGCAGCGGCAAGTCCCTGAACCTCCAGATCGGCGACACCTCTGATCCTTACAATCAGATGAAGGTCTCCGTAGGCGATATGCACACCGACGCCATGGGCACCAAGGACGGCGCGAGCATCGCCGACATCGACATCAGCACCCAGGAGGGCGCTGCCGCCGCCGTGGACGTCATCAAGAACGCCATCAACTACGTCTCCGGCGTCCGTGGTGACCTGGGCGCTATCCAGAACCGCTTGGAGCACACCGCCAACAACCTGTCCGTGATGGCCGAGAACATCCAGGACGCCGAGTCCACCATCCGCGACACCGACATTGCCGAAGAGATGATGGCCTACACCAAGAACAACATCCTGGTGCAGTCCGCTCAGGCCATGCTGGCCCAGGCCAATCAGGTGCCCCAGGGCGTTCTCCAGCTGCTGGGCTGATTCTCAACGCGAAGATAGAATCTATCACACAGCACAAGGGGACCGGGCGAAAGCCCGGTCCCTTCTGCATGTCAAAAAAGTCCATCGGACTTTTTTGACAGCCAGCAGAGCTCCCGCCGGTAAACCCGGCGGGAGCTCTTTTCTATCTGCTCGGACAGTTGGCCGCGCTTAATCGCCCAGCCGGACGACCAGCATGGAAGCGCCCACGGCGCCGCTGGCCAGCTGGACATTGTCCAGGGCGGGGAGACCGCCCACGCCAGGGAGACCGCCCACGCCAGGGAGACCGCCCACGCCGGGGAGATTGCCTGTGCCAGGGAGACTGCCTGTGCCGGGGAGACCGCCCACACCGGGGAGATTGCCTGTGCCGGGGATGTTGACGGCCGGGGAGGAGTATGCCTGAAGCTCAATCGTGGCGCGCTCCGGCACGGCCAGCGTGATCGTGCATTCAAACTGCCGGGCGCCTATTGTGGGGGCGATGACGCCCTCATAGTCGTCGGAGCTGGAGACCAACAGCCGGGTCCCCACCGGCCGGACGGAGGGAACGCTGAGGGTCACACGGTAGGAGATCTGATAGGTGCCCGGCTCATTCAGGAAGAACACCGATTTTCCCCCGAGCATCGAGCTTGAGTCGCCCAGGACGACCTCCGGGCAGACGACCGACACATCCGGAAAGCCGATGAAATCATCGTCGCCGAGGCCGACGCTGCTGCCCCGGGTATTGGCGGCGTAGGCGGCGGCGGCTGTGGGGTTGGGTCCCGGCACCCCGGTGGGGCCGGTGGGACCGGCGGGCCCTTCCGCTCCGTCGGGGCCGTCGGGGCCGTCGGGACCGGCTTCGCCCTCAGCGGGGCCCTCGGGACCCTCGGGGCCCTCGGCGCCCATGGGGCCCTCGGGGCCGGGGATGGTGGGGGCCTTCAGCACCGCGCCCAGCTTGGAGGTCAGCGCCATCTGCTGCTCCATGATGCCGGACAGGGTGTCCTTCACGCTCTGGTTGACCTGCATTACCTCGTCCAGGGAGGCCGCCTCGTCCAGACCGGGCATGGTGCCCAGGACGTATTGCAGCTTTTCGCCCTCGACGTTGAGGAGGTGGCTCAGGCTCAGTTCCTCAGCGGCGATGGAGGAGATGATCTCATTGAGGCTGCCCTCTCGGGTCAGCGGGGGATCATTCTTGGGGAATGTGGGCATTGACATAAAACACCCCTCCTTAGCTCAAGCGGACCATGGACAGGGAAGCCCCGATGGAGTTGGGCAGCAGGGTCACCACGCCCGCGTAGCCGTACACCTGTAGGGTAACTTTAGCCCCCGCCGGCAGATCCACCAGAATATCATTGGCAAGGCGGCTCATAGGCACCGTCTGCGGCATGACATTGGAGGCTTCGATCTCCGTGCCGTTGACCATCAGCCGGGCTCCGAGGGTCAGGGGCGTGACGGAGTTGATATTATAGGAGATCCGATACCGTCCGGCCTCCGTCACGGTGAAGGTGTCGTTTGCCCCGTTGACCGTGACATCGGGGGACAGCGTCTGGACGTCGGACAGAACCACGTTGGTGCCGTTCGCGGAGGCCGTGAACACCGCGCCCTTGGTGCTGGCGGCATAGGCGTTGGTGGCGGTGACATTGGGGCCGGTGGGGCCGGTCGGACCGACGGGGCCGGTGGGACCGGTGGCTCCCGCGGCGCCGGGTGCTCCGGCGGGACCGGCAGGACCGCCGGCAGGACCGGCAGGGCCCTGGGGACCGGTGGGACCGGTGGGGCCGGTGGGACCCTGCATGGGAGAGGCGTCCAGCGCACCCTGCATCTTCCCCTTCAGGAAGATCTGGTTCTGAACGGCGGTCTCCAGCAGACCGCGAACGCTCTCGTTGGCGTTCAGCACGTCTTTCACTGTGGCGGCGGGACCGCTGAGGCCGGGCAGAGTTCCAAGAATATATTGCATCTTCTCGCCCTCGGCGTTGAGGATATGGCTCAGGCCGAGCTCCTCCATGGCGATGGAGGAAAGGATCTGGTTTACCGCATCTTCCCGCTGGATGGGCGGGTCAATGTTGGGGAAACTGGGTAAAGACATAATTGAGAAACTCCTTTTGTAATTGAGGGTGCACCATGAAAGCGCACGGGCACGCCGGCAGGGGAGGAAAGCCCTCGGCGCCGTGCCCAAGACACTCTATGCGCCTGCCCGCCGATCGGTTCCTGCTAGAACCGAATGGCCCCTTGCGTCATAGAATATGGAGCAGCAGAAATGGATCGCGCGCCGTACATTCCGGTCCAGGCCCTTGGACGCACTGACGGAGGCTTCGGTATCGCATTTGTCGGGAGACGGCGTCCAGCTGCGGTACTATAGCAAGCTTCACAATTCGTAAAAAAGAGGGGAAGGACAACTTGTGCAGGGCAAGGCGGAGGACACAGCCATGCGCGATTTGTATCCCCGGACTTTTGCCAGGAATTTTGATGGTTGCTATCGGGAGGAGGGCTAAGCGTGGAAATGACCATCGGAACGGATACGTTTGTGATGCTGGCAGAGCTCCTGTCTGCACTGGGCGTGATAGGCGGCGTAGTCCTTTGGTTCTTCAAGTTCGTTCAGAGGAGCAGAAGACAGACGGAAGAATTGAAGGCCATCCGCAAAGAACAGACCCTGATCTGCTACGGACTCCTGGCCTGTCTGAAGGGATTAAAGGAGCAGGGCTGCAACGGCCCGGTCACGGAAGCCATGAACAGAATCGAAGAACACCTCAATCAAGCTGCGCATGACGAGGAGAAATGAGCGGCGATGGCACCATAGGGATCTCTGCGCCTGCCGCCCGGGCAAAACAAAAAAGCAGATGCGCTTTCAACATCTGCTGATTTTTTGATTGCGATAAGGAGACTGATCCATGATACATCAGATCGATTGGAAACGAAAGCTGAGTTCCCGCAAGCTATGGGCGGCGATGGTGGGTGTCGTCACCGGTCTGGCGATGGTATTCGGGCTGGACGAGAATATCATCAGCTCCATAGCGGGCGCTGTGGTATCGGTGGCCTCTGTGGTATCCTACATCATTACCGAGGGCAAGGTGGATGCGGCGAGCGTCAAAAAGGCCGCGTATGGGATGGCAAGCGGTCTCGAAGGGGCGGAAAAGAGTCAACCGGGCCGCCCTCAGGACGGGGCGGAGGGAATCGGCCCCGGCTTGCATTTGTGAGATGAGGGGCGATTTTTCTGCTTGATGCCGCTGACATTTAGGGGCTGGACGCAGACACGTCCAGCCCCTCTGGGTTTCAAAAAAGGTGCTTTGCACCTTTTTTGAAAAGGATTCGCTTCGCTCTGCGCCTCGGTTGTCCGCTTACAGCGGACAATTCGACGCTCGCTCCGCGCAAAGAGTTTTTCCCACGTACACGCCGCGGGAAAAACGATTCAATTTATTTCGCCGCTCCGGCGGCGAAACTCCTGCGGAGGGCTTTTTGACAGCCCCTGTTTCCCCTTTACAGTTCATCCTCCAGGCCGAACACCTGGATCTCATAGATTCTGGCAGCCGTATCGGACCCCTGGGTGGGCTTCTCTACGGACAGCTTCACATACCTGGCGCTGACCGCCTGGAAGGTATCCGAGGTCTCGCCCAAGGTGTTCTTGGCCACCTTGACCACCTCGGTGAACTCCTCGCCGTCCTCGCTGACCAGGATGGTGTATGCCTTGGTGTTCATGGTGTCGCTCTCCCCGCCCGCCTGGGCGTGGAAGATCTTCACCTCGCTGACGGTCATCACGCCGCCCAGATCAATGGTGATCGTATGGGGCGGATTGCCGGTGGCGCACCACTTCTTTGTTACGTCGCCATCCACGGCGAAGGGAGGCGCTTCGTTGTCGTTGACATAGGCGGAGGCCTCGGTATCCTTGCCCTGGGACAGCAGCGCCAGCTCGCCGCCCACCTGGGAGGAGATGGTAATGAGATCCTCCTTCTCCGCCACAGCCTCGCCGGAGGCGTTCCTAGCGGTAACCTTCACGGTGTAGGTGCCCTCGGCGGCGTAGCTCACCTTGGGAGCGGCATCGGTGCTGGTCTCAGCGGAAGCGCCGGGGAACTCCCAGGATACGCTCTCCGTGTTGGCGGAGCACAGGCTCTCGAAGGCGATCTCCTGTCCGGGAGCCGCCAGGGTGGCCGAGGCCCGGAAGTCCGCCTTGGGCAGGCTGTTGTCCGGCCAGTCCATGGTGGCGATGTTGGACGCCTTGCCCCGCTCGCCGGTGGCGTTCACGGGGACGACCTGGAAGCTGGTCCTGTTGGTGTCGTCGTTCCGCTCCAGACCGTTGATGTAGCAGCTGGTGCCGGGCGTGGCGTGCAGGAAGGAGATGCTGTTGTCCTGGTTCACGCGATAGACCTCGTACCAGTCGGCATCCGCGGTGCTCTCCCAGGACAGGCACACGCCGCTATACATGCAGTCGTCGTCGTCAAAGCTGGTGCTGTCCACTTTCAGGTTGACGGCTTCCGCCGTCAGGGGCTCGATCTCGCCGGTGATGGCGATCCGCCCCAGGAGGAATTTCGCACCGACCGCGTCCTCGGAGAGCGCGATCCGGAAGTCAATGCCGGTGAGTGTCTTTCCGGCCAGGCCGGAGACGTCGTAGCGCACGGTGGTCCACTCGGTCCCCACCTTCTTGTCCCCGGGGATGGTCTCGGTGCTGCCGTCGCTGAGGGTGGCCACCAGGTCCATGGAGGCCTCCACGGTGC
This sequence comes from uncultured Oscillospiraceae bacterium, assembly GCA_910588045.1. Lineage (GTDB taxonomy): Bacteria > Bacillota > Clostridia > Oscillospirales > Oscillospiraceae > Pelethomonas. The sequence goes on along the minus strand of CAJUPS010000050.1, from coordinate 17,453 downwards.
TCTTCGCCGCGGCGGTGAAGGAGAGGCCCTCGGTCATATCCAGACGGGCGCTGTAGAGCTTGAGGAGGGTGGACTGATCCTTGGCGGCCTTGCCGTAGAGCTTGACGGAGGTGCCGCCATAGTAGGCGTCGGAGTAATCAATGATGGCCGCCAGGGCGTTGCCCGCATCCTGCTCCAGGTGCCAGCGGTAGGTGGGCATCACGTCCTGCATACTGCGGTTGTTCCAGTCCTTGTCGGAGACCTTCACACCGTCGATGAAGAAGCTGTAGCCGTGGCCCATGCTGAAATTGGTGATAAAGGGGATCTGGTTGACCACGGTCTGCTCCACGGCGTAGGTGGACACGCCCCGCCAGCCGTCCGCGGCGGAAGTGTCCGCGAAGGGGTCGCTCTTCTGGTTGACCCACATCCACGCCTCCTTCTGCTGGTAATCCGTGAAGAAGTCGTTGGCGGCGAAATAGGTCCAGCTGGGGCAGTAGAGCCCCAGGGAGGTGTAGGGCGCCTGGCCGTCGGGAGCGAAGAGGTTCCAGCGCACCGTGGTATTGGTGCCGTTGGCCTGGACATCAATGCCCGCATACAGGTCGTAGGGGTCCACGCCCAGCGCGGCGGCCTTCTCGGCGGAGGCGCGCAGCAGCTCGTCGGGGGCATAGGTGTTGGTGTTCCACCAGAAGTTCAGGAACATGCCGTCGGCGACGGGGGCCTTGTCCCCATCTATGATATAGGCGCTGTTCTTGTCCGTCAGAGCGTTCTGCCAGTCCATCTCGCCCTCCACGGTCATGGAGTCGTACCATATGACCTCCAGGCGGTCGCCAGCCTTGGCCTTGAAAGCCTTGATGAACTCCTGCATGAGCGCGGCGTGCTCGGCCGTCAGGGTGCCGTTGGGGTCGCCCTCCCCGCCCTCGGTCTCCTGGTTGATGAACCAGCCGTCAAAGCCGAAGTAGTCCGCAGCTTCGATGAGCTTGTCGATCATGGGGAAGCTGCCTGCGGCATCCTTCTGGAGGAAATCATTCAGCCACTGGAGCTTTCCGCCGTGACCGGCCTGGGGGAAGAACACGGTGCCCAGGACGGGAACCCCGTTGGTATGGGCGGCGTCAATGACATCGACGCTGGGCGTTATGATCAGGCCCTCGCCGGAGGAGCCGCCCCAGTACACCAGCTTGTCGATGTACTGCCAGTAGGAGAACACATTGGCATTGGCGGTATTGAGGCCCTGGGGCGCATTCCCGCTGGTGCTGGCGTTCATGATGGAGATGGCCAGCACGCGCATATCCTTATTCTGGGTGGCGTTGGCGGGGGTGAGGGCATCCTTGTCCACGCGCGTGGCCAGGGGGATGCTGCTCACGTGATATTTCGCCTCGGGGTCCTGGGCGGGGTCCCAGTTCAGCAGGTCGGCGGGGAACCAGTAGGGGACCTCCGGGAGATTGGGCAGAGGCTTGCTGTAGGTGTTCTCCTCTGTGACCTGGATAACGGTCTGCTCGGCCGGGACCTCCTCGTCCGGAGTGGTCTGCTCACTGGGCGCGGGGGCAGGATCAGGCTCGGAAACGGGATCTGAAGCGGGGGCGTCGCTGCATCCGAACAGAGAGGCAGCCATTACCGCTGCCAGGAGCAGCGAAATCATCAGTTTTGCAAATCTTTTCATCTCTCAGATTCCTTTCAAAGTCATATATGGGCGGGCGGGGCAATCTTGCGGCGGGATCCTTCTCTATCTCCTCCTTTTTCCACGATCTGGGTACTGGGGGAAGCGGTCTGAACGCAAACCGCTTACGGGCACCCGAACAAGTGTGATGGTATCATACTTTTCCAAGGACCAACAGTATTGCACTTCTCAATTCAGGTATCCAAACGATAGAATCAAGCCGGATACGCCCCTCCTATGGGATGGATAGATAATAAAATGCTCCCAGAAAATCTGGGAGCATTTTAGCGTCGGCGCCCTCGGTCCGCGGGAAACAGTCCCGGGCGGAGGCGCCGCCGCCGGTGGCCTCATAGGAAACAAACCGGCAGGCGAAGAAATTTACTTGTCTTTCCAGCTCCAGCAGCGTGCCGCAAAGGCGCGCAGGGAGTCCCGGCAGCGCGCAATGACTTCCTCCTCGCTCTGGATGTCCGGCCAGTCGCTCCAGATGGAATAGCAGCAGCCCAAGAACTGTCCGGCGCGCTCCTCCGGGAGCACCTGCTCGCCGTGGACGGGATGTCCCGGAAAGACGGCAGGACCCCACTCGTTCATGATCTTCTCCGGACTGGGGTCGGCGTACCCCTTGCGGACCAGCAGGATATAGTACAGGTAGTCCGCATGGTAGTTCACCACCTGGTATCCCCGCTCCAGGAAGGACTCCAGGGGAGCCATCCCCTTGTCCCAGTTGCTCCAGAAGGCAATCTGCACATCCCTGTCCAGCTCCACATGTTCCGCCTGGTCCGGGCGCAGCAGGCCGTCATTCCAGACGCGCACCTGGAACCCCTTGTTCCGGACGTGGGCGATCACCTGGTTGAGGAAGTCCACGTAGACATCCACGCCGCCGTGGTCCGGTCCCAGGTGCTCCCTGGCGTACTGCTCCAGCTCGGGGAAGCGCTCAAAGTGGTTGAAATCAATGAACTCGTCCCCGCCGATGTGGAACACCTTCGCGCCTGCGAACAGCTCGGCATACTCGTCGATCAGCTCCAAAAGGAACGCCCGGGCGTCGTCCTTGGTAATATCCAGCGCGGACCACAGCGGTTCCGCCATCTCCCGGTTCAGCCTCCACCGGGGGTGCTCCTGTAGCGCCTGGCCCAAGTGGCCGGGACAGTCCAGGGCGGGGTTGATGTCGATGTGGTAGGCGTTGGCCAGACGGATGATCTCCCGGACGTCGTCCTTGCTGAGATGGAGGAGGGACGGCACCTCGGGGTGCCGGTCGCTGGCGATGCGGAAGCCCTCGTTCTCGGAGAAATGGAACCACAGCACGTTCATGCGATTCCGGGACAGGTCCCGGATCCGGTCCATGATCCACTCCTTGGTGTAGAATTTCCGCCCGGCGTCCAGATGGAGGCCGCGCTCATTGGTGTCCGGCCAGTCCACGATCCGGCCATAGGGCAGGCCGCCATTCTCCAGGGCCTCCATGATGGTCCGCAGGCCGTACAGCACCGCCCGCTCCGACTGGGCCGTCAGCTCCACCACGGGTCCCACCGCGAGGACGTAGCCCTCCCGGTAGGTCTCCACGCCCCTCAGCTCGTCGGGCTCCCCCGTCCGGATCACCAGATCACCGGGCAGCGCCTCCACATTCCGCAGCTGCGCCGCCGCACCCAGACCGCGGTGCTCCTCCCCCAGCAGGTTCACGCAGGCTGCCACATCCTCCCAGGGGATGCTCCCGTCCATCAGGATGACGCGGCTGCCGGTTCCCGGACGCCACACATCCTCTCCCCTGACCTCCCAGCGTTTCGGCTGTGAAAACACAAAATTCTTCATGCTCATACCTCCATCAAAATTCCCTAAATTAGTACGGCGGCCGGAGAGACCTTTCCTGCGCCGTTGCATCCTTTTTCCTTATACTTATAAATGGGAGCAGATCAGCTCCAGACGGCCCGAGAGGGCCATCTCCCCGTATCCGGCGGGCAGCAGCAGATGGTCGCCCTTTTTCACCGGCTGTCCGTCCAGCACCCCCTCGCCGTCCAGGACGCTGACGTTGACGAAGGGCTTTGCCCAGTCCCTCGTCCACAGGCCGTCCACCTCCACCCGGTAGACCGTGTAGCAGGGGCAGGTCACCAGCCTGGTCACCTGTGCGCCGCCCTCCCGGACCGTCTCCCGCTCCACGGGATGGGGCCGGAAGGGGACCTGGGTCACCGCCAGGCTCTGCTGGAGGTGCAGCGTCCGGGGCCTGCCGTTCTCCAGGCGTCCGTAGTCATAGAACCGGTACGTGACGTCGCTGCTCTGCTGGGTCTCCAGGACCATGGTGCCGCTCTTGATCGCGTGGAGGCACCCGGGGTCGATCTGGAAGAAATCTCCCCTGTGGATGGGGATCCGCCGAAGCAGCTCGTTCCACCGCCCCTCCTCCACCATTTCCCGGAGTGCGGCGGGGCTCTCCGCGTTATGCCCGATGATGATCTCGGCGTCCTCCCCGCACTCCAGGATATACCAGCACTCCGTCTTTCCCAGCGAGCCGTTCTCATGGACGCGGGCGTACTCGTCGTCCGGATGGACCTGAATGCTCAGATCCTCCCTGGCATCAATGATTTTGACAAGGAGGGGGAACACCTCTCCCCCCGTATTCCCGAACAGTTCCGGGTGCTCCCGCCAGAGAGCCCCCAGGGTTTTTCCGGCATATTCGCCGCCCCGGACCCGGCAGTCCCCGCCGGGGTGGGCGCTGATGGCCCAGCACTCGCCGGTGTGGCCGCTGGGAATATCGTACCCGAACCGGCTCCTCAGCCGGTCCCCGCCCCACAGCTTCTCCTGCAAGATCGGCTCCAGAAAAATCGGCTCCTTCACAGCCGTCCCCCCCTTTCGACATAGGCGTCCATCGCCAGCTTAATGGCCCCCATGATGCCCTGGTTGTCCCCCAGGCTCACCGGTACGATATACTCGTCCAGATTATCCAGCCCCTTGCCCTGGATGTACCCCCGCAGCTGGCGGCGGACCTCCTTCCGCACAAGGGGGAGCATTTGCGCCTGATGCATCACGCCGCCGCCCAGGACGATCCGCTCCGGCGAGATCATCAGGATATAGCTGCACAGCGCCTGGGCGATGTAGTACGCCTCCATCTCCCACACGGCGGTACAGTCCCCCAGCTCCTGGGCCTTCCGGCCCCAGCGCCGCTCAATCGCCGGACCGCTGGCCAGCCCCTCCAGACAGTTGGGGTGGTAGGGACACACGCCCCGGACCATGGGGTCGTCGGCCCGGCGGTCCATGAAGATATGGCCCCCCTCCGGGTGGAGCATCCCGTGATGGGGCTTGCCATTGATAATCACGCCAAGGCCCACGCCCGTACCGATGGTAACATAGATACTGTCGGACACCGTGCGGGTGCATCCCCACACGGCCTCCCCCAGCGCGGCGGCGTTGACGTCCGTGTCGATCCCCGCCGGGATCCCCAGCGCCTCCTCGAACCGGCGGAGAATGGGGAAGCCCCGCCAGTCCAGCTTGGGCGAGGACTGGATGACTCCGTAGTCCGGGGAACTGCGGTCCAGATCCACCGGTCCAAAGGCGCCAATGCCGATGGCGGCCAGCCCCTTCCCCTGAAAGAACTCCAGAAGCTCCGGCATCGTCGCCTCCGGCCCCCGGGTGGGAATGCTGATCCGCTCCAGGATCTTGCCCTGCGCCGTGCCAACAGCGCATACCATTTTCGTGCCGCCTGCCTCCAGCGCCCCGAAATACGGCATAGAATGATCACTCCTTACATTTCTGATGTGGTCAAAAATAGAATCATAAAAAGATGTGCCTGTTCCTCTGCCAACATAGCATGACCGTGTGTGAACCACAATTACAAAAATTGAAACGATTCAGTATAGATTGGATAGAATCCGCCCTTTCGATACCGCGTTGTATCATCCGCACGATACCATATCTATATTTCGCTATTTTGCGCCGTGGAAATAGTCTAAAAAGGGAGTTTTTAAGTATAGGATTGTCACTTTTCCGCAAATAATGGTTGCTTGACCTGCGGCGGCGGCGTAAGATGTGCCTGTAATCTTCGAGGCGAGACGCCTTCGCTCTTTGCAGCAACAACCGCCGGGTATAGGATTTGTGAGGAAAAGTGCCGCTATGTACCGTTTATTGATCGTTGATCGGGACGAGGATGTCTGTGAATCCATCCGATACCTGGTGGACTGGAGCCAGTATGATATTTCCAGCGTACTGACCGCCCCCTCTTATGGCGACGCGGTCAGCAGCATCATGGACTTTCTTCCCCACATTGCGCTGGTGGACATAGAGCTGGGGGATTACTGGGGCTATGAGCTGGCCGAGCACGTGTGGGACGCGGGCATCAGGCCATCTTCTGCATGATGGGCGGCCGGGAGGACTTTCAGTACGCCCGCAAGTCCATGCGCGCCGGGGCCAGGGACTATCTCCTCAAGCCCATCAACACCAAAGAGCTGCGGGCCTTCCTGGAGCGCGTCATCGTGCGGGACCTCCACGGAACGATCCCCGAGCACCCGCTGTCCCAGCCGGAGATGGACCCGGTGCTCCAGGTGGAGTACAGCCAGCTGTCACGTATCACCGCGAAGATCATCCTGATCGTCAAGAGCAATTACCGCCGCAGCCAGTCCCTCACCAGCATCGCGGATACGCTGAACATGTCCAGCAAGTACATCGGCCGGATCTTCCTACAGGACACCGGGATGAAGTTCTCCGAGTACCTGACGGCTTACCGGATGATCCAGGCGCGGCGGCTCATTGAGAACACGAGGGAGAAAATCTCCGTGGTGGCCAATATGGTGGGGTACAGCCAGCTCAACAACTTTTACGTGCACTTCAAGGACTATTACCACGTCTCCCCCAGCGCCCTGCGGCGCTTTGACGAGGCCGCCGCGCCGCCGCCCCTCCCCACGGGGCCGGGGCTTGAGGATGCGGAGGCCCTGGCGGAGGAGACATCAAAGCTGACACAGTGAGAGACGAGGAGGCTCTGGAGATGAGAAAGCTGTTTGACCTGGAAAACCCGGTGTTCCAGCTGATCGCGCGTCTGCTGGATCTGACCGTGCTGGGGTTTTTGTGTATGGTTTGCTGCCTGCCGGTGGTGACCGTCGGACCGGCGGCGGCCGCACTGTTCAAGTCGGTTTACGACCTGACCCTCGAGCGCGGCAGCGGACTCTTCCGCCGCTACTTCCACGCCTTCCGCAGCAATTTCAAGCAGGCGGTCACCGCGTGGCTGCTGGCCCTGCTGGGATTTGCGTCGCTGGTCTGCGACTGGCTCCTGCTGCGGCTGTATTTTGAGGGGACGGCCTACACCGTGCTGGCCTGGATCGTACTGTTCCTGGCGCTGCTGCTGGAATCCGTCCTGTGCTACCTCTTCCCCCTGATTGCCCGGTACGACAACACCCTCCAGGAGCATGTCCGCAACGCCGTCATCCTGGCCGTCCGGTACTTTCCCAAAACGCTGCTGATGGTGTTCCTCCAGATGCTGCCCCTGCTGATGGCAACCTATATGCCCTATGTGCTTTTGAGCACGCTTCTGCTCTGGCTCCTGTTCTGCCCCGGATTCACCGCCCAGGCCAACGCCTTCCTGCTCCGTCCGGTCTTTGAGCGGCTGGAGCGGGACGCGGCGGAAGCGTCCCACGGCGAAACGGAATAGATGCGGACGCCCCTGACCGGTACAAGGTTGGGGGCGTCTTTCGTCTGTGCAGAACGCCCCCGGCGGCGGGGGAACCTTTTGGGCCCAATATTGCGCTATCACGGGGCCCATCCCGCAATTTCCGCCCTAAATTATACCGGAAGCGGGGACATTATGCAAGGCATGTTTTCCCGTCAAATGGGAGAAAAACGGCGTGGGTATCTTTTCCATACTACAAAGAGGAGCTGCATTAGCCAGGGCTGGCCCTCCGCCGCCGGTACTTGGGGCGACGGCCGCGGCACCGAGGTGGTGGTCTCCGCCTACAACGAGCCCGTGCTGTCCACCCAGACCGCCCTGGGCTCCATGGCCTGCATCTCCGCTTCCTCCCCCCATCCACTGGAGGCCCTGAAGCTCATCGAGCTGGTCAACACCGACACCACCTTCCGCGACATGATGGCCTACGGGGAAGAGGGCGTGAACTTTGAGTACATCGACATGAACGGCTCCCAGCACGTCCATCGGATCAACAACGACTGGACTCTGGCCGCCTACACCCAGGGCAAGACCATCCATATGACCCCCGACGATACCAACGAGGGCAACCCCTATGCTTTCCCCCAGAGATAGACTGTGATCAACTCCTCGTCACTGAATTTGGGACAGTTATTATTGCTTAGGCGTTGCTTTCCTTCTATAAATCTGCTATCAGTGCATTGGCAAATGGTGCAGTATAGTTCGATGAGTTTTTCTTTCACAAAGTCATTCTCATCCTTACCGCATCATTTGTCTTCCTTTTTCTTCCTTTAACTATTGATTCACACTCTCCAAGAAAAAAGTATGTACGCCTCCAAAATTTTTGCGTGCAAGGAGAAGCTATGAGTAAGATCATTGGAAACGAACTGAAAAACCTGCCCTGGGAACCCAAACCGGCGGACTGCCCCATGCCTGTGTGGCGCTACAGCGGCAACCCGATCATCGGCCGTCACGCCATCAGGCGCTCCAACAGTGTGTTCAACAGTGCCGTGGCGCCCTTCAACGACGGCTTCGCCGGGGTGTTCCGCTGTGACAGCCGCTCGGTGAGCATGGATATTTTCCCGGGCTTCAGCCCGGACGGGATCCACTGGACGATCCGGGAGGAGCCGGTTCACTTTCTGGGAGACCCGGAGGTCACCGCCCGGGAGTACCGCTATGACCCCCGGGTGTGCAGGATGGACGGGAAATACTATGTCACCTGGTGCAACGGCTACCACGGTCCCACCATCGGCGTGGGCTGGACGGAGGACTTTGAGACCTTCCACCAGCTGGAGAACGCCTTCCTGCCCTACAACCGCAACGGCGTACTGTTCCCCAGGAAAATCAACGGGACGTATATGATGCTCTCCCGGCCCAGCGACACGGGCCATACGCCCTTCGGAGACATCTTTGTCAGCCAGAGCCCGGACCTGAAATACTGGGGCTGTCACCGGCACGTGATGAGCACCGTGAAGGGCGACGAGTCCGCCTGGCAGTCCACCAAGATCGGCGCGGGCCCCATCCCCATCGAGACCGACGAGGGGTGGCTGATGATCTATCACGGGGTCATCACCACCTGCAATGGCTACGTCTACCGCATGGGCTGCGCCCTGCTGGACCGCGATCAGCCCTGGAGGGTGCTCTGCCGGACGAAGGACTATATCATGGCCCCCTGGGAGAGCTATGAGTGCGTGGGCGACGTGCCCAACGTGGTCTTCCCCTGCGCCGCGCTGACCGACGCCGCCACCGGGCGCATCGCCATCTACTACGGCTGCGCAGACACCGTGACGGGCCTGACGTTTACCACGGTGGATGAGCTGATGGGGTATATGAAGGAAAATTCTCTGTAAAATAGTCCGCCGTTCCGCGATGTTTTGTCCTAATCAAAATGAAATTTCCTTATCATAAGGAGCACGGAGAGTATGTATTTCATCGACAAACGGATCCAAGTGATCTGCGACAACCTCAACAAGCTGCGCATCCGCGGCGTCAGGCCCATTGCGGACTGGCAGTACAAGAAGGGCTTCTTCCTCTACCCCTCCCAGGCAGACGCCGAGGGGGGCGCGTGGGAGAACTTCGACGGCCGGACCATGCACTGGTATGGCCCCGACGAGCACTACTGGTTCCGGGGCGGCGTCACCATTCCCCAGGACCTGGCGGGGAAATCCGTCTGGATGAGGGTCCGCACCCAGATCGACGAGTGGGACGACGGGAAGAACCCCCAGTTCCTCCTCTTCCTCAACGGCAAGGTCATACAGGGCATCGACATGAACCACCGGGAGGTGCAGCTCTTTGCCCAGGCGCCCGCCGGGGAGACCCTCAGCATCGACATCCAGGCGTACACCGGCACCCTGCACACGGAGTTCCAGTTCCTGGTGGACCTCTATGAGCAGGACGAGGAGATCAACCGGCTCTACTGGGACATCCAGGTTCCCCTCCGGGCCTTTCCCCGGATGAAGGAGGACGACCAGAACCGGCTGGCTATCCAGACGGTCCTCAACGAGACCATCAACCTCCTGGATCTGCGGGAGCCCTACAGCGAGGGCTTCTATGCCTCCCTGCGGGAGGCCCAGGCGTATATTACGGAAAACCTCTACGAGAAGATGGGCGGCTGGGACGACGTGGTCGCCACCTGCATCGGCCACACCCACATCGACGTGGCCTGGTGGTGGACCGTAGCCCAGACCCGGGAGAAGGTGGCCCGGAGCTTCGCCACCGTCCTCAAGCTCATGGAGGAGTTCCCCAACTACCGCTTCATGTCCAGTCAGCCGGTGCTCTACTACTTCCTCAAGGAGCGCTATCCCGAGCTCTTCGAGCGCATCAGGGAGCGGGTGAAGGAGGGCCGCTGGGAACCCGAGGGCGGCACCTGGGTGGAGCCGGACTGCAACCTGACCTCCGGCGAGTCCCTGGTGCGGCAGTTCCTCCACGGCAAGCGGTTCTTCAAGGAGGAGTTCGGGGTGGATAACCGGATCCTCTGGCTGCCGGACGTGTTCGGGTACTCCGGGGCCCTGCCCCAGATTATGAAGAAGTCCGGTGTGGATTACTTCATGACCACCAAGCTGGCCTGGAACCAGATCGACAAGGTGCCCAACGACACCATGCTGTGGCGGGGCATTGACGGCACGGAGATCCTCACCCATCTCATCACCACCGTGGACCCGGGACAGGAGGTGGGCCCGGGCAACTTCTTCACCACCTACAACGGCAAGCTCCACCCCGACGCCATCCTGGGCGGCTGGGAGCGCTACCAGAACAAGGAGATCAACAACGACATCCTGATCTCCTACGGCTACGGCGACGGCGGCGGCCCCACCCGGGAGATGCTGGAGACCAGCACGCGCATGGAGAAGGGCGTCCGGGGCATCCCCAAGGTCCGCCAGGCCTTCGCCCGGACCTACTTTGAGGATCTGGAGCGGCGGGTGAAGGACAACTGCCGCCTGGAGACCTGGGAGGGCGAGTTCTACTTCGAGTACCACCGGGGCACCTATACCTCCATGGCCCGCAATAAGCGGAGCAACCGCAAGAGCGAGCTGCTGCTGATGGACCTGGAGCTGGCCTCCGTGCTGGCGGCGGCGAAGCTGGCCTACCCGGCCCAGGAGCTGGACCGGATGTGGAAGACGGTGCTCATCAACCAGTTCCACGACATTCTCCCCGGGTCCTCCATCCACGAGGTCTACGAGGTCACCAAGCAGGAGTACGCCGAGCTGGCCCGGACCGCCGGGGACCTGCTCGGTCAGCGTCTGGCGGCTCTGGCGGGCCAGGGGGACGGCGTGACTGTGTTCAACACCACCGGCTACACCCGCTCCGACGTGGTGGAGCTGGGCAGGACCGGCGCCCAGGCCCTGGCTGACGAGACCGGCAAGGTCTACCCCGTCCAGCAGACGGCGGACGGCGCGGTGGTCTACCTGGAGAATCTGCCCTCCAAGGGCTATAAGACTCTGCAAAGAGCGGAGGCCGTCCAGGCGGCCAGCCCCTTCGTCCGGAGGGACGAGCGGCACATCGAGACGCCCTTTTATGCCGTGACCTTCGACGAACGCGGCCATATCGCCTCCCTGTTCGACAAGGAGAACGACCGGGAGCTGGTCCAGGCGGGTAAGTGCGCCAACGTCCTGCGCATGTACGAGGATAAGCCCATCTACTACGACAACTGGGATATTGACATGTTCTATACCGAGAAGTCCTGGCCGGTGGACGATCTGGTGAGCATGAAGTGGACCGAGGAGGGCCCCGTCCGGGCCACGGTGGAGCTGGAGTACAGGATTAGCCTCACCACCATCCGGCAAAAGATTCACTTCTACGCCAACTCCCGCCGCATCGACTTTGAGACCTGGGTGGACTGGAAGCAGCACCAGCATCTGCTCAAGGCCGAGTTCCCCGTGGACATCCACAGCGATGAGGCCACCTTCGACATCCAGTTCGGCAATCTCACCAGAAAGGTCCACACCAACACCAGCTGGGACAAGGCCCGCTTCGAGGTCTGCGGCCAGAAGTGGATGGACTTCTCCGAGGGCCGCTACGGTGTGAGCCTCCTCAACGACTGCAAGTACGGCCACAGCGTCCGGGACGGCGTCATCGGCCTGACCCTCATCAAGTCCGGCATCGAGCCCAACCCGGTGGCGGACCAGGAGGAGCACGTGTTCACCTACGCCCTCTACCCCCACGCCGGTTCCTGGCGGGACGCCGGGACCGTGCGGGAGAGCTATTTCCTCAATCAGCCCCTGCGGGTCGTGGAAGGCGGCGCACCCGGTGCGGCGTTCTCCCTCGCCTCCGTGGAGCAGGAAAACGTGGTGCTGGAGACGGTCAAGCAGGCGGAGGACGGCCATGGTACGGTGCTGCGCCTCTACGAGAGCGAAAACGCCCGGACGAAGACGGTGCTGCATGTTCCTGACGGCGTAACCAAGGCGTATAGCTGCAATCTTCTGGAGGAGATCGAGGAGGAGCTGCCCGTTGCAGACGGGAAAATTTCGTTCCTCGCCAAGCCCTTTGAAATCAAGACAATTTTACTGCGCTGAGGAGAAATCGCACAGATTCCGTTCTCCGGCCGCACGGGGAGGGTATCAGCCCTCCCCGTGCGGCTTTTCCATCTCAAACACCCAAACAAATCCAGCCAAAAATCTGCATACCTTGCCAGCTTCTGCGGATACTATCCATGTTTTCCAAGGCTTGCAATATACTTGCCGGGGAGAAATTCCCGGCAGATACGGGAGGAATCGTGAATGAAAGCAACCGGAATCGTAAGAAGAATAGACGATTTAGGCAGAGTCGTCATCCCTAAGGAGATTCGCCGCACTATGCGTATCCGCGAGGGCGACCCCCTGGAGATTTACACCAGCCGGGAGGGAGAGGTCATCTTCAAGAAGTATTCCCTCATGGGCGGACTGGACGACTTTGCCGCACAGTTCTGTGAGACGCTGTCCAAGAGCTGCGGAGCCATCACCGCCGTGACGGACCGAGACTCCGTCATCGCCGTGGCTGGCGGCGGCAAGCGGGAGCTGCTGGGCAAACGCATCAGCCCTCAGCTGGAGCAGATCATGGAGGACCGGCGCATCTATCAGCACGCCGGAGAGGAGCGCAGCGTCTTTGTCACCGAGTCCGGCGACAAGTACCGCACCGCCGTGGCCGCGCCCATTATCTCCGAGGGCGACGCGTTGGGCTTGGTGCTGTTCGTGGAGGACGGCGAGAACCTGGTCACCGGCGAGACCGAATACAAGCTGGCCCAGACTATCGCGTCCTTCCTGGGGAAGCACATGGAATCCTGACACAGAAAGCGGCATGACCGAGATATTCCCGGTCATGCCGCCCTTTATTCGCCTGTTCAGCGATTCTCGTTTACATACAGGTTCACCCTGCGCTGGATCAGGTCCGCCGTCTCATCCAGGGACTTGTCCCCGGCGAAGTAGGGTCTTGCCTGCTCCGTGACGATCAGCAGCACATCGCTCTCCGTATCCTGTACGCAGCTGGTTGCGTTGTAGAGCGCCCAGAACCGCTCCATCTGCGCCTCATTGGGTGCGAGCTGGTAGAGCACCATGGAGACCTCCACATCCGCATAGTGGGCGGGGACCGGCTGAACGTCCTGGGGCTCCTCGATCCGGTTCCCCTCCTGGTCGAGCACATATTCCAGATTTCCGTCCTCGTCCTCATACTGGAACCACCGGGGCTCAAGGAGACGGTCAAAGTCCGCCTTGTTGACGGGGAACCCTCTGCTCAGATAGGTCACATCCTCTGTTTTCACTGAGTCGGCCCCGCCGGACAGCAGGCACTGCCGCACATAGGCCCAGGCCCCCTCCTTGGCCTGGCAGGAGGCGGAGATGCCCAACTGGTTATTCGCAAAGCCGCCAGCCCAATGCGGCAGGACAAAGCAGCTGCCCGCGCCGCTGCGGGAGGGAGCGCCCGGATAGGACACGTAGCCGCCGCCCTCCACCGCGCCGAAGACTGCGGCCGGTGACAGAGCGTTCCATATGAACCTCCCGCTGCGCCTGTAACTATCCGCCATGCTGAGAGCCTGGCAAACCAGCGCACTTTCATCCCGCCAGTTTCCGTCGTCATCCACCCGGGCGCCCCAGATATTGTTTTCGTTCAAATAGGTCTCGTAGTCCGTCAGGCACTGGGGCCCGGCGGCCAGCGCTTCATTGTGTAGAATATCCCCCACCCCGTCCAACAAGGCGGGATACAGCAGCTGCCTTCCCTCCCGGAAGTCCACGCCGTTGGCCAGATTGCTCCGCTTTTCCGGGTCCTCACTGAAGGGGGAGGTATCGTCCTCCCTGCTGCCGCACAGCTCCAGCAGGGCCTTGAACTCCTCCGAATCAAACCGGCATTCCCCGGTGGTCCAGTCGATCCACTGATCAATGGTGTAGTTGATCAGGTGATAGAGCGTGCCCTCCTTGCCGTAGCCGATCCCCAGGAGCGTACTGCCCTCGGGCATGGCCTCGTAGTAGTCCAGCATCTCCTCCAGCGTCCAGCTGCTCCGGTCCCCCACCACCTCCGAACGCGCCGCGAGGGTGTCGATGGAGAAGGAGTTGAACACCTTGTAGAGCTTGCCGTCCACGCTGGCGCAGTCCAGCACGTGGCTCATGAGGTCCTCCCGGCTGATTTCCGGGTCTCCGTCGATCCAGGGCCACAGGTCCTCCAGCAGTCCCTTCCGGGCGTACAGGTCGATGGGCAGGCTGACATCCCAGATGTCCGGGGCCCGTCCGGAGGCGATCTCCGCGCTGAAGAGCTTCAGCGCGGCATCCCGGACGTCCCTGGTCGCATCGAACGTCTCCACGCCGTCGCCCGCGTAGTTGCGCAGCTCGATGTAGTAGGCGTCGCTGCTGTCGTTGAACTGCTTGATCCTGCTGCGCATAACGCTGTTGGTGCCAATCGTACCGTAGACCAGCTTGGTCTTGCCCTCCGACGGGCTCTTGTCCGTGGGGGACAGCATGGATAGCCGGATGTCGGTGTTATACCAGTAGTCCTCGTCCTGGAAGGACCCCTTCTGCGTGATGGTCAGCGCCGCCAGCTCTCCCCCGTCCCGGGGCGCGAAGCACATGACCGAGCCGTCCAGGTCCGCCGCAGACCAGTTCAGGAGCAGTCGCCCCTCCTCCCCCTCCGGCTCCCAGGCGCAGAGTGCGCCGCCGCTGGTGTAGTAGAACAAAAAGCCGTTGGTCCCGCCGTAGAGCAGGTCCACGCCGGTGGGCAGCTCGTACCGCTCCTTGCCCCAGGTTTTGGCGGCAGGGTCAATAGTGCGGACCTCCCGCTTCCCGCCGGGCTGGACGGTCAGCAGGGCCGCCGTGCCGTCGGGCAGCAGGGTCAGGGTATTCCCGGCAGTGTTGTATGTAGAGCGATAGGGCAGGTCGGCCTCCAGGGTGAACAGGAAGTTCCCCTTTTTGTCCAGCGCCGCCACGCCGCCGGTCCCGGCGAAGTAGATGTTTCCCCCGCCGTCCACCGTGAACCCCGCCACGTCGAAAATGTCCGAGACCTCCAGGGCTCGCACCGCGTCGCTGAGGTCCACCAGCCTTTTCTCCCGCCCTGTGGCGGGGTCCAGCTGGCGCAGGTGGTGGAAGTCGTCCCGCCCGGTGTAATATTTACCGACCGCCTCCTTCTCCGGGTCGAAGTCCTCCGGCAGGTCATAGCGGGTAATAGACAGCGTCTCATAGAGCCACAGTGTGCCATCCGGGGCCAGAATGGGGCCCAACGTGTTCTTGTACCCCTCCTCCGGCGGCTCTACGGACTGGAAACCGTCCAGCTCCTCCGCCGTGCCCTCTGCCAGGTCCACCCGGCAGAGGTGGGACCGGACTTCCTCCCCGTTCTTTTCATCGGCCAGGAGGTATATGGAGGTCCCGTCGGTGCAGCATCCGAGCAGGTCCCCGGTGGGAACGGGCAGGGCGATGTCCTCCGCCTCATAGGCGGGGGCGGTCTGGAAGTCCACCCTGTGGACCTGGCGGTCCTTGCTGTCACAGGACGGCAGAAGCAGGAGGACGGCCAGGAGGAGCGCGGGGAATGCTCTATCGGTCCACTTCATGGAAAATCACCTTTTTTTAGACAGAATTGCCTTTTATCGGACTTATTTTCCCAGAGCGATGTATCAGATTCTGCAAAATTTTGTATCAAATTCGTATCATCTCTTTATTTTTAAGATTTTAGAGAGTTGTATTTTCCCCCGGGATTTGCTATGCTAAAGGGGAGTGAGATATGCCTGAAAGGAGACTGACTATGTCTGAGGGAAACGTCCGCATGGAGCGGGACACCCTGGGTCCCGTGGCGGTGCCTGCGGACCACTGGTGGGGTGCGCAGACCCAGCGGAGTCTGGAAAACTTTGCCATCGGCACCGAGCGGATGCCGGAGGAGATCATCCGGTCCTTTGCGCTGTTGAAGAAGGCGGCCGCCCTGGCCAACCGCGATTTGGGGAAGCTGGACGGGCGCCGGTGTGCGCTCATCGCCGCCGCCTGCGATGAAATTCTGGAGCACCAGTGGGACGGGGAGTTCCCCCTGAAGGTCTGGCAGACCGGCAGCGGCACCCAGTCCAATATGAACGTCAACGAGGTCATTTCCCACCTGTGCGCCCGGATGGACCCGGAGACGGCGGTCCACCCCAACGACCATGTGAATATGTCCCAGAGCTCCAACGACACCTTCCCCACCGCCATGCACGTGGCGGCGGTGTGCGCACTGGAGGAGCGGGTGCTGCCCGCCCTGGCGCGTCTGACGGGGACCCTCCGGCGTCTGGAGGGGGAGAACGGGGATGTCATCAAGATCGGCCGGACCCACCTCCAGGATGCGGTGCCCCTGCGGTTCTCCCAGGAGATTTCCGGCTGGCGGGCCATGGCGGAGGCGGCGGAGGCGTACATAGCCGCCTCGCTGCCGCCGCTGCGGCAGCTGGCCTTAGGGGGCACGGCGGTGGGAACAGGGCTCAACTGCCCCGCCGGATTTGCGGAGAGAAGCGCCGCGCTGCTCACGGAGCTCACCGGTCATGAATTTATCACGGCCCCCAACAAGTTCCACGCCCTCACCAGCAAGGACGGCGTGGTCTTCTCCCACGGGGCCCTGAAGGCCTTGGCGGCGGACCTGATGAAGATGGCCAACGATGTGCGCTGGCTGGCCAGCGGTCCCCGGTGCGGTCTGGGGGAGATCACGATTCCGGAGAACGAGCCCGGCAGCTCCATTATGCCGGGAAAGGTGAATCCCACCCAGTGCGAGGCGGTGACGATGATTGCAGTACAGGTGATGGGCAACGACGCCGCCGTCGGCGTCGCCGCCAGTCAGGGGAATTTTGAGCTGAACGTCTTCATGCCGGTGATCGCTTATAATTTTCTTCAATCCGCCCGCCTGCTGGCGGATGGGATGGAGTCCTTCCGGAGAAATTGTCTGGAGGGGCTGCGGGCGGACCGGGAGAAGATGGCGGAGTATCTCCAGCGCTCCTTGATGCTGGTGACCTGTCTCACACCCAGAATCGGATATGAGAAGGCGGGCCAGGCGGCCCGCACGGCCCATCTCCGGGGGATTACCCTGCGGGAAGCGGTCCTCCAGGAGGGGTTCTTGACAGCGGAGGAATACGAGCAGATTGTTGACCCGGAGAAGATGGTGTGATCTGCCGCCGCTGCGCGGCGGCCCTGGCTTAAATCTTGTTTTAGATTTGCCCCTGCCGGGGCGGGCCTTCTTTTCGCTTGTGCGAAAAGAAGCAAAAGCACCCTCAAGGGGGCTACGCCACCCTTGAGAATCCCCTGATTACGGGGG
>CAJUPS010000049.1 GCA_910588045.1 uncultured Oscillospiraceae bacterium | reverse complement strand
GCGGCAGCTGGAAAAGTTGGGGCTGGTCACGTGACTTTCGTCATGTTGACAAAATTTTTATTTTGTCCGGTTGCCATACATAGTGGGTCTGAAATTATTATAGCACAACCTCCTAAAAAGGGAAGATAGTTTTTCAAAATCAGCGGTTTAACGAAAAATGGGCATGAAAATCCAAGGACTGCAAAAACATTTTTTCGCAGCCCTTAGGTTTCATGCCTTTTTATGTATGACATGTGCGGTTAGTTGCCTAAAAACGTGCAACCAAAGGACAAAATAAAAATTTCGTCTACAGAGGGAGGTGCGGGAAACATGCGCCATTCCACGAAAAAGCTCAATTTGACCGGACAGCGGTTCGGAAGATTAACCGTCCTGGCCCCGGCGGAGAATATCGGCTCCCGCACTGCCTGGCTATGCCGCTGTGACTGTGGGAACGAGACGGTCGTCAAAACCAGCCGTCTTCGCGACGGACGGACCGTTAGCTGCGGCTGCGCCCACGGCGCGGGAATCGAAAACCGCCTGACGTTTGTGGACGGCACCTGTGTGGAGATGATTCGGGCCAGTACGAGGCGGTGCAACAATACCAGCGGCGTTCCCGGCGTGGATTGGAATGTGCGAAAACGGACCTGGCGGGCCTCCATCTGTTTCAAAGGAAAACGCTACCATCTGGGCAGCTACAAATTGTTTGATGATGCAGTCAAGGCCCGGAAGCAGGCGGAGGAGGAGCTGTTCGCCCCCTTCCTGGCAGAGTTTGAACAAAACCGGGCCGCGAACCAATAAGGGTATACTCCCGTTACCGCCACACCCTCGGGGCGGGTCGGGTGGTGTATACGTCCCAACGGAGTTCGACGATAACGCAGCAGAGGAGGAATGCGCATGGAGCAGACTGCCCCGGAACACACCGGGGTGGGCCACGGACCGCAACGTCCGCAACTTTAATCCCTGCACAGTATTATCATTTTTCGGCAAACCATTGGAAACAATGGGACGCAAAGCCAGGTGCGTCGGGGATCACCCACGCTCGACCGGTTGCAATGGCAAACCAGTGGAAACGCTGGGACGGCAAAACCAGAGGCTAAAACGCGGCTTTCCGCGTCATGCTCGTTCGGTTACCGGACACTTTGCGTCCGAAATCATGCAAAGAAAGGAAGAAATTTATGAAGAATTTGAAACATTTACGCAAGCGCGGACTTGCAATGTTCCTGGCCCTGGTTATGTGCCTGGGCTTGGTCCAGGTCACAGCCTTTGCGGAGGAGGAGATCATTCCTGATGAAGGCAATGAGCCTGTCCTTTGCGCCTGCGGCGTAGAGGGATGCACCTGCGAACCCGAGACCTGCGGCGCGGATTTCTGCAACGAGCCCTGTGAAGCCTGCGCCGCCAAGCAGCAAGCCGACAAGGAAGCGGCGGAGAAGGCTGCGGCAGAAGAAGCGGCAAGGCTCCAGGCAGAGGAAGAGGCGAGAAGAGCCGCCGAGGAAGCGGAAGCTGCTGCAAAACTTGCAGAGGCGGTGGCCGCCTTGGAGTTCATGATTGCCAATCTGCCCGCGCCCGAGGCCGTGACATCGGAGGATAAGGCTGTTTACGACCAAATCGCGGCAATCTGCGCTTTTGCCGAGGCCAACGACTTGGTGCTGACGGAGGAGCAGGGAACCGTTCTGAGCCTTGTCAGTGAGGCGTTGAATTCACCTGTAGTGATTCCGGAAGTTGAAGAGAGTACAAAGCTGTTCACTGTGACAGGCACCTGCAAAAGGGGTATGAGCATTCCTGAAGAGGTCAATGGAGATACTTTTGCCGACGCATTTTCCTGTCTCCAAGAAGGAACGATCTCCCTAAATGACGATATAGTCAGCACAAAACTCATTGACTTTTCACATGCTCAAAACATTGTACTCTGCTTGAATGGACATAAGTTGTCGTTCTCTGCGGCTGTTACGGGAAACTATTGCATATCTGTATTTTACACTTCGACATTTACCATTGTTGGCAGTGGAGAGATTTCCTTTGCCGACGCTTCTACATCTAATGGCATACAGATGAACGGTGGCACAGTAGAAATCCGTTCGGGCGACGGAAAAGTAACATTGACTGGAAATGAGACCGGAAATGTCGTAGCTCTCCTTGGACCAGAGGGACAGGTTCCCAAATTTAAGTGTCAAAATGCCATTTTTGATGGCAATGTTGAAATGAACTTCAGCAACAACGGAGGCGTGAAATGGATTGTGGCAGATTGCCACTTCAAAAGTAATGTTGAGCCCAAACAGGGTAATACACGTAACTTCTTAATCCAAGAAGGAGTTACAAACTGCACTTTTGACAAAACACCGACCTCTGAAGGAAGATATTTTCTGGATACTGAAACCCGCAGCTGGAAAGATCGGAAACTGGAGTTATCTAAGAGCAACATTGTACAAAATGTCGGAGATACCATTGCGCTTGAAGTGACTAGAACCGTTGAGGTGGAATCAGCCAATCGTGAAATTATATGGGGCAGCAGCAACAACCTTATTGCATCAGTTGACCAAAACGGTGTTGTCACCATCCATCGCCTCGGTCTTGCTGTCATTACAGCAAGACTTCCAGCACCAGAAGACAGTTTTGGTAATTTTAAGGAGCTGGTGGTACAGTGCTCTGTGACTGGCATTACGGCTGATTGGTTTAATTGTACGGAATGCTCAGAAAACAGTCCGCATTTGATCAAAACAAAAGAGGACCTGAACAATATTCGTACACACTTGGACTCTAACGGCAATACAACAGGCTATTTCCAATTAGCAAATGATATTGTCTTTACAGCACGGGATTTTGATACGGATGGCCTCTTCTATAATGGTGGTCATGGATTCGAGCCTATTGGCGTATACAAGAAGCCTACATCTGATGGATATGGTACAGAAACGCATTCCTTTAATGGCGCGGTTTTCGATGGAGCCGGTCATACTATTTCGGGTCTGAGAATTTATAATGACGGGAGCTATGGTGAATTTACCGGTCTTTTTGGACATGTAAACGGCGGCTCTCTGATCAAAAATGTTACCTTGGAAGATTGCGAAATAGAATGCAGCAATGCGAGCGGGTATAATTATGTCGGCGCATACGCTGGATACATTCACGGGAATACCAAAATTGAAAATTGCGCGGTAGTAAACTGCTCGATAACTAATTGCTCTACCGGCCCTACCGGTGGCATTACGGGAAGACTCTGCACAAATCCTACTGCTGAAAACTGCATTGTAGACAGCAGCATCATTGTAGGCAGAGCTGCTTCTGGCGGCATTTGCGGTATTTCTGCATGGGGACATGTTTATGGATGCATCGTCAATGCTGTGAGCGTTTCTGGTGGATATGTAGGTGGTGTGGTTGGATCCAGCGGCAGCAGTGCGTTCGATGTCAAGGATACTGTAGCTAGAACAACGCTATCTGCTAGTCCAGATGCGACTTCTACAGACATTCGTATTGGCGGATGCGCAGGGAATCCCTATGTGAATGTAGAGGTTTCCAACTGTATCATCCTTACAAATGTGAAAAGCGAAGGAATGCCGTCCGGCAAAGTTCTATATGCAGGGGGTATTTTCAGCAATACATTTAATCACGGGTGGAAGCCAGAGTTCGAGCAGTGGAGCAAGATAACAGATACCTATTGTTCCTTCCATATAGCAAATGAGCTGAAAAGCGCAGAAAAAAACATGGTTGGACAGCTCGTTGGTTGCATTGATCGGAACTATCCCGTTGTAACGGATAATATGCCTTACTTTGGTGATTCGCTCAATATTTTTGGTGGGGAAATCAACACAGCTAGTCGTCCCGCTGACTTCCCAATTCCAAATCCGCAGCTTTTAACCGCTGAATCCGATAGTTTTTCCCTTTCTTTTGAAGCTGTAGATGAAAGCACATTCATTCTTCCCGAGAAGTATTGGAGTGCATTGGGAGATGTATCTATGCGGCCTGCTGAACCTGGAAATTACGCGGTGATAGTTACATATACGCAGGGAACCGAGGATACTTTTGAGAAGAGGACCTACAAGCTCCCTTGGTATATCCAAGTTACTTCTACACCTGTCAACCCTCAGCCTACTGATCCTCAGCCTACCGATCCTATCGTGCCTACCTATCCTGAGTTTTATCCTAGCATCACGCCCACCTATCCCACCGGCGGCGGCACGGGTACGACTACCCCGCCGTCCACCATCACCGACAATCCGACCCCGCTGGACCCCGGCACCACCATCACGGATGACGAGACACCGCTTGACAGGCTTCCCCTGCTCTTCCGCGACGTGGCCGATGACATGTGGTATCGTGACGCGGTGGCCTACGTGTTCGACAGGGGCCTGATGAAGGGCATCAATGAAACCACCTTCGCCCCCACGCTCTCCACGGAGCGCGGTATGATCGTGACCATCCTCCACCGCCTGGAGGGCGAGCCCAACGCGGCGGCCTCCGCCTTCACGGACGTTGCGGCGGGTGAATGGTACACCGACGCCGTCGCCTGGGGCGCGGCCAACGGCGTGGTCAAGGGCTACAGCGACACCATTTTCAAGCCCACCCAGGACATCACCCGCGAGCAGCTGGCGGCGATCCTGTACCGCTACGCCCAGCTCAAGGGTTATGACACCGGCAAGCGCGCCGATCTGTCCGCCTACACCGATGCCTGTGACATCAGCGCTTACGCCCTGGAGGCCATGCAGTGGGCGGTTGCCGAGGAGCTGATTTCCGGCGTGACCAGCTACACCCTGGTTCCCGGCGGCCGGGCGGACCGCGCCCAGGTGGCTATGATTCTCATGCGCTTTTGCGAGAACATAGCGGAGAGCGCCTAGCTTCCCGACGGCCTCTAAAGCAAATTTCAGCAAATCCTAATCCATAGCAACTGTCCCCCGGCGCATACGCGCCGGGGGACAAAATTTATGAAAAATTTTTCAAATCAGTTGACCAGATTCGTGCAACTATCAGCAGAATCGGACCTAATAGTATAAGGCCCACCGCGCCAAAGTGCAGCGTGAGGCCCCCGATAGGGCGCATCCGCCAGCGCTTCGCCCTCTGACGGCCCAGGGAACCGGGGAGAAAAGCCAGTCCACCAGGTCGTAGCGTAACAAAACAGCCCACGTCATAAGGTATCGCGCTTCGCGCGATGCCCCAAGGGATTCTTAAACCGTAGGTTTAAGCGCGTTTTTGCCTACTTTTGCCGCGCGGCAAAAGTAGGCGCGGAGTCCGGGGGCGCGCAGCTCCCGGGCCAAAATTTTGATATTTTTCAAAATGATCATTCAATCCACCCGCATAAACCCGGTCCGCTCTGTCCGCCGCTCGAACTCCTCCAAGCCCTCCCGAAAGAGCGCCACAGCCGCCTCCCCCTCTCCGGCGCGGATATGGTCGGTGAAACCCTTCAGCCGCTCCAGACAGGAGTCCGCGCCGAAGACCTCGATATACTCCCGCCAGAACTCCAGGCTCACCGGGGAGAAGGCGTTGAGGATCAGGGGCGTGATGGAGTTCCCGCTGAGAAAGGTGACCGTGCGGTGGTAGCGGAACAGCGCGTTGGCAAAGGCGTATACCCCCTCGCGGGACGCTGCCTCCGCCTGCCCATACAGCTCGTCCAGCCGCGCCAGGTCCGCGTCGGTATGGCTGGCGGCCAGCTCCAGGAAGGCGGGGCCCTCCAGATAGTAGCGGACCTTTAGGATGCTCCGGCAGGTCTTGGCGTCCAGCTGCCCGCCGTGGTAGCGCATGATAGCCAGGAGCGTGTCCAGCGTCCCCGTCTGGGCGTAGTCCGCCACGGACACCCCCCGGCGGCTGGTCACGTCCAGAAACCCCAGGCGGTGGAGCTCCCGGATGCCCTCGTGTACGGCGGTTTTGCTGATCTTCATCTCGTCGGCCAGCTCCCGCTCCGTGGGCAGCTTGTCCCCGGAACGCAGCTGTCCGGAGAGGATCATCCCCACCACCTGCTGCACGAACAGCTCCCGGATGGACGGGGCCACAATTTCCTTAAATTCCACAGCGTCCTCCTTCTGGTCCGACCACGACCTTAAATTCTGCCTGTATATCTTTAGAAGAATCGCCAAAGGATAGTCCTTTACTTCCCCACTAAAATAGCATAAAATACTTCATATGGCAAGAGCCGTCCCCACTCCCGCCGGTTGAGGCGGACCGTGGTCCCCACCAACCGCACGAAAGGAAATGAGGAGGAAAAACAAGAATGGGAAAACAGACAAAATCCAACATGCCCATGGATGAGAGCAAGCTCTCCTTCCAGATCCCCCGCACAGACCAGCCCCGGGAAAAGATCCTCAAGCTGGGCCAGATGATCACCGACCGGGTGCCCGCCAAGCTCCACGGCATCACGGGCGACGACCCGGAATACTGGGGCCTGGCCGGGCGGGTCACCGACGAGATGGCCGACGTGGCCCTGAAGATGAAGGTCCGCAAGCCCAAGACCTTTGCGCAGATCCAGAAGCTCACCGGCATGGAGGCGGAAAAGCTCCAAAAGCTGCTGGACGAGATGGCCTGGGTGGGCCTCATTGAGTACAACTGGGAGAACCTGGACGGAAAGAACCCCGGCCATGAGAAGCGCTACGTCCTGCCCCAGTACGTCCCCGGCAGCGCGGAGTTCTTCAACATGCGCCAGGAGGACATCGACGAGCACCCGGAGGTGGCCGCCTTCTTTGAGCGCATGACCTTCCTGCCCCTGGAGAAGATCACCCCCATGGTGCCCCCCGGAGGCGCGGGCATCGGGATGCACGTCATCCCTGTGGAGAAGGCCATCGAGGCGGAAAACCGGTCTTTGAGCATCGAACATATCTCCTACTGGATGGACAAGTATGAGGGCAAGTACGCCGCCAGCATGTGCTCCTGCCGCCCCTCCCGGGCCAAGCTGGGGGAGGGCTGCGGCGACTGTGCCGACGACTGGTGCATCGCCATGGGCGACATGGCGGACTACATCGTGGAGACCAAGCGGGGCCGGTACATCACCAAGGAGGAGGCCCTGGACATCTTCCGCCGGGCGGAGGAGAACGGGTTCGTCCACCAGATCACCAACATCGACGGTCAGGAGAAGATCTTCGCCATCTGCAACTGCAACGTGAACGTGTGCAACGCCCTTCGCACCAGCCAGCTCTTCAACACCCCCAACATGAGCCGCTCGGCCTACGTGGCCCGGGTGGAGGCGGAAAATTGCGTGGCCTGCGGCCGCTGCGTGGAGTCCTGCCCCGCCGGGGCGGTAAAGCTGGGGCAGAAGCTGTGCACCAAGGACGGCCCCATCGAGTACCCCCGCCAGGAGCTGCCCGACGAGGTGAAGTGGGGCCCGGAGAAGTGGAGCATCGACTACCGGGATAAGAACCGGATCAACTGCTACGACACCGGCACCTCCCCCTGCAAGACCGCCTGCCCGGCCCACATTGCCGTCCAGGGCTATCTGAAATTTGCCGCCCAGGGCAAGTACCGGGAGGCATTGCAGCTCATCAAGCGGGAGAACCCCTTCCCCGCCGTGTGCGGCCGGGTGTGCAACCGCCGCTGCGAGGACGCCTGTACCCGGGGCACCGTGGACCAGGCGGTAGCCATCGACGAGGTGAAGCGCTTCATCGCCCAGCAGGACCTGAACGCAGAGCACCGCTACATCCCCACGCCGGTGATCCCCAAGGTCCAGGGGGGCTTTGACGAGAAGATCGCCATCATCGGCGCGGGTCCGGCGGGTCTGAGCTGCGCCTACTACCTGGCGGAGAAGGGCTACAAGCCCACCGTCTTCGAGAAGAATGAGAAGCCCGGCGGGATGCTGGTCTACGGCATTCCCTCTTTCAAGCTGGAGAAGGACGTGGTGGAGGCCGAGATCAACGTCATCCGCCAGATGGGCGTGGAGATCAAATGCGGCGTGGAGGTCGGAAAGGACGTCACGCTGGACGAGCTGCGGGAGCAGGGCTATCAAGCCTTTTACATCGCCATCGGCTGCCAGGGCGGCCGGAAGGCAAATGTCCCCGGCGAGGACGCCCAGGGCGTCATGACCGCTGTGGACTTCCTGCGGACCGTGGGCGGCGACGAGAGCTATCCCGTGAAGGGCAAGGCCGTGGTGGTGGGCGGCGGCAACGTGGCCATCGACGTGGCCCGCACCGCCGTGCGCTGTGGGGCGGAGAGCGTAAAGATGTTCTGCCTGGAGCCCCGGGATAAGATGCCCGCCTCCGAGGAGGAGATCGAGGAGGCATCGGAGGACGGCGTCACCGTGGACTGCGGCTGGGGCCCCAAGGAGATCCTGACCGAGAACGGCAGGGTCACCGGCATTGTCTTCAAAAAGTGCGTCTCCGTCTGGGACGCCGAGGGGCGGTTTAACCCCTCTTACGACGAGGACGACACCATCACCGTGGCGTGCGACCGGGTGTTTTTGAGCATCGGCCAGGCCATCGTCTGGGGCGACCTGCTCAAGGGCAGCAAGGTGGAGCTGGGCCGGGGCCAGGGCGCCGTGGCCGACAAGCTGACCTATCAGACCGCCCAGCCCGACATCTTCGTGGGCGGCGACGTATACACCGGCCCCAAGTTCGCCATCGACGCCATTGCCGCCGGTAAGGAGGCCGCCGTGTCCCTCCACCGGTTCGTCCAGCCCAACACCAGTCTGACCATCGGCCGCAACCGCCGGGAGTTTATCGAGCTGGACAAGAAAAACGCCCTCATCGACCTCAACTACGACACCGCTCCCCGGCAGAAGCCCGGCTATAACGAGGCCCTGCGCCGCACCTTCCGGGACGGCAGCGAGACCTTTACCGAGGAGCAGGTCCGGGCGGAGACCGCCCGGTGCCTGGGCTGCGGCGCGTCCGTGGTGGACCCCAACAAGTGCATCGGGTGCGGCGTGTGTACCACCAAGTGCGGCTTTGACGCCATCCACCTCCACCGGGAGCGACCCGAGTGCAGCACCATGGTGAAGGCGGAGGACAAGATGAAGGCCATCCTGCCCTACATGGTCAAGCGGGAGTTCAAAATCAAGAAAGCCGCCAAGAAGGGCAAGTAGGCCATGCACGAGCTGGGAATCGTATTCCACGTCATCGACATGGTGGAGAAGGCCGCGAAGGAGAACGGAGCGGCGGCGGTGGCCTCCGTCACCCTCCGGCTGGGGGAGGTCTCCGGGGCCATCCCCCGGGAGCTGGAGAGCTGCTGGAGCTGGGCGGTGCGAAAGACGGAGCGGATGCGGGAGGCGGAGCTGGTCATCGAGACCATCCCCGCCGTGACCTACTGCGAGGGGTGCGGGCAGACCTATCCCACCGTGCCCCAGGGGAAGACCTGTCCCCACTGCGGCAGTGAGCGGACCTGGCTGCGCCAGGGGAATGAGATCGAGCTGAAAGAGATCACCGTCAAGGAGGAGCCCGATGGAAGCGTATAAAGTCATCGAGATCAAGGAGAGCGTCTTTGCGGACAACAACCGGGAGGCGGACCGGATCCGGGCGGGGCTGAAGGCGGAGAGGACGTTTCTGCTGAACCTCATGTCCTCCCCCGGCGCGGGGAAGACCACCACCCTGCTGCGGACCATCGAGGCGCTGAAGGGGGAGCTGCAAATCGGCGTCATGGAGGCGGACATCGACTCCGTCGTGGACGCGGCTGCGGTGGCGAGGGCCGGGGTGAAGAGCATCCAGCTCCACACCGGCGGGATGTGCCACCTGGACGCGGGCATGACGGAGCAGGGCCTCCGGGAGCTAGGCACGGCGGACCTGGACCTGGTGGTGCTGGAGAACGTGGGGAACCTGGTGTGTCCCGCAGAGTTCGACACCGGGGCGGTAAAGAACGCCATGATCCTCTCGGTGCCGGAGGGGCACGACAAGCCCCTGAAGTACCCCCTGATCTTCACGGTGTGCGATGTGCTGCTCATCAACAAGATCGACGTGCTGCCCTACTTTGATTTTGATCTGGAGAAGGTTCGGGAGTATGCGCTGATGCGCAACCCCAAGCTGCAAATCTTCCCCGTCTCCGCGAAGACCGGGGAGGGGATGTCCGCCTGGACCGACTGGCTGCGCCGCCAGGTCCGGGAGTGGACAAGAGGATAAACGTGTGTGAAAAGCACCCGCGCCGGGGGCGCCCGGCGCGGGTGAAAAAAGAGAATGAGGAGGAATTTTTCAAATGTTATTCCAGGTTTACGGCGACGGAGCCGGTTGGCAGCTGCTGGGGTGGCTGCTGGTGTTCACGGGGCTGGTGCTGGCCAACGAGGTGGCCCGGCGGAGTAAGCAGGGGGGCATCTTCTGCTTTCTGATTCTGCCCGGCGTGCTGACGGTGTACTTTATCGCCATTTACGTCTGCGCGGCCATGGGCATGGACTGGGCCCTGAACAACCAGACCTATACCCACATGAACAGTTGGTTCCACTACGCCAAGCTCTACGCCGCCACGGCGGGGTGCATCGGTTTCATGATGCTCAAGTACAAGTGGAGCATCGGCAAAACCGAGTGGTTCAAGGTCTTCCCCTTCGTCATCGTGGCCATCAACATCATGATTGCCGTGGTCAGCGACTTTGAGTCCGGCGTGAAGGGCTTCATGGCCCTCCAGCAGTACGGCGACCGGTGGTGGCTGTCCAGCGAGAACGTGTGGCTGTACGGCGGCTGGTGGAACTGGGTCAACGGCATTGCGGGCATCGTCAACATCCTGTGCATGACCGGATGGTGGGGCATCTACGCCTCCAAGGACCACAAGGACATGCTCTGGCCCGATATGACCTTCTTCTACATCCTGGCCTACGACCTGTGGAACTTTGAGTATACCTACAACAACCTGCCCACCCACGCCTGGTACTGCGGCCTGGCCCTGCTGCTGGCCCCCACCTTCGCCAACGCCCTGTGGAACAAGGGCGGCTGGATCCAGAACCGGGCCAACACCCTGGCGCTGTGGTGCATGTTCGCCCAGGTCTTCCCCCTGTTCCAGGACGAGGGCCGCTTCGCCGTGCTGCCCACGCTGTACTCCGAGGGCGTGATGGACCCGGCGGTGCGTCCCGCGGCGGCGGACCCCACCATGCAGGGCGTGGTGGCCGTGATTGCGCTGATGGTCAACGTGGTGGTGCTGGGTATCATCATCAAGCGCTCCATCGAGCAGAAGCGGAACCCCTACAAGCAGGAGATTTTCCGGGACCAGAAGGACTTCCAGGCCGCGATGGCCCGGGCGGAGTGATACTTTTTCTTGAAAGAAAAAGTATCCAAAAAGAACTTTAACACGGGCCTTGACCCTCTGCAATTCCAGGATTTCCGCCCGGTAACGGTACTGCGCTTTTAGTCATTTGATTAAAGCAACCCCTCTCAGTCTGGTCCTATGGGCAGACTGGGAGGGGGTTTTTATTCCGCAGAAGCCGCCCAGGCGGCCACCACGGCCAGAAACGTCTCCCCGTACCGCTGGGCCTTGACCCGGCCCACGCCGGAGACCTCCAGAAATTCCTCCATCGTCCGGGGTTCCTTGGCGGCCATGTCCGCCAGGGCGGCGTTGGAGAAGATGATGTAGGGCGGCACGCCCTCCTGCCGGGCCAGTCGGGTCCGCTCCGCCTTCAGCGCGGAGAGCAGGCCCTCGTCTGTCGCCACGGGGACGTCCCGCTGCTTCCGGACCGGGGGCGCAGTCTGCCGCTCCACCCGGCTGGTCATGGATACGCGCTCCCCCCGGAAGAGGACGCCGCCCGCCCCCGGGCCCGGGCGCAGCGTGGAGTGCTCCGCCTCGGTGCAGAGGTATCCCTTGGCCTCCAGGCAGTCCAGGTAGGCGGCGAGCTGCTCCCGGGGGACCTCCCGCATGAGGCCGTAGGTGGACAGCTCGTCCAGACCCAGCGCCCGGACCCGGCGACTGCCGCTGCCCCGCAGCACCTGGACAATGAGGGAGGCCCCCACGTAGTACCCCAGCTTGTCCCGGACCCGCTTGACGCAGGAGAGGATCATCTGCGCGGGCACCGTGATGTCCGCAGCGGAGAACAGGCCCTGGCAGTTGCCGCAGCTGCCGCACCGGTCGGGGTGCGGCTGGCCGAAGTAGGACAGGATGCGGCCCCGGAGGCACTCGTCCGTCTTGCAGTAGTCCACCATGGCCTCCAGGCGCTCCATCCCCTGGGGGTCCGGCCCCTCGTCGCCCCGGGAGAGCAGCACCCTGGCCGTCGCCACGTCTCCCGGGCCGTAGAGGAGGATGCAGTCCGCCGCCTCGCCGTCCCGCCCGGCGCGGCCCGCCTCCTGGTAGTAGGACTCCAGATTCTTGGGCATGTTGTAGTGGATGACAAAGCTCACGTTGGACTTGTCGATGCCCATGCCAAAGGCGTTGGTGGCCACCATGATCTGCTTGCGGTCAAACTGAAAGTCGTCCTGGTTCTCCCGGCGCTCCTCCTCGCTGAGGCCCGCGTGGTAGCGGGTGACGGAGAACCCCTGGGCCTCCAGCTCCTCACAGACCCGCTCCACAGCGGACCGGGTGGCGCAGTAAACGATGCCGCTCCTGTCCCGGCGCTCCGCCAGCAGGGAGAGCAGCGCCGCCGCCTTCCTCCGGCCGGGACGCCGCACGTCAAAGAACAGGTTGGGCCGGTCGAAGCCGGTCACCACCCGCACCGGGTCCCGCAGGTCCAGCCGGAGGGCGATGTCCTCCTGTACCCGGGCAGTGGCGGTGGCGGTGAAGGCGGCCACCACGGGACGCCGGGGCAGGGAGGCGACAAAATCCGCTATCTTCAGATAGCTGGGGCGGAAGTCCTGGCCCCACTGGGAGATGCAGTGGGCCTCGTCCACCGCCACCATCCGGATCTCCCGGGAGGCCATCAGCTCCAGAAACCGGGCGTTCTCCAGGCGCTCCGGCGCCACGTACAGCAGCCGGACCCGGTCCCGCCGGACCGCGCCCCACACCTGCCGGGCCTCCTCCAGGTCCTGGGAGCTGTTGAGAAAGGCGGCGGGGACGCCCGCGCTCCGCAGCGCCGCCACCTGGTCCTTCATCAGGGAGATCAGCGGCGAGATCACCAATGTCACGCCGGGCAGCAGCATGGCGGGAACCTGGTAGCACAGGGACTTGCCTCCGCCGGTGGGCATGATGCCCAGGACGTCCCGGCCGGACAGCGCCGCATCCACCAGCGTCTCCTGGCCGGGCCGGAAGGCATCGTGGCCGAAATATTGCTTGAGTACCGCCAGTTTATCCATAAATATCGCTCCAATAAAACGTGAAAGGCGCTATCCGGCAGGATAGCGCCTTTGCAGTGCAATCAAAATGCCTGCCGTTACATCAGCTTCGTGGTGTAGAACACCAGCTCCGCGAACAGAAGCACACCCAGGCCCCACATGAGGTAGTAGGTCAGCGCAGGCAGGAACGCCGCCAGCAGCACCGCTGCCGCAGCTACCGCCAGCACGGCGTAGACGATCCGGTAGTCGCACTCCACCGAGAACACCCGCAGCTTCCACAGTTTGCCGTCGTTCTTCCTGGCCTTGTCCGTCAGGAAGAGCACGGCCGCAATGCCCGCAGCCACCACGATGCACCCGACCATCACCAGGACGCGCCAGGAGGCGGACGCGTCCGACGCGCCCCGCAGCCAGACGCTGAACATGGCCCCGCTGAGGATCACAGAGCACAGCGCGCACTCGTGCTGGTAGAGCAGGTATACCAGGGCCAGCACCGCCACAATGGGCACCAGGATGCACATGGCGGTCACGCCCACCCCGTTGGTAAAGAACCGGGTGACGACCCAACCGGAGAGCAGGAAAAATGCGCCCACACCGGCCACCCATGTCATGATCCGGCGCAGCTTCCGCTCCTTCCGCTTGAGGAATGCGCCCACCGCACCGACCACCAGCGCCGCCAGGCCCAGCCATGTGGCCGCCGTGAGCACCTTGTGCCAAGCCAGCGTGGAGCTCACCGAGCCCCAGGCGTAGCCGCGGTAGACTAAAAACAGATAGCACTCCGCAGCCAGGCCCAACAGAAACACATAGTAGATGCGGTTAAGGGTGTGATTTTCCTGCTTCTCCCTGTCCGCTTGCTTTTGACTGATCGATTTTTTAGACATGTATCGAAACCTCCAACGGATAATAAACATGGGGCAAGTCCCGCCCGCAGGCGGAACGCTGCACTATTCTATCAGATTCCCGATGCTTTTGCAAGAGAAAAACAAATTTTTGTAGAACGATCCGGAAAACGGGGCTCAGTTGACCTGCCTGCGGCGGGAGAGGTTCATGGTGCCCTCCTGCATATCGGTGATCATATCCAGGCTCCGTCCCGTGCCCTCGGCCACGCAGGCGATGGCGTTCTCCGCCACAGAGGTGGCAATGCCGGTGCGGGAGGTAATGAGCTTATCGAAGCCGTAGACCATGCTGCCGCCGCCGGTCATCATGATGCCGTTGGTGGACACGTCCGCCACCAGCTCCGGGGGCGTCCGCTCCAGCACGGCGTGGATGCTCTCCAGGATCCGCTCGGTGGGCTCCTCGAAGGCCTCCATCATCTCGGCGGAGGACACGGTAATGGTCTTAGGCAGGCCCGTGAGCAGGCACCGGCCCTTCACGTCCATGAACGCCTCCTCCTCCCGGGGGTAGACGCAGCCGATGGCGATCTTCATCTTCTCCGCCGTGCTGTCGCCTACCAGGATGTTGTGCTTGCGGCGCATATACTTGACCACGGCCTCGTTGAACTGGTCCCCGGCCACCTTAATGGAGGCGGATTCCACCACGCCGCCCAGGGAGATGACGGCGATGTCGGCGGTGCCGCCGCCGATGTCCACCACCATGTGCCCGTCGGGCTTCATGATGTCGATGCCCGCGCCGATGGCGGCGGCGATGGGCTCCTCGATGAGGTACACCCGGCGGCACCCGGACTGGATGCCCGCGTCCACCACGGCGCGCTCCTCCACCTCTGTGATGCCGGAGGGGACGCAGATAATGACCCGGGGCTTGAAGACCATGAACCCGGAGACCTTACGGATGAACTCCTTGAGCATCCGCTCGGTCATGTCGTAGTCGGAGATCACGCCCTCCCGGAGGGGACGGATGGCCACGATGTTGCCGGGGGTGCGGCCCAGCATCTGCCGGGCCTCCTCGCCCACCTTGAGGAGCTTGCCGGTGTTCTTATCCATGGCCACCACGGAGGGCTCGTTGAGAACGATCCCTTTATTTTTCACGTATACCAATACGGAAGCAGTACCCAGATCAATGCCAATGTCTTTTGCGAAAGCGCACATACCTTTCCACCTCGTCAGTTGTCGATTCTATTTTGAGCAAATTCTTTGCTGATACTCTAAAAAACCATTATACTAAGCCCGTCCAAATTTTGCAAGCGATTGAGAGGACTTTCTTTCTTAATTTTCCAAATTATTCCTGTTTTCCCTCCGGGCGCCCCCGTGCCCGCCCGCCAGGGCGGCGCAGACCACGCGCTCGGCCCCCGCCTCCATGAGCGCGTCCGCGGCGGCGGCCAGGGTGTTCCCGGTGGTGCACACGTCGTCGATGAGCAGAAAGCGGCGGCCCCGCACCCGTTCCGGCCGCGGGACGGCGTAGGCGTCCTTCACGTTCTCCTTCCGCCGCGTCGGGTCCGTCAGCGAGGATTGCGCCTTTGTATGACGGATCTTTTTCAGCATCGGTTCCGCCCTGACGCCCCAGATTTCGGCGGTGGCCTCCGCCAGGAGGCGGGCCTGGTCGAAGCCCCTCTCAAAGTTTCGCCGGAGGCTGACGGGTACAAACGTCACCGCGTCGAACTCCCCGGCGAGGCGCTCCGCCGCCGCTTGGGCGACATAGCGGGCGAAGACCTTCGCCCGCCAGGATTTTTTTCCGAACTTCAGCGCCTTTACCCCGGCCCGGACAGGGCCGTCGTAGTAGAGGGCCACAGCGCAGGGGTATTGCTTTTCCCCGATCAAGGTGGGGGGTTCTTCTCTATAGGGCAGATTTTTCTCACAGGAGGGGCAGAGGTCTCCCTCCTTAATGAGCCTTCCGCAGAAGGCGCATTTTGGTGGGAAGAGGAGGTCAAGGATATAAGAAACAACGTTCATACCGCGCCTCACTTCCTCTTTTTGCGAGGATAGGGGCGCGGGTCGTCTGTCAGGCAGAGCAGGTAGTCTACGCTTGTCTGATAGAAATCTGCCAGGCGTGCCAGCAGTTCATCCGGCCATTGCTGCTTGCCCGTTTCCAGATAGCTGTATTTACGCTGCGTGATGCCGATGGCCTCGGCAACCTGTTTTTGCTTCAAATCTCGGTCTGTGCGCAGGTCTTTAATTCTTGTATTCATCTAAATCACCCGGCATTAGGATAATCTAGATGAAATTTATCTATGTAGTTTTAGATAATCTTTATCTAAACATTTTTGAAAAAGCCGCCTGCGGGCGGCGGGGCTTACTTTTCTTGGTTCGCCAAGAAAAGTAACAAAAGAAGGCGACTCAGGGGGCTTCGCCTCCCTGAGAACCCCTAACTACGGGGGTTATTTTTTACGCTACGACCTGATGGACTGCCTTTCCCCTCGGTTCTCTGGGCCGTCAGAGGGCGAAGCGCTGGCGGCTGCGTCCTAACGGTAGCCTTCGATAGTTATATCGGGGGCTCGCAGATAGGGGCGCTTGATTTGGTCACAGCCTTTTCTTCTTCCTCGGATATGGTCTGGGTTCATCGGTCAGCTCTAGCATATAATCAATACTTGTTTTATGATAGATAGCTAATTTTTTTAACGTGACAATAGGAATATTGATATTTCCACGCTCGTAATCCGAATATGTGGATTGTGAAATATTCAAAATTTGGGCCAACTCTGTCTGTGATAAATCCTTATCTTCTCGTAAGGCACGTATCCTCTCCAACATTATCCTCACCTCAATTATTGACTGCGGGGATAGGGTCGTTTTTCGTCTGTCAACCCCGCCAAGTAATCCATGCTGGTATCCAACGCTATAGCAATGCGACGCAGTTGCTCGAAAGTGTAGTACCGCTTTCCCGTTTCCAGCTTGGAATAGTCGCTCTGGTCAATCCCTGTCAACATCTGCATTTTGATTTGTGTATAACCGCGTTCTTCGCGGAGAGCACGTAATCTAGTCATATCATCACCATGTCTATTATGGCAATTTGACCTATTCGTTTTAGGGTGATATTGACCTAAAAAGAAAAGACCACCCTAGGGAAAACCCAAGGTGGTCCAAGAAACACGAAAGAGGCAGAGCAGGAAAGGGCAGCGTACAAGTACCGAAAGAACAAAAACCGCCAGCGCACAGCCCATCGACGGCCCAGAAAACCGAGGGGAAAGGCAGTCTATCAGGTCGTAGCGCAAAAAAATAACCCCCGTAATAAGGTATCGCGCATCGCGCGATGCCCAAGGGATTCTTAAACCGTAGGTTTAAGCGCGTTTTTGCCTACTTTTGCCGCGCGGCAAAAGTAGGCGCGGAGTCCGGGGCCGCGTAGGCCCCGGGCCGATTCGAGAAGAATGTCCCGTTCGCGCCGGAACGGCGCGAAGATCACTCTATTCCTTTCAGCATCTCGATGGTTTCCTGTATACGCTCTGCCAACTCCTCCGGAAGATCCATCTTCTCCACCTCACAGCCCCCGGCGGCGAGCCGGTTTTTGATGCCGAAGAAGACCCCGTCGAGAAAAACGGAGGAATACTGCCACTCCCCCCGCAGGCAGGCGAGGAGCGACAGCGCCCCGGAGGACAGCGCGGGAGCCACGTATGGCTTGTACCCTAGACCCCGCATCTCTAAATTGGCCTTTTTGGTGAGCTCCGTCAACTCCCGGGATAATTTGTCGTCATAATTACAGATAGAATTAGCAATGATCAGCCCCTCCCCGTGGGGTCCGAAGGCCCGGCCTTCGGTGAGGTAGGACGCAAACCGGGGGTCCCGCCGGGCATAGTACAGCGCCCGGGCATTCATGACCCCCAGTCCGAAGCCACGGACCTGGACGGCGGAGAGCCCCTTGTAATCGAGCTCCCCCGCCTCATTCCGGTTGCTCTCCAGCAGCGCCGCACGGCACAGCTGGTCCACCGGGTCGCTGACCACGCAGAACATCCCCCGGAAATGCTTCTCCCGGGCCATACGGGCGTATCCGGCCACAAGAGGCCGGTTCAATTCGTACTGCGCCATCCGGACATCGCCGCTCTTCACCGCCGTATCCGGCACAAACCGAGAGGCGCAGAACAGAAATACGTCACATTCCAGGATGTGATCTATATCGACAATTTCTACCGGCGGGAATCGGTCTCCGCCGCAGGCGGAGATCTGATTCAGCTCAAAGGCCCACCGCTGGGGCACCCCCTCCCGCACGTCGCAGATGCCCAGCGTGGAAATGGTGTCCCCGCCCAGGAGCCGCAGCCCCGTGGCCAGGGTGCTCCCCACGTCCCCCAGGGCCAAAAGGTGGACCCGATACTGCTCTCTCCGGGGCAGCGGCCCGCTGAAAAAGGGGGACTTGGCGGATATTTCGAGGTTTTTATACAGATCGTATTGCATCTTGTCACCTTATCACAATTTGGAAGTTGGACCGCAGCCGCTTGAGCATCTCCATATCGTTGTCCAGGTAGGTGGATGCGCTGCGGCTGAGGTCGTAGGACATGCAGCCCCCCTTGTCCGGGCAGAGGGGCAGGATCACCGCCTCGCTGAGGCGGCTGAGGGTCAGGTTCCGGGCGTACAGCGCCCGGTACTCCGTCTCCAGGGTGAGGAGGATGTCCCGGGCGTTCTCCAGGCAGCACAGGGACAGGTGGTAGGTGGAACCGTCGGCGCAATCCTCGCTGAAATCCGGGGCGGCGTAGGGGAAGATCCGGTTCACCGCCGGGTGGAGGCCCCCCGCCAGGGGTTCCGGGCGGCGCACCGTGTCCCCGCCGATGAAGGGGTACAGGGTGGACTCCACGAACCGCAGCCGCAGGTTGGGCAGATAGTACACCCCGTCCACCGGGTAGCCCAGCTGTTCCATGGTGTCCCGGCCCATGCCGGTGAGGTAGCCCACCAGCACCTGGCGGACCTGGGCCCCCGTCTCCTCCAGCAGCGGGGCCAGGGCCCGGATGCGCTTGCCGTCGTGGAGCATGTCGTCCACCAGGATCACCGGCCGGTCGAAGGCCCGGATGGTCCGCACCTGGTCGGCCAGGGGGGAGTAGAAGGGGTACGCCTCCACGGAGAAGGAGGACAGGTCGGGGTTGTAGACCTTGTCGGTGTGGAGGGTCTTGGTCACGGTGTTGGGCACCGCCACCCCCCGGAGGATCTTCCCGAAGGGTACGCAGATACAGTCCCCCAGCACCCGGGGTTCCACGGGATAGGGGGGCACGCCGTTACAGGCGGCGATCCGGCGCAGCAGCCGCTGATAGATCACCCCCGCCGACATGGACAGCACCAGACACCCGGGGTACATCTCCGTCAGCGCCTTTTGCAGCCGCCGGTGGGCGGTGGACACGGCGTCCAGCACCCGGGGGTTGGCGTTGAGGGGGGCCTTGATGGTGGTCTCGATGTTCCGGGTGAGGACGATGGGGCGGCGCATGTCCACGGTGAGGATCTCCTGGTCGTGGTCCGTCACCGGGGCGGTGACGAAGCCCTGGAGGGCCAGAATCTCCCGGACATAGGGCACCGTGACCTCCGCCGGGCAGAAGAGGGCGAAGGTGTACTCCTGCCGCAGGGCCAGGGTGAGGACCTCGGTGAGCAGCAGCTGGCAGAGGTCCAGCTGGGCGGGCCCCTTGGGGACATAGATGCCGCTGATGACCAGCACCCGCCCGCCGGTCTCCCGGCGGATGAAGGCGCTCAGTCTGGCGTTGCCCAGGCGGGAGAACAGGCGCTCGGATTCCACACACCGGAAGCTGGCAAAGCCCAGGGCCGTCCGCCCCTGGCGGAGGATGCACAGGTGGTCCCCCAGCTTCCTGAGCTCTCCGCACAGCCAGCCGGGGTCCGGGTGGGCGGCGAGGACCGCCCGAACGGCCTCCTCCGCCTCCTCCGTCAGCTCCGGGCACTGCTGAAAGACCATCTCCTCCAGTCGGAGTACCGGCTTGTCCTGGGGCTCCCGGAGGTAGAGGCCGTGGAGGTAGATGAACTCCTGGGCCACGGGGTCGATGAGGTTGGAGATGTCCCGGCCCTGGTCGATGGCCTCCCGAATGCGGGTGGAGCTGATCTCCTCCAGGTGGGTGGGCAGCTTCAGCTCCACCACCCGCCCGGTGATGGCGCTGTAGTCGTGGGGGTCCGCCCGGCCGGACTGGGAGCGGCGGAAGATGATGTGGTCGAAGGTGTGGATGGAGTTCTCCTCCGGCGGTTTTCGGTAGGAGGAGGCCCCGGCCACCACGTCGCTGCCCGCTACGATGGCCACCGCCCGATCCGGGAAGGCCGCCCGGAGGGCCGCGAGGTTGGCGGGGTTGGCGATGTTCACCGGGAAGTTCTCCGGGAAGATGGACACGTGGAACTCGTCCGCCGTGGCGATGGAGGCCAGGCGGCGGCGGATGCGGTGGGGCTGGGTCTTCTTGGACCAGGAGAACTCGTCGATGGCCAGCAGCACCTCGTACCCCAGGTCCCGGATGGCCCGGACGATGCCCTTGTGGGACAGGGTGAAGGGGTCGAAGGTGCCGGGGAAGAAGGCGATGGGCCGGGGGGGCTCGAAGTGGAATCCGCCGTGTAGGATCTCCTGCTCCGTGAGGAAGCGGTAGAGCCTGCCCAGCATGGCGGCGCGGTAGTAGAAGGTCAGCTCGTCCCTCTGGTCGGTTTTCAGCAGGGAGAGGATCTTTTTCAGCGTCAGCAGGAAGGCCCGGCGCTTCTCGTGGACCCCCAGGGTCTCCGAGCCGAACACGTGGCGGCCCAGGACGAAGAGGGTCTCCTGCCGCACCTCCGAGCGGAAGCCCGCCAGCCCCTTGAGAAGCATCCCCAGCAGCCGCTCCCGGCGGCGGCGGTAGACCTCGTCCGGCTCCGGGAAGCGGACCCGGTAGGTGTCGTACTCCTCGTAGATCACCCCCACGGTGTCCAGGGCGGCGGAGACCACCCGGGCGTTGGAGGAGCACAGGGAGTCGTCAAGCTCCGAGAGCAGCTCCTCCAGCTGCACCGGGGGCAGCCACAGGCAGAACCGGCCCAGATAGCCGGGGATGTACTTGGCAAACTCCTGCTGCCCGATCTCCAGTCCCCGGCACAACTCCACGGCCACCTCGTTGCGCTCCTCGGTGGACAGCAGCGCCGCGACGGACAGCAGGGCGGACCCCGCCGCGTGGCGGACGGTGACCCGGTCGCTGACCTTCACCAGGTTGGTCAGATGGGTGGCGATGTGGAGCAGACTCCCGCCGCCCTCCTGGGCGACGCATGTCAGCAGGCGGATGTTCACCTCCTTGATGATCCAGGGCGTGGCCGTTTTGAGGTTGTCCAGGAAGATCTCCGACACGGTCTCTCGGGGCAGCTCCAGCGGCCCGGCCCGGCCGGTGATGGCCGCCGCGGCCTGCTCCCGCAGCAGCGCCAGGGAGCGGCAGTCCCGGCAGTCGATCTCCCGCAGCGCGTTCAGGATCACGTCCCGGGTGGCGATGGCGGGGCGGAGGTAGTCCAGCAGCAGCACCGCCGCCGTGCGCACGGTCACGTCCCGCCGCCCGGAGAGGGCCTGGGCGAAGAAGAGCAGGTCGTAGCGCTGGTGGTCCGCCAGCACCTCCACCGGCAGGGCCGTGGCGGTCTCCAGCAGCTGGAAGGCCGTCTCGTCCTCCAGCCGCTCCGGGCGGCGGTAGTAGCGGAGAAATTCCAGAAGAAAGGCGGCCTGCCGCTCCGGGGAGCACTTCTCCAGCAGGGAGTTGACCACCATTTTCAGCGTGAAGCTGATCCACCGCCGGTGCTGGGCCATGAGCTTCCGGTCCGGACGGATGAGCTTGCCCAGGTACAGCCGCCACTGGTCCATATCCGCCGTGTCCCGGTCATCGGGGGACGCATCGGCAGGGGTCTCCTTGGCGTAGCCCGCGTGGAACCGGGCGATGATCTCCCCCATGAGGGCCGCGGCCTGTCGCCGGATGTCCCCCTCCCGGTGCATCAGCAGCTCGTAGAGGAAGGCCAGGGTCTGGACCTTCTGGGGGCGGCTGAGATAGACGGAGTAGGACTCAAAGACCCCCAGGTAGGCCCGCAGCCGCCGCCAGTCCGTCTCCCCCCGGGCCTGCTCCAAGAGGCCCGCGAAGGTGCGCTGGCCAGTGAGGCGGCCCATGAGGGCCAGGTTGTGCTCCACGCCCAGCATCCGCAGGGCCTCCACCGCCTGGGGCGGGTCCATGAGGGCGGCGTCCGGCGGGGCGGCCGGGGACAGCCGGGCCCCGGAGAGGGACGTATCCGCCCCCAGGCTCTCCATGTACCGCTCGAAGTCCCGGAGCTTGGCGTAGACGAAGCGGTAGCGGGTGCGCTTCTCATTGGTGACGTTGTCCAGCTTCCCCAGGATCACGTCGAAGGCCGCCTCCAGGGTGGAGATCCTGGTGATCTCCCGCCCGTCGGGGCCCCGGTCCTGCTTCACCCGGAAGTCGGCATAGATGAGGGCCAGGCTCTCCGCGGACAGGTAGTCCAGCTCCAGGTCCCACACGGAGTGGTTGGCGGCCACATAGCCGATGTCCTCCATGTGGCGGCGGCGGAACCAGAGGTCGGTGTAGTAGTAGTGCAGATAGGGCACCCGCTCCCCGGGGCGGCAGCCGAATTTGCCGATGTCGTGCCCCGCTGCGGCGGCGGACACCAGGGGCAGATCAATGGGCACCCCCGCCCGCTTGAGGTCCCGGGCCACGCTGACGGCCACATGGTGGACCCCCGCAATGTGTTCCAGGGTCCGCCAGGGGGTGGCCTCCAGCCCCAGGCGCATCATCTCATAGACGAACTCCCTCCGGTAGGCGCGCAGGAACAGACGGTAGCTGTCCTGATGGGCGCTGCCGGACAGCTCCCCCTCCTCCAGCAGCTCCAGGTCGCTCATGGGGTCAAAGGGCAGCTTGTCCCGCTCCGTGTCGAAGAGCACCTGGAGCAGGGAGAGGAAGAAAAAGGCCCCCGCGCCGTGGCGCTCCTGCCGGGATTCCTCGAACATGGATTTCCGGGCAAAGTCGTAGGTGAAGAGGAGCCAGCCCTCCTCGGGCTCCGGGGAGAGGCGATTCAGCTCCTCCCGGCAGAGGGAGAGCACCGCGGCGCACTGGATGCGGGCGCCGTCGTAGAGGGGGACGAAGCGCTGGAGGTAGCTGCGCTCCTCCAGCAGCTCCTTGAGCAGGGCCCGGTGGGGGGCGAGATACCGGGCGGCGGGCTGGGTGGCGGTGCGGCGCAGCAGGGTGCCCGTCATCTGACGGATTCTCTTCTTGTTCATGGAGGGATCCTCCTTGATAGGGTGGTTCTATTATGCACCAAACCCGCGCCGTGCGCAAGGGGGTTCCGCGCCGCCGGTATGCAAAAATTGGCCCCGGGCGGATGCCCGGGGCCATAGGGGTTGCCTTTTCTCGGGTTGGAGGTTACGCGGCCTTGGCTGCCAGGGCGGTTTCCAGCTCGCCGTAGAAGACGGTCAGGCGCTCGCCAAGGTCCATGACGATCATGTCGTCCTCGCCTTCGACGGTGACGGGGAAGTCAGTCAGGCCCTTGTATGCCAC
The DNA here is from genome assembly GCA_910588045.1 of uncultured Oscillospiraceae bacterium. GTDB lineage: Bacteria > Bacillota > Clostridia > Oscillospirales > Oscillospiraceae > Pelethomonas. The sequence continues at coordinate 1,834 of CAJUPS010000049.1, read as the reverse complement.
GAAGTTCTCCAGAACCTCGCGGAGCAAGGCGATGGTGACAATCTCGTCGGGGTCAAGGGGGGCGTCCTCGGTGTCGATGACCAGAGCTTCCTCCAGGCCCCAGTAAATCGCCTGGGCATAGTCGTGGTCAGCCCACTGGAAGTCCTCGGGGAGCTCTACGTCCTCTATGCCCTCGTACTCGCGGAGAGCCTCCAGCAGCTCGGCAGTGGAGATCAGGCCCGCCAGAGGAGTCTCCTCGTCTTCGATGGTGGTAGTGTCGGCCGTAGTAGCAGTGGCATCAGGGGCGAAGCCAACGCCGTCAATCACTCCACCGAAGCCCGGGTCGGAGGGATTCTCCTCATCACCAGGGACAACGGGAGCGGGAATTGCACGGAGGGGGAGAACCAAGTTGATGCAGGTCTCAGGCTCCAGCGTGCCAGCGCTGAGGCGAGTACCATTTGCATCCAGAACGGCCTCTACCGCATTTCCATTGGCGTCGGTGATGGTGACATTTCCTCCGGACAGGTGAACTTTGAAGCCGTTGCTCTCAAACGTCCCGCCCATTTCAAAACTTTCATATTCTACTGGGGTAAGCGAAATATGGCCATTACTGATAGCAGCGCCTTCTCCCATATGAATGGCCCCGCCATGAGCGGCTTGGGCGCTGCCATTGGTCAGAGTAGTATTTGAGAGTGTCACATTCCCATTGGGCCCAACCCAGATCGTGTAAACATCGGGTTCTGTGGTGTTTGATATGGTGCTATTTGTGATATTTACCTTACTATGAGCCCGCAGGGCACTTCCGTCCTGACCGGCTTTATTGTCAAGCATGGTGGTGTTGCGGATGTCGGCAGTAACGTTTTCCGAGTAAATAAAGATGCCTCCGCCCAAGCCTTTCGCCTGGTTTTCACTGATAACAGCGCCATCTATGGTAAGATTGTTGTCGCCATTGATATAGATTCCGCCAGCTGAACCACTGCTTACGTTCTTGGAAATATTGATTTCCTTTTCAGAACCGGCAGTCAGGTTGATCGTGGAGTGATTCGTTGCGAATATTCCGCCGCCACTGCTTGACGTATTCTCGGTAATATTTCCACCATACATGTTAAATGTAGCACCATCAGCACTCACGCCGCCGCTGCGGTTTTCGCTAATGCTGCCGCCATTCATTGTGAAAACAGCACCATCTTTCACGGATACACCTCTGAGACCATTCTCAGAAATCTTCCCGTTTTCCATAGTAAATGTGCTGTCTTCTCCGCTCACAAATACGCCTAGATTCCCTCCGGAAATTTCCCCGTCCTTCATTACAAAGCTGCCTCCATCCGTTACGGAGACATTTTTGCCGCTACAGTTGAGGATTTTTCCGCTTTCCATAGTAAAGCTGGCACCATCCTCTACAAATACGCCGCCTGCATACTTACCGGCGGAAAGAGATCCCGTATCCTTATCATTTTTCAGCGTAAGCGATGTATCCTCACCGGTTACCTTAATTGTGAACGACTGATAGGTCGGATTGTCGCCGGTTCCGTCAATCGTGTTGCCATTCAAATCAAGATTAACGTTTTGCCCATTGTCAATTTGAATGGGTGATTCGGTAGTGCCCTTGTGCGCAACATCTTCGTTGAGCTGAACATTGCGGGTGCCGTTATCATCCCAAGCTTCGATGTCCCAATGGTTCAAGCCCGCGTTCCAGGCATAGCCATATCGGCCAGTATCAGCAATATAATTTGAGGTGTCGTCGCCAGTGCCATCAATGGCATCCTGCAACTGGCTAAAACTAGCCGCAAACGCGGTAGTAGACAGCAGCGACAGCGCCATCACGAGGGCTAAAACCCGAGAAAAAATGCGTTTT
>CAJUPS010000048.1 GCA_910588045.1 uncultured Oscillospiraceae bacterium | reverse complement strand
CGCAGGGTGGTGGTCTTGCCGCAGCCGGAGGGGCCCAGCAGGGTCATGAAGTCGCCGTCCTCGATGACCAGATTGATGTCCCGCAGGACGTGGTTGTCGCCGTAGAATTTATCGATGTGTTTCAGTTCAATTCTGCTCATTGTGTCAACCTTTCCTTTCTGTTTGTTCCGTCCCGGGTCACCATGCCTTGCCGATGTCCGCGCCGAAGCGGTTGGCAACGATATAACATACTAAGATAAACAGCAGCACGCAAACGGAGATGGCGTCCGCCATCTGGTTGTAGCCCTCCTGGGAGTAGGTAAAGGCCAGATAGGACATGGTCTGTGTGTGCTTATCCATCATGATGATGATCAGGTCCAGCTCCTTGGCGATACTGATAAAGGTGAGCATGAAGCCGGAGATGAAGCCGTTCTTGGCCAGGGGCAGGACGATCTTACCCATCCGCTGCCAGAAGTTGGCGCCGTTGATGTCGGCCGCCTCCTCCAGCTCCACGGCGATCTGCATCATGTTGGCAGTACCGGACCGGCTGGCGAAGGGGAAGTGCTTGACCACGCTGGTCAGGACGATGAGGGTGAAGGTGCCGTACAGAGAGGGGATCAGCCCGCCCAGACGAGGCTGGGAGAACATGGCCACGTACATGGAGGAGAAGGCCACGCCGCTCATGAGGTAGGGCACGAACACCAGCTGCTCCGTGGCGGAGCCGTACCACTTGCCGCGGCCGCGGGTGGAGATGTAGCCCAGGAACTGGCCGCAGAAGGCGGTGATGATGGAGCCGATGAAGGTCAGACGGATGGTGTTGTACACGGCCTTGCCGAACTCCGGATTGCGGAAGATCCCCTCCATGCTGGTGTAGGTCTGGGCCTCGTCCAGGGTGCCGATCCAGTTGTAGAGGGTCAGGTTGTTCAGCCCGTAGCCGTTGCCGGTGGTGACCTGGAAGGTCTCCATGACCAGCACGAACATGGGCGCCACCATGGCGAAGAACAGGAAGATCACCAGGAACACCATCAGGGGGATCTTCGCGCCGCCCAGGTGCATCTCATTGGAGCGCCCGCCCTTGCCGCCGATGGTGGCGTAGGACTTACGGACGCCGATGATCCGCTGGTTGGAGAAGATGATCAGGGCCGCCAGACTGATGAGCACCAGGCTCATGGCGAAGCCCACCGCCTGCGGCGAGCCGTTGATGAAGGTCTTCATCTTGGTTGCCAGGGTGAAGTAGCCGATCCGGGAGCCCAGGTTGGCCGCCACGCCGTAAGTACCGATGGACTTACTGAGGGTCATGACCACGGCGGAGAGGATGCTGGGCAGCACCAGGGGCAGGGTGATGGATTTGAGGATCTGCACCTTGTTGGCGCCGCAGATCTCGCCCATCTCCTCCAGCTCCGAGTTGATGGAGCGCAGGGCGGAGGAGACATGTATGTAGGAGAAGGCGTAATAGTGGAGGCTCATACAGAGGACGATGGCCACAGGGCCATAGGCCAGCCAGTCGGGAATGGGGATACCCAGGCCCGCCAGGAAGCCCAGAGAGCCGGAGGTCTTGTTGCGGAACACCGCCAGCCACGCCAGGGCCTTACACCAGGAGGGGATCATGTAGGGGATGACCACCAGCATACCCAGCAGCTTTTTCCCCGGGATGTCCGAACGGACCATCAGCCAGCCCAGCACCGAGCCCAGGGGCACAGACACAACCACGGTGAAGAAGCCCACCACCAGGGAGTTCTTCAGCGGGCCCCAGAGGGTGGCGCCGGAGAGCTTGCTCACCAGAATATACCGCCAGTAGTACAGCGTAAAGTCGCCCACCTCGCCGCCGTACCGCTTGGCCTCGGCCCGGGCCAGGGTGAAGGTGGATGCGATCATCTGGAGCAGAGGGATCACGATCAGGCAAAACAGGATGACCAGGCTGATTGCCACGATCATGTTGAACGGGTTCTTTACCACATTCAGAATCTGATTTTTCAATCGGGTCTTGTTGAACGGACGGCGTTCTCTCTTCCTTTTCACATCGTTGCTCCTTTCATGATAGGGATATGTCGGTTGAACCCGCCGCCTGCGAACCTGCACAGGCGCGGACAATTTCTTTTTTCCTCCCACCTTTCATCGAACACGTTTCCGGTAGCTGTCTTCTGGAAAGATTATATCAAAATCAGGAATTATCGTCAATTACTTTGCTGACGAAAAACAATTTTCGCCATTTTGTCTATTTCATTCCGGCTATACTTGTTAGAATTAACAATTTTTTAAGGGATGGACGCAATTTTTCGCCTTCTCTTACCAAGTTTATGCAAATGTTTCCGTAAAATGTTCGTTGGCTGTGCTCTTCTGCTTTCGCACACCGCCCTGTAGAATGTAGCTGCAAAAGAAATCCCCTCACAGAACCATGCTCTTCCGTGCGGAAAAGGGCCCCGGAGGCATAACCTCCGGGACCCTCGCGTTCTTGTTTTGTTACGTCTGCTCCCCGAGAAAGGGTTAGATCAGTGCCATCTCCTCCAGGCAGTGATAGATCCCGTTCTCCCAGGAGGGGCGGCAAATCCGGTCTGCGGCCAGTGCGGCCTCCGGAGAGGCATTCCCCATGGCGACCCCGCAGCCCACGGCCCGGAGCATATCCACGTCGTTGCCGCTGTCGCCAAAGGCGATGCAGCTCTCCGCCGGGATGCCCGCCCGGTCCAGGACTCGCTCCAGCCCGGTCCACTTGTTGACGTCCTTGTGGAACACATCGCATGTAGACGGGTCGTGGAAATACTCGATGCGCAGAGCTCCCTCCCAGTCCGACAGCTGCTCTTGCAGCTGCGGACCGCCCTTCAGGGTGAGCCCCAGGGGGAGCTCCCGTCTGTGGTAGTCCCAGGACGGGCAGAACCGGTAGTCCTCCTCGTCCCCCTCCATCGTCTGGAAGATGCTCCTCATCTCATCCCACCCGGAGTAGATGCAGCAGAAGCCATGGTATTTCAGCATGGGGTGGATCCCGTGGGCCCGCGCCACCGCCAGCAGCCCCTCGATCTCCTCCCAGGTAAAGCGCTTTTCATAGATGGGCTTTCCCGCCCCGTCCAATAGCTCATGGCCGTTGGAGAGCACGTAGTGATCCGCCTCGGCCATCCGGATCAGGGAATCCCCCAGCAGCGCGTAGGAGCGCCCGGAGGCAATAATGATCTTGATCCCCTGCGTCCGCAAGCACTCCAGCGCCTTTGCTGCCGATGGCGGCACGGTGTGCGTCCGATAGTCATATAGCGTCCCGTCCACATCGAAAATCGCCGCACGGATACTGCCTCCCATACGCCTCACGTCCTTTCTATCCTGCCGCAGCGGGGCCTTCCCCCACCGCGTTTGCCTATCCCACACCCCCCTCAAAAGAGAGAGGGAAAAATATTATATAAAATTGGACGGAACATTTCAATTGTGAATTATTCCAAAGTTTCACGACTTTTTTCGGCAAAATCGACGCACAAAACCGGCGCCGGAGGCAAGCTCCAGCGCCGGTTTCCCCGTACTGATTTCGCGCCTATGTCCCGCTCCCCGGAGGCAGATGACGCCAGGTAAAGAGGAGCGGCCACGCCAGTCCGTCCTTCGCCCTCTGTACCCACTCCACATGGAGAAAGCGGTTCCGGCAGACGACCCGCCAAAAGCCCGCCCGGGTCAGGGGGCGAAACGTGAATGCCCACGCCCCATCCCGCACCGTCACCGGCTCCAAGGGGAGGCCATCCGCCCCATCCCAGCGCCCCACACAATGCGCGCCCACCCGGACCTCGTCCGGCGCGGAGAAGTGGGTGGGAAAGAGCAGCGCCAGCTTCATGACGGGCTCGCCCCGGCAGAACGCTCGGGGGCGGTAGGTGACCCGCAGCCCCTCCGCCGTCTCCTCCACGGCCTTGCGCCCGTCGTCGGGGAAGTTGCCGGGGCCCAGCCGGAGGTTCAGATTGGGGTAGTCGTTCCACTCGCCGATATACCGGTCCTCCGCCCGCACCAGCTTCAAAAAGCAGGTCTTGGCGCACCCGTTCCGGGTGTAGAGGAGGTGGAGGGAGGAGCAGGCCATCCCGTTTTCAAACTCCCGGTCCGCCCACCCCAGGGTAAAGCCCTCCTCCTGATATGTGACGCTCCGGACCTCCCCGGCCGGATACTCCCAGGGCGCATCCGGGGGCGCTGTGGATTTGATGCTCACGTCCCGGGCCGCGTCCGTGTGGCTCCGCCACACCCTGCGGAGGGGGTAAGCGCGCCCGCGCCACGCCGCCAGGTCCTCCTCCCGGCACTGGTAGTGCATCGCGGAGAAATAGAGGGCGTAGCAGCGCATATTCTCCACCGTGCCGTGGGGCAGGATCCGGCGGACATAATCGTCATTCCACAGGGTGCCTTGCAGGGAGAATCCCGCCTCCTCCCCCAGCAGTCCCAGCAGGCAGGCGGAGAGGATCTGAAAGTGCCCCGCCAGTTCAGTGGTATAGCCCCTGGCGTAGGGGCCCGACGGCAGGGGCAGCCCCGGCTGAAACCGGCCAAGGACGCCCCGCCAGAGCAGCGCCTCCAGCCGCGCCGCCCGGTCCCGGGCGCCGTCCCCTACCGGCAGCGCCCGGATGACCGCCAGGGCCGACAGCTGCAACCCGGTGTAGAAGGGGGAGAGGAACTCGTCCGGCAAGTCGTATCCCTCCAGATGGGCCTCCGTCCACGCCAGGGCCTCCTCGCCGCGCCCGGCGGCCTCCCGGTCCTCCAGCAGCAGCCCGCAGCCCAGCAGGCTCGCCGCCGCCAGGAGGCGAAAGCTGTTGCAGATCCCCTTCTCCAGCTCCGCCAGCCAGCCGGACCGCCCCTCCCGCAAAAACGAGAGCAGAAGCCCCCGGACGTCCGGCGGCAATCGGTCCCCCCAGGCCGTCAGGATCTGCACGGCCGGGACGCCGCTGTAGGGGCAGGACCCCCAGGGCGCCTCCCGGAGCAGGCAGCAGGCGACGGCCGTCTGATCCGGGTCCTCTGCCGACAGCCGCAGCCAGGCTTGATACAGCGCATCCCGCAATCCCTCCAGCGGAGGCGTGGGCGGCTCCCTCAGATACAGGGCCAGACAGGCAGCCCGGTCCCGCTCAAACGCCGTCATATTGCCGCCTCAATCCACCAGCACCTTGATGACGGCCTTCTCCACGCGGCAGGGGCCGCCGTCCTGACGCTTGGGACTGTGGGCGTCCTCGGGGAAGGTGATCAGCACGTCCCCGGGGGTCATGGTGCACACGCACTGGAAGGGGCCGGAGAAGCCCACGTAGTCCTCCTCCTCCCGGCGCTCGATCTCCCGGAGGGTGGACACGTCCGCCACGCCGATCCGCTCCCGGCCGGAGAGGACCACGTGGACGTCGATATAGCGCAGGTGTCCCTCGGTGATGGCCTCCTCCGCCGTGTCGTAGTCAAAGCGGTTGACATACACCGCCTCCCCGTCCACCTCGTTGCGACCCATGGTCAGGCGGGACGCCCCGCCCTCCTCCAGGAAGCGGATGGCCGTGTCCAGGTGCCGGGAGAGGCCCTTGTACCGGTCCAGCTGGTCCATTTTACAGAAAATCATTCCGGTCCTCCCTCCCTTATGCCGTGGGAGCGCCCTCGTAGTAGCGCTCGGCGGTGCGGACCACCTCGCCCCGGAAGGCGTACAGCTTCGTCTTCCGGAAGCGGAACACCAGGCAGATCGTGGCGTTCTCCAGGTCCATCAGCTTCCGCTTCCACTGTACCCGGGTATAGCCGTCCTCCCCGGCTGTCAGGACGCAGTCCTCATGGCCGAAGCCCTCGAAGGGCTCGCCCTTCCAGTTGGGGCACACCGCCACGGACCACGCGCCGCCCTCGGCCACGTCCGCCAGCACGCTGAGCGCATTGCCGTAGATGTTCATGCGGCCGGTAGGGATCACCGAGATCTTCTCCGGGTCCCGGGGCTCGTACCAGGCGAAGCGGTCCTTGGGCAGGAAGGCCCGGGCAAAGGAGGTCTCCCGGAAGTTGGTGTGCTGTCCGTTGCCCGCCATGTAGTAGATGCACAGGCGGCCATCCCCCATGTCCAGGGGCGCGGCGGCGTAGATGCAGCAGCTGTCGAAGTCCCCGTCGGGGTACTTGCCCTTCCCCCGGGGGATCAGGTACTGATAGGGGGCCACCCGGTCGAACTTGTCGCTGGCGGCGGCGCAGGTCAGCTCCAGGTCCACGGTGTCAAAGTTGGGCGCGGACCGGTCCCCCTCGTGGAACATGGAGGCCAGGCCCAGGTAGATGCCGTCGTACCAGAATACGGGCATGGAGTAGACCTGGGACTCAAAGCCGTCCCCCCGCATGATCTCCCTGGGCTCGCTCCAGTTGATGAAGTCCCGGCTGGAGCAGATGGCGGAGACCCGCACCCCGTCCCGCCAGGTGCGGGTGATGACCTTGAACAGGCCGTCCACCTTGTCCCGGAAGGGGAAGTTGTGGGAGTCCGCCGGGGGGTTCCACCGGGGCCAGGGGATCATCTTGCCCCAGTGGATGCCGTCCTCGGAGAAGTTCACCGCCATATAGGTGCGGCTGCCGGGGTACTCCACCTTGGTGACCAGCTTATAGCGCTTCGCCGGGTCGATCTCCTCCTCGTCCAGGAAGATGCCGGTGCCGTGGGCATAGCGGAAGATCATATTGTTATCCCTGCTGCCCTCGAAGTCCACCAGGCCCAGGTTGGGCTTGACCCAGTGGACGCCATCGTCGCTCTCGGCGTAGCCCAGGGAGGTGATGCGGGTGGACATGGGGCGGTAGTCCCGCTTGGCCCGCTCCTCCCGGGGGGTGGAGGTGGACTCCTCGTCCTTGGAGCAGAAGGTGTAGTAGCAGCGGTATTTCCTGTACTTGGGATCGTAGATCACGTTGGGATAGGCATTGTCGTACCGGGCCTCCCAGGGCAGAGAGGGGGTGCTGAAGAAGTCCTCGTGAAACAGGGGGTTGTGCGCCGTGTCCTTTTCTGCCGCGGCCACCACCAGGCGCACGTTGTCCATGCCCTGGGGCTGTAGGTAGCTGCGGTTAAGGAGAAGGTACTTGTCCATACTGATGCCTCACTTTCTTCCCATGGTCCTGTTCGCATGGGATAGCTGGGGCCAGTCCGCACGCAGGCGGACTGGCCCGGGTGAATCGTTCCGTATCGCCCTGCTCCCGGCGGAGCAGGGCTACTTTTTCTTGAAAGAAAAAGTAGCCAAAAAGAACTTTAACGCGCTCTGGAATGCCCTGCGATACCGATATTTCCGCACGGTGACGCAGTGCGCTTCCCACCAGAGTCTCGTATCAGCTCTCCTTGTCGTAGAGATGGCAGGCCACCATGTGCTCGCTGTCGTTGTGGCGGATCAGCGTGGGGTCCACCTGCTTGCACTTCTCCGTGCAGTGGGGGCAGCGGGGGTGGAAGGCGCAGCCGCTGGGCTTGTTGATGGGGCTGGGCACCTCGCCCTGGAGCACGATGCGCTTCTTCTCCTGGTGGATCTGGGGCACGGGGATGGCGGAGAGCAGGGCCCGGGTGTAGGGGTGCAGGGGCTCGTCGTACAGGGCCCGGGAGTCCGCGATCTCCACGATCTTCCCTAAGTACATGACCACGATGCGGTTGGACATATACTGCACCACCGACAGGTCGTGGGCGATGAAGAGGTAGGTCAGGTTCAGGTCCTTCTGGATCTTCTTCATCAGGTTGAGCACCTGGGCCTGAATGGACACGTCCAGGGCGGAGACCGGCTCGTCGCAGATGAGCACCTCCGGCCGGACCTCCAGGGCCCGGGCGATGCACAGCCTCTGGCGCTGGCCGCCGGAGAACTCGTGGGGATAGCGCAGCAGGTAGTCGGGCTGGATGTTGACCATCTTCAGCACGTCCTGCATGATCTTTTCCCGCTCCTCCTTGCTGTTCACCCCGTGGACCTTCAGAGGCTCCTCAAAGGCGGTGTAGATCTTCTTGAGGGGGTTCAAGGCGGAGTAGGGGTCCTGGAACACCATCTGCACCTTCTTGCGGAACTGGAAGAGCTCCTGGGAGGTGAACTTGGTGATGTCCTTGAACTGGCCGCCGTAGTTGAACTGCACCTCGCCCCCGGTGGGGGTGTTGAGCATCATGATGGTCTTGCCGAAGGTGGACTTGCCGCAGCCGGACTCGCCCACGATGCCCAGGGTCTCCCCTTTATATACGTCCAGGCTGACGTCGTCCACGGCCTTGACGTGCCCCACGGTCTTCTTGAGGAAGCCCTTCTTGATGGGGAACCACATCTGTAGGTTCTTGATCTGGAAAATTTTCTCCTGGTTGGCCATATCACTCCACCTCCTGATAGGAATCGTACCGCAGGCAGCGGACGTAGTGCCCGGGAGACAGCTCAAAGCGGGGAATGTCCTTCTCTCTGCACCGCGCCTCGCAGTAGGGACACCGGTCGGCAAACTCGCAGCCGGGGCCCAGGTCCGCCGGGTTGGGGGTGATGCCGGGGATGGTCTCCAGCTCCTGGCCCTCCGCCAGACCCAGCACCGGCACCGAGCGCAGCAGCGCCTGGGTATAGGGGTGGGAGGTGCGCTCAAACACGTCCTCCAGGGAGCCGAATTCCATAACCCGGCCCATGTACATCACGCACACCTCGTCCGCCATCTCCGCCACCAGGCCCATGTTGTGGGTGATGAGGATGATGGACTTGTGATCGTTGACCTGGAGGGACTTCATCAGCTCCATGATCTGGGCCTGGATGGTCACGTCCAGAGCGGTGGTGGGCTCGTCGGCAATGATGATGTCGGGGTTGCAGATCATGGCAATGGCGATGACCACCCGCTGCTTCATGCCGCCGGAGAACTGGTGGGGGTAGTCGTTGATCCGGCTCTCGGGGTCGGGGATGCCCAGCTTGCGGAACATGTCCAGGACCTTCTCCCGGGCCTCGGCCTTGCTCATGCCGGTGTGCTGGATGAGGCCCTCGGCCACCTGATCCCCCACCTTATAGACGGGGTTGAGGGAGCTCATGGGGTCCTGGAACACCATGCCGATCTCCGCGCCCCGGAGCTTGCGCATCTCGCTCCCGTAGGGCTCCATCTGATCGAGGCGGTACTCCTTCCCGTCCTTGGCGGAGCGGTAGAGGACCTGGTCGGCGGTGACCTTGGCGTTCTTGGGCATTAGCTTGACGATGGAGTGGACGGTCACGCTCTTGCCGCAGCCGGACTCGCCCACCACCGCCAGGGTGGTGCCCCGGCGCAGGCGGAGGGAGACGTTCTTGACAATGCGGACCTCCTTCTTATCGGAGACAAAGCTGGTGGACAGATTTTTCACGTCCAATACGAAATCATTCTTCTTTTCCATGACGCCCTCCTTACTGCTGCTTCGGATCGAGGACGTCCCGCAGGCCGTCGCCGAAGAAGTTGATTGCCAGCACGAAAATGGAGATCACCGCGCCGGGCACCGCCCACAGCCACCAGTAGTTGGACACGACCTCCACGCTCTTGGCGGCGTTGAGGATGTTGCCCCAGGTGGGCACCGACGAGGGCACGCCCACGCCCAGGAAGCTCAGTCCCGCCTCGGAGAGGATGAAGCCCGCCACGTTGACGGTGGTGGACACGATGACCGGGGAGAGGACGTTGGGCAGGATCTGCTTGAACATGATGGCCGCCTTGGACATGCCGAAGGCCTCGCAGACCTGGACATAGGTCTCCTCCCGCAGGGCCAGGAACTCGTTGCGCACCATGCGGAAGGTGGTCATCCAGCCCGTGACGGAGAACACCAGGATCAGGTTCCCCACCCCCTGGCCCAGGATCGCCACCAGGATCATGATGAGGATCATCTCCGGGAAGGTCTGGAAGATCTCGGACAGGCGGACCAGCAGCATATCGACCTTGCCGCCGAAGTAACCGGCGATGCTGCCCAGGACCATGCCCACAAAGGAGCCCATCAGCGCGCCCAGCACGCTGACCAGCACGGAGATCCGTCCGCCGTACAGCACCCGGGAGAACACGTCCCGCCCCAGGTTGTCCGTGCCCAGGATGTGCGCGGCGCAGGGGGACAGGTTCTTCTCGCCCAGGCTGATCTGACTGGGGTCATAGCTGGTGAGCAGGGGCGCGAAGATGGAGGAAAGAACGATCAGGACGACGAACACCAGGCCGATCATGGCCAGGCGGTTGTTGACAAATTTGCGGATATTCTTGCGCAGCAGACTGGAGGCCTGCTGTTTGTTGGCTTGCTGTAGCGTAGAAGCCTGTGCACTCATTTTCTGGCCTCCTCCCTTCTATTCGCCCAGCCGGACACGGGGGTCCAGCGCAGCCGTCAGCACATCTACCAGGAAGCTGGCCACCAGGATGGCCGCCGCCACCATCAGCGTGGTCACCATGATCACCGGGTAGTCGCCGGAGACCACGGACTGGGTGATGATGGACCCGATGCCCGGCCAGCCGAAGACGGACTCGATGACCACCGAGCCGCCGATGAGCATCGGCAGACGGAAGCACAAAATCACCAGCACCGGACGCATGGCGTTGCGGAAGCCGTGCTTGATGTACACCTTCCACTCCGGGATGCCCTTGGAGCGGGCGGTCTTGATATAGTCGCTGTTGAGCACGCCCAGCATGGTGTTCCGGGAGTAGCGCATCAGAACGGCGCACATGGCCACCGTCATGGTCAGCACCGGCAGCACCAGGTGGACCACCGCGTCCCCGAAGCCGCTGGCCCCGGGGGAGGTCCGGCCGTTCACCGGCAGCCATCCCAGCTTGATGGCGAAGATCTGGATGACGCAGATACCAAAGAAAAACTGGGGGATGGACTGGCCCAGCACCGCGAAGATGCGTCCCAGATAGTCCACGATGCCGTTTTGTCGGATGGCGGATATGATCCCGATGCCGATGCCGATCACAGACGAGAGCAGCAGCGCGATGACGGCCAGTTCAAAGGTTGCCGGGAGCCGCGTTTTCAGAAGGGTTGCGATGGATGTACCGTTGACGATGCTGTAGCCGAAGTCGCCGGTCAGCAGGTCCTTCACCCAGTTGAAGTAGCGGACCACAAAGGGGTCGTTCAATCCCAGCTGCTCCCGGAGGGCCTCCTGGTTTTCCGCGCTGGCGGCCATATCCGGGGTGACCATATAGCTGATGGGGTCCACGTCCATCAGCTGAAGCCCACCAAACACGATAAAGCTGATCAGCAGAAGCATTGGGATCATCTGGAGCAATTTTTTCCCGATGAATTTCAGCAAATCGTTCCTCTCCTTCCCTCAGGCGCGCCGCTTCCGGCGCACCCGGATCAATTCTTCTCCTAAATAAATGGAAAAAAGGGGAGGCGCAATGGAAATGCGCCTCCCCGAGGCAGTTTTACGCTCTGCCGGACGAGTGGATCAGCCGATGATCTCCCAGTTGGCCAGATCCATGTCGTACAGATACCAGGGGTTGCCGAAGGTCACGCCGTCGGGCACCTTCACGTGCTGGGTGTTGATGAAGATGTTGTTGCCCAGGGTGTACAGGGGCAGCTTGTAGAGGTTCTCCTGCTCCATGGTCTGGAGCTCCTTGAGGATCTCGCTGCGCTTGGCGGGATCGGACTCGGCGGCAATGGCGGCGGAGTTGGCGTCGAACTGGGTGTCGCCGCCGAAGATGTTCTGGAAGTTGGCATTGGTGGAGTCATACTCGCCGTACCACTCCGCAATGGAGAAGGCGGACAGGCCCTTATAGCCCACGTCGTAGTTGCGGGTCTGGAACAGGTCCACGGTGCCCTGCTGGCTCTGGATGGTCTCCACCTTCATGCCCACCTCGCCCAGGTAGTAGGCGATGGTGTCCATGAGGTCGATGGAGTTCTGGTCGGAGTAGTAGTACAGGATGCGGAAGGTGTGGTTGAAGTCATAGCCCGCCTCCTGGAGCAGCTGCTTGGCCTTCTCGGGGTTGTACTCATAGGCCACGCCGTTGTACTCGGGATAGTCGTTGGGCACGCCGGAGTGGAGCACGTGGGCCAGGTCGGGGAACAGCTGCTCGGTGATGGTCTCGCGGTCGATGGCATAGAGGATCGCCTCGCGGACCCGCTTGTCCTGCATGACCGGGTTCTCATTGCCGTCCACACCCTTCATGTTGCAGATGAAGTAGCGGTAGAACAGGATGTCGATGGGGTACATGGTCATGAAGTCCAGCTTGCTCAGCTCGCTGATGGTGGCGGGCACGTTGGTGTTCAAAAAGTCGTTGTTGCCGGCCTGGGCGGCCACCAGCAGATCGGGCACGAAGTAGTTGGTGATCTGGGTGATCTTCCAGGGGGTGCCCTCATAATACTCGTTGGGCACCAGGGTGTAGTAGTTGCCCGCGCTCATCTCGCCCAGCTTGAAGGCGCCGCAGGTCACAGGCTTGGACCAGTAGTCACTGTTGTGCAGCTCCAGGGGGTCGTAATCCTTGACCACGTGCTCGGGCAGGATGCAGAACTGGGCGATGACGGGGATAAACGCGCCGTAGGAGGAGGTCAGGGTGATGGTCACCACATTTCCGTCCACCTTCAGGCCGGACAGGTCGTCGGCGCTGCCGTCGCGCCAGGCCTCGGCGCCCTCGATCTTGGTGAAAGCGTTGGTGAAGATGGCGTTGCCGGAGGCCACCTTCAGGTTGGTCTTGATGCTGAACGCCACGTCCTCGGCGGTGAAGTCCTCGCCGTCAGACCACTTCACACCCTCTTTGATGGTGAAGGTGTAGGTCAGTCCGTCCGGGGAGACGCTGTAGTCCGTGGCCAGGTCGGGCGTCACATCCGTCAGGTTGGCGTCCGCCAGCAGCAGGGAGCGGTACAGCGCCGCCGTGGCAGGACCCTGGGGGTTGTGCCAGGGGTAGACGGTCTTGTCGGCCGCGCCCTCGATGACGGTGGCCAGCTTCAGAACCTTCTCGCCGCCAGCGTCCGGGGCGGGCTCAGAGGGGGTGTTGGCGTCGGGGGTCGCAGCGGGGGTATCGGTCTGGGCGGGGGTGTCGGTCTTGGGCTCGTCTGTCTTGCCGCCGCAGCCGGACAGGCACATCACAGACAGAACCAACGCCAGGACCAGGGACAGAAGACGTTTGCTCATTTTCTTCATAAGTGACTTCTCCTTTTTCTTCCGTTTTTTGAATAGGTATATTGTTCCATCCCGGAAGGGATGGAACAGCGACAGGATACCCTGTCGCTGCTCAAAGAGCCTGGAGACCGGCATCTCCCGCTCTGTTGAAGCCTAAATCATCGTCGGGTCCGCCTCCCCGGCGGAGAGCCGCTCCACCGGGAATTTCACAAACCGTTGGGCCAGGTCCCGCCCCTCGTAGAGCAGGCCGATCTGTCCGTCCGGCATCTGCGCCATGCAGCTGTAGGCGAACTCCCCGGGCTCGATGAGCCGGGAGGTCTCCCAGGTCTCCGTCCCGTCCCAGCTCAGGCGGACGGTGCCCCGCACCCGGGCCGATTCGTCGGCGGGATTGGAGAACAGCCAGGCATCCCGTCCCCGGCAGGCAACGCGGAGCACATGGCTCTGACACACCGGGTCCGGCAGCGCCTCCTGCGGCGCAAAGCCGTACCAGCTCTCCCCTCCGTCGTCGCTCCAGGCGGCGGCGGTCCGGAGGCCCTGGGCGTTGCGCAGGAAGATCCTTAGCCGCCCGCCGGACACCTCCGTGATCTGGCACTCCCCCAGGTCCGCGCGGCGATCCGACACCTCCCGGGCGGTTATGGGCGCCCCCTCGAAGACCCGCCCGTCGTTCACCAGTCCACCCAAATGCCAGGTCAGGCCGTGGTCGTCGGAGAAAATGGCGCCGCTGCTACAGACGCCACTGTTGTTGGAGACATAGATGGGATAGACCAGCCGCCCCCGGCGGGGCCCCTCCCGCATCTGGATGCCGGTCCCCGGGCCTGCGCCCACGAAGCGCATCCAGTCCGCTTTCACCTGGCCGTTCAGCTCCCGGGGCTCGCTCCAGGTCTCCCCACCGTCCCGGCTCTCAATGAGGTGAAGGAAGGAGGTATCCGCCTGGCGGAACAGGCGGTCCTCCCCGTGGCAGATACTGCCCAGCGCCTCTCCCGCCCGGTACAGGCGGCCCAGGCTGTCCACCTGATAACCGGTGTCCTCCCCCTCCGCAGTGAGAACGCGGCCGTCCGCCTCCCGGTAGTAGCACCGGTCCTCCCGGTCCCACAGGAGCTTCCGCCCCCGTTCATCCACGCCGGTGCCCGCCTGGCTCCGGGCCAGGCCGATCCCGGCGGAGGTGTGGCTATAGATCATAAAGAGGATGTTCTCCTCGCTGTCGTAGAGAAAGCTGCCGTCGATGGCCGCCGCGCCGTCCCGGCGGCCCGTGCCGCCGAAGTCGCAGAGGAGGCGGGGCTCCGACCAGGTCTCCCCGCTGTCCCGGCTGATCCGGATGGCCCGGCAGATGTGGTTGGGGTTGTCCCCCGGGGCCTCCATCCGGGCGTCCGCCGAGGCCAGCACGGTCTCCCCCGCCCGGACCAGCGTGGGAATGCGGTAGTTCTCCACACCGGCCAGCCCGCGGTAGAAGAGGTCCCGCTTCGCCAGGGTCACCCCGGGCCGGGCCTCCGGCAGGGGCTCCTCCCGGTCGGAGATGCGGACGGCATACATCTCCCCGGAGAAGTAGTCGTACCGGTCCGCCCGGGTGCTCCTTCCGGCGGTGGCAAAGCCCACATAGCCAAAGCTGCACCATTTCCCCGGCGCGGCGTCCTCTATGACCAGCGCTCCGTCCAGCCAGACGCGGACGCCGGTATCGCCGCCCCGGAAACTGAGCATGTGCCTTGCCCCGTCGCAGCAGGCCTCGCCCCCTGCCCGGACGGTCAATCCGCCCTCCCGCCGAAGGATCAGCGACGGCCTCCCCTTCTGGAGGGCCAGGGCGAAATCCGGCAATACGGACTCCTTGTAATACACCGCGAAGAGCGGCTGATACCCGGCATCCTCGGTGCGGAACGCAACATCTACGCTGCACGCATCCGCCTGTAAAAGCCTGTGCAGTTCGTCGGAGATGTCTATAAAATCCGCTCCCCCGTCAAAGGAGCGGACACCGTCCCAGGCATAGATCATGATGGAGCCCTCACTGTTATTGAAAATTTTTTTCTTTTTTATTATACCGTGAAAGCGGCCCTTTGTATAGTGACAAAGAGCACAATTCTTTTTTGATATTTTTGTGCAAAGTATCCCAACATTTTTCTCCCCGTTTTAACAAACTCCACAGCGCGGAGCCCCAGGCATCGGAAGGTTTTCCCCTCTCTCCCCGCAAAAACACGGCAATTTTACCAATAAAGAGGCGGCGGGGGGTTTTAAAAAAAATTTAAAAACCCCCCCCCCGCCTCCACGAAACACCCCCGGGGACGCTCCGCAGGATCCCCCTACAGGTACTTCCCGGAGAGTGCGTCCAGCGTCACCTCGTGGTTTTGGGCGCACTGGCGGGGGTCCCGGCGGCAAAACTCGTTATGCAGCACATCAATGAGAAACATCTGCGACACCTTGGCCGCCACAGAGCCCATTTGCAGCGGCCCCTCCACCGCGCCGCACAGCAGCACCACGTCTGCATAGACGGCCGCGGGGGCCGTGTAGGACCCGGTAACCAGGATCAGCCGCACCTCCCGTTCCCGGGCGATCCGCGCCACATCCATCAAATCCTTCGTCGCGCCGGAGAAGGAGAAGAAGAGGATAGCATCGTCCTTCTCCAGCAGCGAGGCCCCCATGGCCTGCATATGGGAATCCTGAATCCACTGCACCTTGTTGGTCACCGTGATGAACCGCCCCCAGGCCTCCATGGCCATGATCGAGGAGCCCCCCTGCCCACAGCAGCAGACCCGCCGGGCCTTTTCCAGGATGTCCACCGCCTTGACCACCAGCGCCGGGTTAATCAGGTGGTAGGTCATGGTCAGCGCCTCCTGATTGGCCGTATAGAGCTTCAGGCAGAGCTCATCCACCGTATCGGACGCGTCCACTTCGATCCCGTCACCGGCAAAGCTGGACAATACCGGGGCGTTGTCCTTGGCCAGGGCCAGCTTGAACCCGCCAAACCCGTGGCACCCCAACGTCCGGCAGAAGCGGGTCAGCGTGGCCTCCCCCACGCCGCACTTCTCCGCCAGCTCGGTGATGGTCATGTACTGCGCCTCCACCTGGTGGAGCAGGATATAGTCCGTGATCTTCTTTTCGGAGCGGGTAAAGGTCTCGTACTCCCGCGCCAGCTTTGCGATGATGGATTCCGGCGTCTTCATCTCCGTGTACCCTCTTCCCCCAATATTGTCGAACCCTCTCCGTGTCTCTCCAGCGCCGCGCGCACATAGGGATATACCGCCCGGGCCATCCGCCAGAAACCCAGGTCGTTCGGGTGGATGCCGTCCACGGTGCAGCACTCCCGCCCCGCCTCCCCCAGCAATTCGGCCCCGTCCACAAATTGAATATCGGCCCCCTGCGCCGCGGCCCACGCGCAGGTCTCCCGGACCACCTCCCGCCGCTCCCCGTCCGGTCCCGACAGGTCGGGGTTCGGGCGGGACAGCGCCACGACCGGAATGTCCGGCTGACGGGCAAGGATCGTCTCCAGGAAGGCCCGGTGGGTCTGCCGCAGCGCCTCTGCCGAGGGGGCGTTGTGGTCATAGTCGTAGACGAAGCAGCTCATGGGCAGGGAGGCAATATAGGACGCCATCCACTGTTCCCCCTTGGCGCTGCCGCTGAATCCCAGGCACCGGAAATCGCTGTCCAGCCAGCGGGATACCAGCGCGGCATAGCTGTTGCTGCTCCTGCCAGCACATCCGCCCTGGGTGATGGAGGACCCGTAGAAGACAAGGGGGACCTCCCTGGCGTAGGGCTCCGGCGGCAGCAGCGCCGCCTCCGGCTCCACCCCCAGCTCCAGCAGCTCCACCCCGTCGTACAGGGGCAGGTACAGCGTCACGGTCACCGGCTCCCCCGGCAGCGCCAGCTCGCTCTCCAGAAGCCGCTCTCCCAAGGGCGGCCACCGGGTGCCCGCATACTGCGGCGCGGGTCCGGCCCCCAGATAGCAGTCGATCCCCGCGCACCCGCTGAAGGCCATGTGGGGCAGCCCCTGCCCGTCGGTCACCTTCATCCGCAGGCCCAAGCGCTTCGAGGCGGTGACGAACCGCACCCTCCCGCCGCTGGTGTGCCCGGCAAAGGTCAGCAGCTTCTCCGTGGCATTCGCACGCAGCGCCTCCGGGATGCGCTCATATGTGCCCTCCACAAGTCCGTAGACCCGCGCCGCCGTGGTCCGCACATCCCGGAAGAGCAGCCCATCCCGCAGGGGGGCATCCCGCAGATTTTCATCCAGCAGCTGTACGTTTTTTCCCATTCCCGCTCCTCCATCCTCGCTCCCCCGCGTCATATTGTGCTCTCAGTATATCACACCTTCTGCTGGCAGTAAATCCTATTTTTCCCCCTCCCTCCTCCAATCTCCCGTGAAGTATTGACATTTCTCCAAATGCCCGTTATCATAGACGAGTGTGAACTCCGGACAGCGGAAAGCTGCCGGGGGGAAAGAAGAGAATAAGAGAGGAATCATAACTGACATGAAACGGGAGCGCTTTCAATCCCGCCTGGGCTTCCTTCTGGTAAGCGCAGGCTGCGCCGTGGGGATCGGCAATGTGTGGAAATTCCCCTATATCACAGGCGCCAACGGCGGCGGCGTCTTCGTGCTGTTCTACCTGCTCTTTTTGGCCATCATGGGCGTACCGGTGCTGACCATGGAGCTGGCGGTGGGCCGGGCCAGCCGCAAAACGGCTGTGCAGGGCTACCAGGCCCTTGAGAAGCCGGGGAGCAAGTGGCACATCCACGGATGGTTCTGCGTGGCGGGCTGCTGCCTGCTGATGATGTACTACACCACCGTCTCCGGCTGGATGCTGGGGTACTTCTTCAAATTCGCCGCCGGTGTCTTTTCCGGCCTGGAGGGCGAAGCGGTGGACGGCGTGTTTTACGCCATGCAGGCCAATCCCGCAGAGATGGGCCTCTGGATGGCGGTGACGGTGCTGGGCGGCTTTTTTGTGTGCAGCTTCGGCCTCCAGAAGGGGCTGGAGCGCATTACCAAGGTGATGATGCTGGGCCTCCTTGCCCTGATCGCCGTGCTGGCGGTCCACAGTCTGACCCTGGAGGGCGCAGCGGAGGGCGTGAAATTCTACCTGCTGCCAGACCTTGGGCGGGCCGCAGAGGCCGGGCTGGGCCAGGTGATCACCGCCGCCATGAACCAGGCCTTTTTCACCCTGAGCCTGGGCATCGCCGCCATGGAGGTCTTCGGCAGCTACATGAGCCGGAACAACACCCTGACCAGCGAGGCCGTGCGCATCTGCTGCCTGGATACCTTCGTGGCGCTGATGGCGGGACTCATCATCTTCCCCGCCTGCTTCTCCTTCGGCGTGGAGCCGGACTATGGCCCGCCCCTGATCTTTATAACGCTGCCGAAGGTCTTCCTGAATATGGCGGGAGGACGGCTGTGGGGCGCGCTGTTCTTCCTCTTCATGACCTTCGCCAGCTTCTCCACGGTCATCGCCGTATTTGAGAACCTACAGGCCAGCTCCATCGACAACTTCGGGTGGTCACGGAAGAAGGCCGCGCTGCTCAACTGTGGGTTCATCCTCCTGGCCAGCCTCCCCTGTGTGCTGGGCTACAACGTCTGGAAGGATATTCATCCCATCGGCGGACGGGACATTCTGGACAGCGAGGACTTCCTGGTGAGCAACCTGCTGCTGCCCTTGGGATCCCTGGTCTACCTGCTATTCTGCGTCAGCAGAAGCGGATGGGGCTATGACCGCTATTTAGAGGAGGCCAACGCCGGTGAGGGGCTGAAGCTCCCCCGCTGGCTGAAGCCCTACTTCCAATTTGTGCTCCCCGCGCTGATCCTGCTTATATTGATCCAGGGCTTGATCTGAGGGGGCAGAACTATAATAATACTTCCGGCCGAAAGGTCGGAAGTATTATTGTCTGCTGATAAACTCCTATTTCAACGCGCCGCTTTTTCTTTTCCCAGCCGCTCCGCAAGCCAGGCAAAGACGGCCTCGCTTTCCTCGGCGTGACGGGATGAAAAGCCGATAGTGATCGATTGATTTGTGTCCAGGATAAACTTTGCAAACGGGATTTTCCCCATATCGGTGCGGTCAAAGCGGCGCTCCACCCGCTCAATTTTGTCCATAGGGATGAACAGGAGGCGGCCCCTGCTCCGGCAGACGATAAAACGCTGCATCAAATGTATTTCGCCCTGCCAGACCTTATAAACGGGGTGGGACGCCGTATATTCTTTCTCTAGCCAATAAATATCGTTATCCGTCAGATTCCTCATGGCAGAGTGGGCCAGCAGAACCGAGCGTAAAGCTGCCAAAGCGACGATTGCAGCGATGCCCAGCAAGAGCAACGGTTGGCAGGACGCCAGTTTGGGGGCGTATCGCAAGAGGATAAGCACACATACCGCCAGCCCGATTGCACAGAACGCTATCCTGCGCACTTCTTTCAGCATAAAATCTTTCTTAATCTTTCCCATACCGCCTTCTCTCCGCTCGCCTTACATCCCCATTCTTCGGTTTGCCAATCGTAAAGGTCTCACCGCCAAGCCCTCCTAACGCAACGGAACAAGGGACCCTATCGCCGACAGGAGCGTTGACAGGACCATCAGCACCTGAAAGGGCACGGTGCCGATCACACCGCAGATCGGGCTGGCCCCGGCCTTCCTTCTTGATTTCCCATAGGTGAGTACAAGCATAATGCTCACGAGGATCACAACGCCGCTCATGATTCGTGTCAGAACAATAAAGCTGTTGACGCCAAAGACGGCAAACAGGATACACGGAACGGTAGCGATCAGCCAACTGATACGGTTCCCCACATGGATCTGCTCGTGTACGACGTCACGCAGGGCCAGCGTATTGGACCAGAAGGTGGTCAGCAGTGCGAACAGGGAGAAGATCCCCGCCAGGATGACCGCCCATTTCCCGATACTATCGCCAAGCTGCATATAGGCAAGCTCCTTGTTGATCTCTCCTTTTGTTCCAAGCAATACCGTCACTGTTACGATCAATACGAGGACAGAGGACAGACCGAAGCCAATAAAAATCGCTTTTCTAATCCTGCGCGGGTCGCCGTTCAGCCCCTTTACTACCTGGATGACCGCCTGATTGGCCGAGGTGGCAAAGACGACCATGCTGTAAAGGGCAAGGAGGTTGTTCCAGTGAAATGCCGAGGAATGCAGAGCGTTGACCGGTCGGAGAAATGTCCCCGCCGTCATGGCGGCCACGATACCGATTAAGAGTACGACGGAATATTTTTGCGCGATGCCCACCGCCTTCATTCCCATGAACACCACGCATCCCGCGACCGCATAATAAACCAGCTGAGCTGTCCACAGAGGCATTCCGAACCAGTTTACAAATATTTGTGCGCCGCCATTGATGTTCCCGCTCACGCCGACCATGATAGCCAGGCCATAGACCACAAATGCGACCCAGCTGAACACCTTCTTCGCCGCGCCATGGAACAGTTCGCCCTCAAAGCTTTTGACCAGCTGTACGCCGCCGTTGTTATAGGAGAGCTCTGCAATAATCAGATGCAGGATCACATTGGCGATATAGGCGAGGGCAACCATCCAGACAACATGCAGCAGGCTGTTCCTCGTTGCCAGATAGGGCACGGCAATGATCCCGGTTCCGATACTGTTTCCCACCAGCATACAAATCGCTTCAAATGTCGTCAGCTCTGCCTCTGATTTGATCTTCATAGCCTATATCTCCTGTTATTTTGCTGGTTCGTCAAGGAAATAACTTACCGTATAGAACTGTCACAAAATGCCCCGTGATAAAATCAATGTCATTATATTATAGCACAGGTCCATTTCACAGACAAGCGGAAAGGGGCGGTGCTGTGGAACAGGAAGAGCAAAAATCGAGCATATTTTCATACCGAGGTCTGAAAAGCCAGATCGCCAAACGGAAAAAGCGGGGACCGGGCTTTCGCCCGGTCCCCGCCCGCGTGCTGCAAGCGGCAGCAACGCGCATACAGCCACCAGGACTGCCAATGGTCAAGGGAGCTCCTTTTGCCCTTCCCGGAAGCCCTTCAGGACGAAGAGGGAGATGATGAGCACCAGTGGAAACAGGCATCCCGCAAGCATCCCCCGCTGCAAGTTGTCATTCGCACTCTGCGTGATGCTGCCCACCAGACCCGGCCCGAAGGCCCCGCCCAGATCGCCCGCCATCGCCAGCAGGGCAAACATCGCCGTTCCTCCGGCGGGGATCCGCTTAGAGCAGATACTGATGGTCCCCGGCCACATAATGCCTACCGAAAAGCCGCACAGGATACATCCGGCCAAGCCGACGGCGGGTGTGCCGGACAGGGAGGCCGCCAGATAGCAGAGCAGGCAGAGCAGACCCGACCCCAGCATGAATTTCATCAGGTCCATCCTGTCGCCGTACTTTCCGTAAATGGTGCGGCTGATCCCCATCGTTATAGCGAACATACACGGACCGGCCAGGTCCCCCACGGCCTTTGACAGTCCGAGCGCCGACTCGGCATAGGCGGAAGCCCACTGCGCCATGGACAATTCAGAGGCCCCCGCGCAGACCATCAGGACAACCGCCACCCAGAACAGCGGGAGCCGCAGAAGACCGCCCGCGCCCAGTCCCTGGCCGTCATCGGTGAGATATTCAATGGGACATGTGGTAAAATTGTAAACGTTGTAAAGGGGAATGAGCGCCCATATGCAGGCGAGAACCTTCCAGCTGCCAATTCCAAAGACCGCAAAAAACAGCGTGGACAGCAGAATGACCCCTACCGACCCCCAGCAGTAAAAGGAGTGCAGCAGACTCATGGCGGCCTCCTTGTGCTCAAAGGGGCACGCCTCTACAATGGGGCTCCCCAGCACCTCGATCAGGCCGCTCCCGACCGCGTAGACAACGACGCTGAGAAGGATTCCGGTAAAGGGATCCGGAAAAAGCTCCGGCAGAAAAGCAAGGCCGATCAAGCCGACGGCGGAACACACTTCTGCGGCGATGACACATTTGCGGTATCCGATACGGTCCGCGAAGCGGGCGCACAAGGCGTCCACGATCAGCTGCGCAACAAAGAAGGTTCCGGAGATCAGCGCGATCTTTCCCCACGGAATGCCGTAATCCTCATGAAATTTCAGAAACAGAAGCGGCGCAAAATTGGCGGCAATCGCCTGGGTGATAAAGCCCAGGTAACAGGCCAGCAATGTTTTTCTATAATTTTTCACCATAAGATACGATTCCCCGTTTTTATTACGCCATCCGGAAGGGCAGGATCACAGCGAGAGCTCCTCCGTCAACCGGACAATCTCGTCGATATACCCGCCGATGGTCTCGATGGTATCCAGCAGCGGCGCGTCGGTGGAGATGTCCACCCCGGCCATCCGGGCCAGCTCCAGGGGCGTCTTCGTACCCCCCGCCGCCAGGACCCGCTTCCAGTCCTCCACAGCACACGCGCCCTCGGTCTCGATGCGCTTGCACACCTGGGTGGCCACCGTCAGTCCCGCGCTGTAGGTGTAGGAGTACAGTCCCATGTAGTAGTGGGGCTGACGCATCCAGGTCAGCTCCGCGCCCTCCGTGAGCTCCACGGCGTCCCCCCAGAACTTCTCCAGGGTCTCCCCCATGAGCCGGTCCAGGGTCTCCGACTGAACGCCGCCTCCGGCGTCCACAAGCTTGTAGACCTCCCGCTGGAAGGCGGCCTCCAACAGATGGGTGACGAAATTGTGGTAGTAGGTGTTGCTCACCATGTTGCTGAGGACCCACCGGCGGAACCGCTTGTCCGGGTTGGTCTTCAGCATATAGTGGGCCAGCAGCAGCTCGTTCATGGTGGAGGGGGCCTCCACAAAGTAGGTGGAGACGGCGGTGCCGAATACGGACTGGGCGGCGTTGCATGCCTTGAAGTGCCCCGCGTGGCCCAGCTCGTGGGCCAGGGTGAACACGTCGCTCATCTGCCCGTGCCAGGTCAGGAGGATGAAGGAGTGGCTCCCATAGGGGCTTGCGCAGAAGCCGCCGGTACATTTTCCCTGGTTCTGGGCGAAGTCCATCCAGCGCTCCCGGTAGGCCGCGCGGATCATCTCCTGATAGTCCGGCCCCATGACGGCCAGGCCCTCGGCGATGTACTTCCCGGACTCCTCGACCGTCATCGGCGGCACGTATCCCGGGTCCACCGGCAGCTTCAGGTCCGCATAGGTCATCCTGTCCAGACCGTGGATCTTTTGCAGCAGCTTGGCGTACTTCCGCATATGGGGGGCCAGCTTGTCCATGATGAGGTCGATCTGCCGGTCGTAAAGGCTCCGGTCCACCTTCTGATCGAAGAGCAGGTAGTCGAATACGGACGGGTAGCCCCGCTGGTCCGCGATGATCTTCTCCGCCTGCACATTGGCCTGATAGGCGGCGGCGGTGACGTTCTCGTACTCCCGCAGCTTCCCGGAAAACGCGCGGAACGCCTCCCGGCGCACCTCGGTCCGGGGATCGTGGGAGTAGCCGTCCTCATAGAGGGAGTACCCCAGGGGGTACTCCTCGCCCTCCGCCTGGAAGGCGGGGAATTTCATATCCGCCAGCTTGGCCATGTTGTAGATCTGGTAGGGCGCGCCGACCACGGGCCGCATCGCGGCCAGCACCCGCTCCGTCTCCGGCTGGAGCTGGTAGGGCTTCTGCCGGAGAAGTTCGGCCAAATAGGGCTGGTTGGGTCCCTCCTGGGCGGCGGCGTCCCGCAGCAGCGCCTCGTCCCGGGCGAGGATCTCGCTGTCGATGAAGCTCAGACGGCTGCTTGCCTTGGCGCACATCCGGAAGAGCGCCGCGGACCGCTCCTGTAGGGCGGCGTCCGTGAAATCCACCTCCGATGCCAGCTGGACATAATTTCCCGCCCGTTCGTACAACTCCGTCCACGCCCGGTACTTGTCCAGGCACCCCTGGATGGCCTCCACAGTGGTCAGCTTCCCCTTGTAGTCCCGCTCGATCTCCTCTGTCAGCTGCCGGATCCGTTCCGTGTCGGCGGCCAGCTTCGCCTCGTCGTCGTAAATGGCCGTCAGGTCCCAGGTCAGCTCCACCGGGACGTCCTTGCGTTTCATCAGTTCCATCGTTTTATCCTCCTTATTCGCCGCGGGCTTGCCCCGTGGTTTTTTCTATATTCCCAGAATCCATGTCGCGAAGCGGAAGTAAATGAGCAGGCTCAACACGTCCACGATGGTGCTGATAAAGGGCGCGGCCATCACGGCGGGGTCCAGCCCGATTTTCTCCGCCAGCAGGGGCAGCAGGCATCCCACCACCTTGGCGCAGAACACGGTGCACACCAGCGTCAGACAGATGACCAGGGCCACCACCGCCGTCACCTCGGCGTTTTGCAGCAGCAGACGGTCCACCAGCAGCAGCTTGACGAAATTCCCCGCCGCCAGCAGCGCCCCACACAGCAGGGCCACCCGGCTCTCCTTCCACACCACGCTCGCCAGGTCGCCGAAGTCGATCTCGTTCAGGCTCAGACCGCGGATGACGGCCACGCTGGACTGATTTCCGCAGTTGCCCCCGGTGCCCATGAGCATGGGGATGAATCCGATGAGCACCGAGCAGGCCGCCAAAGAGTCCTCAAAGCCGGAGATCACCACGCCGGTGAAGGTGGCGGAGAGCATCAGCAGCATCAGCCAGGGGATACGGCTCTTCACGGTCTCCCAGACGCCTGCGCGGAGGTAGGGCTTGTCCGTCGGCGTAATAGCGGCCATGAGCTCGAAGTCCTCGGTGGCCTCCTCCTCCATGACGTCGATGGCGTCGTCGATGGTGACGATGCCCACCAGGCGGTTCTCCTTGTCCACCACGGGCATGGCGAGGAAGTCGTACTTGCTCAGATCCTGGGCCACGTCCTCCCGGTCGTCCATGGTGGAGGCGGAGACCACGTTGGTCTCCATGATGTCCTCGATGACGTCGTCCTGTTCCGCCAGCAGGAGGGTCCGGATAGAGACGATCCCCAGCAGGTGGCGGCTGGGGTCGGTGACATAGCAGATATTGATGGTCTCCTTGTCCACGCCGGTGCGCCGGATGCGCTTGATGGCGGCCTCCACGGACATGTCCCGCTTCAGGTCCACGAACTCCGTGGTCATAATGGACCCGGCGGAGTCCTCGGGGTATTTGAGAATTTCATTGACGGAGCGGCGGGTCTCCGGGTCGGTGTGTCGGAGGATGCGCTTGACCACGGAGGCGGGCATCTCCTCGATCAAGTCCACCGTATCGTCTACGTACAGCTCATCGAGCACTTCTTTCAATTCCGTATCGGAGAAGGACTGGATCAGCAGCTCCTGCTCCTCGGGGTCCATCTCCACGAAGGTCTCGGCGGCCAGCTCTTTGGGAAGGAGGCGGTAGACCAGGGGGAGGCGGTCCGCCGACAGCTCGGCCAGAATGGCCGCGATGTCGGCGGGCTCAAAGAGGAGGAGCATTTCTCTGATTTCCTGCCATCGCTTTCGCTGGGATAATTCCTCTATTTCTTCCATAATACGGCTGTTTTCCAGATCCAACATGGGTGCTCCTCCTTTCTTTTCCCGCGCCCTGCGGGCGCGAGCGGTTTCTGATCTGCGGCCCTGGGCGCTCGGCCACCGGCCGAGTGCCGGGACGGTCGTTTAGACGCCGGAGGCGGCTAAATGACGTCCCCGCGGGCAGTTCGTTTAGCTTCTTCTCCGTCGATGGCCCGGGACCTACGCGGCCCCGGAC
>CAJUPS010000047.1 GCA_910588045.1 uncultured Oscillospiraceae bacterium | reverse complement strand
AGCCGGTGGACCTGCTGGTCAACGGCCAGTGCATCGCCCGGGGCGACGTGGTGGTCATCGACGACAACTTCGGCATCCGCATCACCGAGATCCTGCAAAAACCCGACATCAATGAACTGACAAAGTTCGGATGAAGTTTGGCAGTATGATATAAATTCCAATTCACAATTTCAATCAATAATGTAAAGGAAAAAGGTGTATAGTATGGCTAAGATTCTTTTGGTTGACGACGCTGCCTTTATGCGCAAGGTGGTCAAGGACGGTCTGAGCAAGGCGGGGTATACGGACCTGCACGAGGCCGTGGACGGCGCGGACGCCGTGGAGAAGTACAACAGCCTGAAGCCGGATCTGGTCCTCATGGACATCACCATGCCCAACATGGACGGTCTGGAGGCCCTCAAGGCCATCCGCGCCGCCGACGGCAATGCCAACGTGGTCATGTGTTCCGCCATGGGCCAGGAGACCATGGTCATTGACGCCATCCGCTCCGGCGCCAAGGACTTCATTGTCAAGCCCTTCAAGATCGAGCGCGTGCTCAAGACCGTTACCTCCATCGTAGGCGAGCCCTGATGCCCTGGGACCTGCTGAGCCTGCTGGGGATTTTGCTGGTCCTGCTGCTGGTGCTGGGCGGATGCTGGCTGTTCACGCGCTGGGCGGGCACGGGCCTGTCCGGCGGTCTGGGGATCCCCCCGGCCCAGCGGCAGATGAAGATCCTGGAGCGGATGCCGGTGGGGAAGGACCAGGCCCTGCTGGCGGTCCAGGTGGGCGAGCGGTACTTTTTACTTGGCAGTTCTCCCTCCGGGTGTTCCCTGCTGTGTGAGTTGACGGAGGAGGAGGGGGCCCGGTGGGCCTGCCCGCCCTCCGATAGTGGGGGAGCACAGATGAATTTCCGGGATATAATGCGCAAATTCCGGGAAAAGAAATGAGAGGAGGCGAGAGAGCGAATGCCTGTTGACGCGATTATAAATGTCAATGGCGACAGCCTACAGGCACTGGACGTGACGCTGCTGCTGGTGGTCATCACCCTGCTGCCCACGCTGGTGGTCATGATGACCTCCTTTACCAAGTACGTCATATCGTTCTCCTTCCTGCGCACGGCGATGGGGACCCAGCAGACCCCGCCCAACATGGTGCTGGTGGGCATGGCCCTCATTCTGACGCTCTTCACCATGACGCCCACCATGAGCGAGATCAAGAGCCAGGCATACGACCCCTACGTGGCGGGGGACATCGGCCAGCGGGAGTTTTTCGACCGGGCCCAGGTGCCCCTCAAGGAGTTCATGCTGCGCAACACGGAGCCCGCCAGTCTGGAGCTGTTCTGCAACATGGCCGGGGAGGAGATGCCCGCCACGGAGGAGGAGCTGGAGCAGTCGGTGAACCTGCCCATCACGGTGGTGACCCCGGCCTTCGTGACCTCGGAGCTGAAAGCCGCCTTCTGGATCGGCTTTCTGGTGTATATCCCCTTTATGCTCATTGACGTGATCGTCTCGTCCACCCTGATGAGCATGGGCATGATCATGCTGCCCCCGTCCATGATCTCCACGCCCTTCAAGATTTTGCTGTTCATCCTGCTCGACGGCTGGCAGCTGCTGTTCTCCACACTGATCCAGACGGTAAAGTAAGAACCTGTATTCACAACCGCTGCACGCTGTCTGGGCAGTCTTTTCCCCGCCGTACGGCGTCAATTTTCCTCGCAATCCGTCAGGATTGCTTCAAAAAATTTCCTTGTCCGGCGAGAAAAATCCTCGCCCATCCAGCATCCCCCGGTTATGAATACAGGTTCTAAGACTGCCCTTCCATAAAGGACCATCATTCGTCACCGTGCGGAAATGCCGGAATAGCAGTCGTTTACAGAGCGTGTTAAAGTTCTTTTTGGTCCTTTTTCTTTCAAGAAAAAGGATAAGGAGGGATGGGAAATGGTGGATACTGCGATGGTGGCCGAGGTGCTGCGGGAGGGCGTCTGGGTGGTGATCCGGCTGTGCGCGCCGATGCTGCTGCTGAGTATGGCGGTGGGCGTGCTGCTGGCCATCTTCCAGGCGGTGACCCAGATCCATGAGCAGACCCTGTCCTTCATCTTCAAGCTCACTGTGGTGATCCTCGTACTGCTCATCGGCGGGAGCTGGATGATGCAGACGCTGCTGGACTACGCCAACGGCCTCTTTGAGCTCATGCGCAGTTAGGGGGCGACGGCGTGGACTGGGCGCAAGTAACCCTGTTTTTTCTGATTCTGGCCCGTATGAGCGGGTTTGTCCTTTTTAACCCCCTGTTCGGACGGCAGACTGTCCCGGGCATCGTCAAGAGCGGGCTGATCCTGCTGCTGGGCATCACGGCCTACGCGGCGACGGACTACGCCCCCGCCGTGCCCGAGAGCATCCTGGAGCTGGGCGTGCTCCTGTTCCTGGAGATCGGGATGGGCTACCTGCTGGGCGTGGTGATGAACCTGTTCTTCTATATCCCCATGCTGGGCGGCGAGACCATCGACATCCAAATGGGCATGAGTATGGGCAAGACCTACGACCCTGGCAGCCAGTCGTCCACCACGGTGACGGCCTCGCTGCTGAATATCCTGATGATGCTTCTGTTCTTCGCGGGCAACGGGCATCACACCCTGCTGAGGATTTTCCTGACTTCGGGAGAGGTGGTGCCCTTTGGGCGGGCGGCCTTCGGGGAGAACGTCTATGCCGCGATCATCGAGCTGTTCATCACCTGCACCGTCATGGGCATCAAGCTGTGTATGCCCATCCTGGCGGCGGAGCTGCTGGGACAGGTGGGCATGGGTATCCTGATGAAGGTGATCCCCCAGATCAACGTCTTTGCCATCAACATCGAGCTGAAGGTCATCATCGGTCTGACGCTGCTGCTGCTGATGATGGCGCCGTTCAGCGAGTACCTGCTGCACGCGGAGAGCGAGATGCTCCGGCAGCTCCAGGTTCTCCTGGCGGGGATGGGATAGCGCCTCCCAGAGCCATTCCGGTTCGATCCTGTCCTCCTGTTAGCCCCAGACCATCGTCACCGTGCGGAAATCCCGGAACGGCAGCGGCTTCCAGGGCGTGCTAAAGTTCTTTTTGCTCCTTTTTCTTTCAAGAAAAAGGAGGAGAAAGGGGGGATGGAACGGTGGCCGGTGATTCCAAAACCGAAAAAGCAACCCCAAAAAAGCGAAGAGACGAACGAAAAAAGGGTAACGTCATGATGAGCAAGGACGTGGTGGCCGTGGCCACCCTCCTGGGCAGTCTGGCGATGCTGAAGGTGATGGGCGCGATGGTGCCCGAGCGGGCGGACGGCTTGTTCCGCACCTGCTTCGGCTATATCGCCGGGACGTACCCGGCCGATCTGCCGGGCATTCTGCGGCCGCTGCTGATGCAGTGCATCCTCACGGTGGCCGTGGTGGCGGGGCCCTTCCTGGGCGCGACCGCAGTGCTGGCCGTGGTGGCCACCTTTGCCCAGACCAGGATGCTGGTCTCGGCGGAGTCCCTGAAACCCAAGTTCAACCGCATCAGCCCTCTCCAGGGGTTCAAGCGGCTCTTCTCCCTGCGCAGCGTGGTGGAGGCCCTCAAGGGACTGCTGAAAATCACCATACTGCTCTACCTGATTTACAGCTATTTCCAGGACGTGGTCATCGGTTTTTCCAGGTTTCTGGATATGGACATTAGTCAGGCCTGCTCCATCCTCTTCAACGACATCCTGTCCCTGATCATCCGGGTGGTCATTGCGTTCACGGTCCTGGCCGGGGCGGACTACCTCTACCAGTGGTGGGACTATGAGCGACAGCTGAAGATGAGCAAGCAGGAGGTCAAGGAGGAGTACAAACAGACCGAAGGCGATCCCCAGGTAAAGGGGAAAATCAAGCAAATTCAACGCCAGCGGGCCCAGCAGCGCATGATGCAGCAGGTGCCCGGAGCGGATGTCGTCATCCGTAACCCGACCCACGTGGCGGTGGCCCTGCGCTACAAGCCGGACCAGGATGATGCGCCGGTGGTGGTGGCGAAGGGGCTGGACGAACTGGCCCTGCGGATCGTAGCGGTGGCCGAGGAGTACGGGGTGACCATCGTGGAGAACGTGCCCCTGGCCCGGAGCCTGTATGCGGGGACCGAGCTGGACCGGATAATCCCCATGGAGTTTTACGGCCCCGTAGCGGAGGTGCTGGTCTACGTGCTGAAACTGGACCGGGAGGAAGAGCCCGGCACTTGATTCTTTTTCTTGAAAGAAAAAGAACCAAAAAGAACTTTAACACGGGTCTACAACCGCTGCTGTTCCAACATTCTCGCCCGGTAACGGATGAGAGAATGGAATCGAAGAATAGATAGGATAAATTAGAACGCTCCTGCTCGCCTTGC
The DNA here is from genome assembly GCA_910588045.1 of uncultured Oscillospiraceae bacterium. Classification (GTDB taxonomy): domain Bacteria; phylum Bacillota; class Clostridia; order Oscillospirales; family Oscillospiraceae; genus Pelethomonas. The sequence goes on along the minus strand of CAJUPS010000047.1, from coordinate 22,137 downwards.
GGGCAGTGTAAGATAGATCGACTTTGCGCGACTTCTGGAAAGGACAGTGCCCATGAAGCGGATTCTCCAAAACGGTATAGCGCTCGCTGTGGTCATCATGGTCCTGTTTATCGTGATCCCCCTGCCGGTGCAGCTGCTGGACGTGCTGCTGGTGATGAACATCTCCCTGTCCATGCTGATCCTGGTCATCACCATGACGGTGTCGGACGCGCTGGACTTCTCGATTTTCCCCTCGCTGCTGCTGATTACGACGCTGTTCCGACTGGGGCTGAATATTTCCACCACCCGCCAGATCCTGGGCAACAACGGCAACGCCGGTAACGTCATCCGCTCCTTCGGCCTGATGATCGCCCAGGGAAATATCGTGCTGGGCGTCATCATCTTCCTGATCATCGTGCTGGTGCAGATGATCGTGGTGACCAAGGGCGCGGAGCGCGTCTCCGAGGTGGCGGCCCGGTTCACCCTGGACGCCATGCCCGGTAAGCAAATGGCCATCGACGCGGACCTCAGCTCCGGGCTCATCGACGAGCAGGGGGCCAAGGACCGCCGCGCCAAGATCCAGAAGGAGGCGGACTTCTACGGCGCCATGGACGGCGCCACCAAGTTCGTCAAGGGCGACGCCATCCTATCCCTGATCGTCACCGCCATCAACTTCGTGGGCGGCCTGATTTTGGGCATCACCATGGGCGGCATGGAGCTGAGCGTGGCGCTGGATACCTACTCCATCGCCACCATCGGTGACGGCCTGGTGGGCCAGATCCCCTCCCTGATGATCTCCACGGCGACCGCCATGGTGGTCACCCGGACGGTCTCCGACGGGAGCCTGAACGACGACGTGGTCCGGCAGTTCCTGGGTCAGCCGAGGGCGATCCTCACGGCGGGCCTTGTGATCGCACTGCTGGGCTGCATCCCCGGCACGCCCCATCTGCCCCTGCTGATCGTGGGCATCGGTCTGGCCGCCGCCGGTTGGTTTGTGGGCAGTCAGGCCGACAAGCGGCAGGTGGAGGAGGCCGCCGCCATCGCGGCGGCAGAAGCGCCTATGGAGGCGGCGCCCCAGCCCAGCGCCACCGACTACTACAAGGATATTAACAACGTCTACACCCTCCTGACGGTGGACCCCATCGAGATGGAGTTCGGCTATAGCCTCATCCCCCTGGTGAATGAGAGCAGCGGTGGCAAGCTCATCAGCCGCATCGTCATCTTCCGCCGCCAGTACGCACAGGACATGGGCTTCGTCATCCCCTCTATCCGGATGCACGACTCCTCCGCGCTGGGCACCAACCAGTACGTGGTGAAGATCAAGGGCGAGGAGGTGGCCCGGGGCGAGATCCTGGTGGACTACTACCTGGCCCTGGAACCCGCAAATCCCACGGGGGAAATCGACGGCATCGAGACGGTGGAGCCCGCCTACGGCATCCCCTCCCGGTGGATCCTGCCGGAGAACAAGGAGATGGCGGAGATTTACGGCTACACGGTCATCGACCCCCTGTCTGTCATGCAGACGCACCTCAGCGAGGTGGTCCGGACTCACGCCTACGAGCTGCTGGGCCGGGCGGAGGTCATCCAGCTGGTGGAGAACCTCAAGCGCACCTCCCCGGAGCTGGTGGAGGAGGCCATCCCCAATTTCCTCAGCTATGCCCATTTGGAGCGCATTTTGCGCAACCTGCTGCGGGAGGGCGTCCCCATCCGGGACCTGGGCACGATCCTGGAGACCGCCGTGGACGCGCTGGCGTCCACCAAGGACCTGGACATGGTCACGGAGAACATCCGCGCCGCCCTCAGCCGCACCATCACCCGCCGCTTCTGCGAGCACGGACAGCTGCGGGTGGTCACCCTGGACGCCGAGGTGGAGAAGCGGGTCATCGCCTCCCTCAGCAAGAACGAGCAGGGCATCTACCTGGCCATGGGCCCCGACCTCATGCAGCAGATCGTCACCCAGCTGGCGGATCTCATCAAGAAGTTCAACGACTTGGGGCAGACGCCCATCGTGCTCACCAGCCAGGTCATCCGGGTGTATTTCGCCCGGATGCTGGCCCAGTTCTATCCCAATCTGTACGTGCTGGCCTTCAATGAGATCACCAGCGACGTGCAGATCCAGTCCCTGGGGAACATCACCCTGGCCCGGGGAGAGAGAAAGGCGGCGGCAGTATGACGGCGCTGACCATGGAGGAGCTGGGCTACACCCAGGCGGAGTTGGACGCCATGAGCAAGGAGGACCTGCTCCTGCTCTACCGCTCCAGCGGGTGCCAGGAGCTGAAGTGGCCCCTGGCCCTGCGGTACGTGGGACTGGTGAAGTCCATCGCCCTCCAGGTGCGGGGGGTGTACTCCAGCTTCGCCCAGGTGGACGACATCATCAACGAGGGCGTGCTGGCCCTGGTGGGTGCCATCGACAAGTTCGACCCCGACAAGGGGATTAAATTCGAGACCTTTGTCTCCAAGCGCATCCGGGGAGCGGTCATCGACCTGGCGCGCCGTCAGGACTGGGTGCCCCGCAGCGTGCGGCGGAAGGCCCGGGAGATCGACCAGGCCAGCGTGGAGCTCTACGCCGAGCTGGGGCGGTGCCCCACCGACGAGGAGATCGCCGGGCGGCTGGGGGTCAGCAGCCAGCAGTACCAGGAGGACCTGGTCAACTCCGCGCTGTGCAACATCCTGAGCCTGGATTCCATCCTGGACGACCAGGACCAGGGGGGCATCGACGTGGCGGACAACGCCGGTACGGGCCGCCCGGAGGACTCCCTGCTGCGGCGGGAGCTGCTGGATACGCTGACGGACGGCATCAGCTCCCTGCGGGAAAACGAGCAGATGGTGGTGTCCCTGTACTATCGGAAAAATCTCAGCATGAAGGAGATCGCCCAGGTGATGGAGGTCAGCGAGCCCCGCATCTCCCAGATCCACTCCCGGGCCATCCAGAAGCTGAAGCTGTACATGAAACAATACATGAACGGGGGCACATGATCCCCACGGGAGAGGAGAGATTCTACATCATGTTCAAGGGCTTCTATCAACTCACCTCCGGTATGCTCAGTCAGGGCCGCCGGTTGGACGTCATCGCCAACAATATGACCAACATCTCCACCGCCGGTTACAAGGCCGACCGGTATACCGACAGCACCTCCTTCCGGGAGGTCATGCTCAACCGCGTGGGAAACAAGGATAAGGCCCACACCACCGAGCTGGGGCGGATCAGCTATATTCTGGCCCCGGACCGCCTCTACACCGACTTCACCCAGGGCTCCCTGGAGGAGACGGAGCTGCCGCTGGACTTTGCCATCGAGGGGGACGGCTTCTTCGCCATCGAGTGGAACGGCCAGGTGGGCTACACCCGGGCGGGGAGCTTCAACCTGGACGAGGAGGGCTATCTGGTCCTGCCGGGACAGGGCAGGGTGCTGGATTCCAACCGCCAGCCCATCCAGCTGCCCACGGACGACATCTACGTGGACCCGGACGGCGGCATCTACACCATGAATAACCGCAACCAGTTGGCCACCCTGGGCGTCTTCGCCTTCCAGGACAACGGCGCCCTCGAGCGCAACGACCACGGACTGTTCACCGGCGGCCAACCCCAGGAGAGCACCGGCTATATCATCCACCACAGGATGGTGGAGCGCTCCAACAGCAACATGGTCCATGAGATGGTCTCCATGATGGGCGCACAGCGCGCGCTCCAGAGCGCAGCGGAGATGAGCAAGATCTACGACCAGGTCATGACCAAGGATACGACGGAGCTCGGCCGCCTGTAACGCACCCCGCCGGTGAAAGGAGAACCCCCCTCCGTCACCGTGCGGAAATTTAAGAACAGAACCAATCCCGGAGCGAGTGAAAGTTCTTTTTGGTCACTTTTTCTTTCAAGAAAAAGTGACAATGCGGTTAGGAAAGCCGCACGATATGCCGAAATAAGAGGTAGGAGCGTGCCGTCCCCCGCCAAGGGCCGGGGCGGGCGCGAAGGACCGGAAAGGAAGGCGGACAAGAGATGAACATGTCCTTTTACAACGCCGCCGTAGGCGCGTATCAACAGCAGCTGCGCATGGACGTACAGGCCCACAACATTGCCAACGTCAACACCCAGGGGTATCGCTGCGAACGCGTCGCCTTTGGCGAGCTGATGAATCGGAATTTGCAGGGCATCGAGGGGAACAATTTGCCCAAGGGCACCGGTGCGAGGATGATCCATGCCCCCATTGATACCTCCTCCCGGGGGTTCAAGGAGACGGGGATGACCTTCGACTTTGCCATCAATGGAGACGGTTTCTTTGCCGTATTCGACCCGAACACCCAGGAGGTGTCCTTTACCCGTGACGGGGCCTTTGAGATGAATGAGTTTATCATCCCTCCCGCCGAGGACGCGGAGCCGGAGTACGACGAGAACGGGGAGCTCATCGAGCCGCAGCCCACCTCCGTGTGGCGTCTGAGCGACAACTTCGGCCGGTGCGTGCTGGACCCCCAGGGCAACTTTATCGTCATCGACCCCGAGAACAGGGAGGCGGAGCTGGAGCTTGGCGTATTTGACTACGCCATCCACTACGGGATGCTGCACACCCAGGACAACCGCCTGATCCCCACCGACCTCAACGGACAGCTCTACCTGGGCACGGGTACGGTGGTGCGGGGACTGCTGGAGATGAGCAACACGGATCTGACCCAGGAGTTTATCAAGGTGATCGAGTCCCAGCGGGCGTTCAGCTACTGTCTGAAGATGGTCACGACCTCCGACGAAATTGAGAGCACCTTCAATAATCTGAGAGGATAAGCGGTTATGAAGATCAAAAGTTTCGATCAGCTCAGCTCCCTGGAGCTGGATACTCTGCGGGAGATCGGCAGCATTGGCACCGGCAACGCTGCCACGGCCCTGGGGCAGCTGCTGGAGCGCGAGGTGCGCATCACCTTACCGGAGGTGCGGATCATGGGCTACAACGAGGCGATCGACTGGATCGGCGGTCCGGAGGCCGTGACCGCCGGTGTGCTGGTGGGCATGGGCGGCCAGATGAGCGGCGTGATGCTGTCGGTGCAGAAGCTGGAGTTTATCAACCTGGTGCTGGAGGCCATGCTGGGAGCCCATGTCGACGACTACAGCGAGCTGGAGGAGATGCACCAGTCCGCCCTCATTGAGGTGGGCAATATTTTGATTTCCACCTTCATCAACGCGCTCTCCGGACTGTCGGGGATTGCCGTAAGTCTGACGGTGCCCGGTTTTGCCGTGGATATGCAGGGGGCGATCCTTGCCGTGCCGATGGCGATGTACGGAGGAACAAGCGACTACCTGATGAGTATTGGCGGAAACTTCGTCTGCGACAACAAGCAGGTCCCCTGTCACCTGCTTCTCTCCCCTGACGTGAGGTCCCTGAATTTCTTATTAGCAAAGCTGGGCGTTGCGGAATGAATGAGAAAATTACAGTAGGAATTGCGGATATGAAAATAGCCAGGGGCGCCGGGGTCCTGATCACCTATGCCCTTGGCTCGTGCATCGGCCTGTGCTTCCAGGACCCGGCCCTGCGGCTGGGGGCCCTGCTGCACGTGATGCTGCCGATGAACCTGGAGGCGGGACGGAAGAATGCCTTCAAGTACGCGGACACCGGCATCCGGGAGACGGTGCGGCAGATGACGGCGCAGGGGGCGCTGAAAAGCCGTATCACCGTGAAGATCGCCGGTGGGGCCAAGATGTTCGAGGTCACCGGCGGCAGCCTGGGCAACATCGGCCAGAGGAATATCGAGAGTGTACATACCATCCTGCGGCAGGAGGGCATCCGCCTGATTGCGGAGGACGTGGGCGGCACGGTGGCCCGCACGCTGCTCTTCGACGTGGCCAGCGGCCAGGGGTGCATCCGGTCCTATGGTCGGCAGGATATATTTTTCTAACAATCTGAGGGATTCAATTAGAGATGGGAGTGTAAGAGAATGGCTGATATGCACAACAGTCGGATTTTGCTTGAGTCCGGCACCAACGAAATCGAAGTGATGAAATTTACGATCGGGGGCAATCTGTACGGCATCAACGTGGCTAAGGTGCTGGAGATCATGATCTCCGGGCCGGTAAAGCCCATGCCCCTGTCCCATCCGGCGGTGGAGGGGATCTTTAAGCCGCGGGACGTAGTGATCACGGTGGTGGATCTGCCCAAGTACCTGGGCGTGGAGAGTCCCAAGGCGGAGAAGGACATCTTCATCGTCACCAACTTCAACAAGATGTGCATCGCGTTCCGGGTCCACACGGTGGACCGGATCAGCCGCATCTCTTGGACCGACATCCAGAAGCCGGACAAGACCGTCTCCGGCGGCGCGGAGAGCGTGGCCACCGGCATTGCCCAGTGCGACGGGGACCTGGTGACCATCCTGGACTTTGAGCGCATTGTGGCGGAGATCGCGCCGGAGACCAGCATCCAGATGTCCGAGGTGGAGCGCCTCGGGCCCCGGGAGCGCAACGAGAAGCCCGTGTGGGTGGCGGAGGACTCCGTGCTGCTCAGCAAGATGATCGGCGATTCCCTGCGGAAGGCGAACTATGTCAACCTGCACATGTTCCCCAATGGCCAGGAGCTGTGGGATGCCCTGTGCGAGCTGCCCGAGGAGAAGGACCTGAGCAGGGACGTGGCGCTCATCATTACCGATATTGAGATGCCCCAGATGGACGGGCACCGTTTGACCAAGCTGGTCAAGGATCACGCCCGGTTCAAGAGCATTCCCCTCATCATTTTCTCCTCCCTTATCAGCGAGGAGATGCGGATCAAGGGCCGTCAGCTGGGCGCAGACGAGCAGCTGACCAAGCCGGAAATTGCTCATCTGGTGGATGTTATGGACCACCTGCTGGAGAGGACGGCCGGATCCAAGGCCAGGTAGGAAGGGAGAAGCAGCACTATGGACAACATGGCAACGACCAAATATATTGTCCGCCAGCCCATTAAGGACCTTCAGGGAACCATTCTGGGGTACGAAATCCGGTACACCGGCGAGGACGCCGGCTTCAGTGGGGAGCACGGGAACGATTTTGCCGCAGCGGAGACGATCTACAACTTCCTGACCCAGGCCAGCGATACCACGTTGAAGGGCGCGAAGAACTTCATGACCTTTACCACCAATTTGCTTATGAAGCAGACGCCGAAGCTCTTCGCACCGGAGGAGCTGGTCATTGAGGTGGGGGAGAGCGTCATCATCCATCCTTTGGCTATGCGCTTTGTGGAGCGCTATCGCCAGGAGGGGTATTCCATTGCGGTGAAGGACTTCCAGTTCTCCCCCCGGTTTATTTCCAACCTGCGGCAGTTCGACTATGTCATGGTGGACCTGCGCCACGCCGACGATGCCGGTGTGCGCCGCCTGGCGGGGATGGTTCATGAAATGGGGAAGAAGTGCGTGGCCGTGGGTGTGGACACGGAGGAGCTGTACCAGAAGGCGTTTATCCTGGGGGCGGACGCCATGTGTGGCCGGTATGCTGCCGAGCAGATGTTTACGGCCGTCCATTCCGCCAGCTATTTGCAGAGCAATTTCTTCCGCCTGCTGGTGGCCGTCACCAAGGACGAGCCGCAGGTGGAGGAGATCGAGCAGATCATCTCCATGGACGCCAGCTTAACCTATAGCCTATTGCGGATTGTGAACTCCGCCTATTTTGCGCTGCGCAATCGGGCGACCAACGTCCACCAGGCGGTGACCATTCTGGGCCTGGGGCAGCTGCGGCAGTGGATCTACCTCATGGGCTGCCGCAACGAGAAGGGGGAGCTGGACGAGAGCCAGGAGGAGATGCTCAAGCTCTCCTTCACCCGGGCCAGCTTTGCCAGCGAGCTGATGCGCTACGCCAAGAATATGCCCATCAACCGCGGCGACGCCTACCTGCTGGGTATGTTCTCCACGCTGCAATTCCTGATTGCGGCCCCCCTGGAGGACATCCTCTCGGAGGTGGCCATCTCGATGGACGTGAAGGATGCCCTGATGAACCACGAGGGGCGCTGCGGGATGCTGTATGATCTGATCCTGGCCTATGAGCGGGCGGATTGGACCGCCATCAACTATCTGGGTGCGGAGCTGGGCCTGCCCATGGACCGGCTGCCGGAGATCTACTTCCAGTGCCTGGACGAGGTCAACCATGTCTGGCAGCAGCTCATCAGCCCGGGCGCGGCGGAGGAGTAAAAACCGAAGACGAAATGAAGAGGGGCGGTTCTCCCGTTGGGGGACCGTCCCTTTTGGTATGAAATTCCTCCCCTGAATATGTAAAGAACTCTTGACATTTTTTGAAAGCAATAGTATAATGCTATGTAAAGAGAACTTTACATAGCATGGGAGGTGTGTGATGAAACCCCAATGGAGAGGGAGACACAAGATGGACGAGATGGAGCGGCACATCCTGTTCAAATCCCAGCGCAACGCCTATTTTTTCCTGGTCCTTGCGCTGGTGGTCTGGTCCTTATATGAGAGCTGGCAGGTCTTTACCTGGCACACCACATTGAATCTGCTGCCCTGCCTCCTGCTGGTAACGGCGGTGCTCATCCAGGGCTTTTCGCAGCTGGCGCTGCTCCGCAGGGCGGTGCGGGATAACGAGGAGTCCGACGAAACGGGACCGCTGGCGCGGCTGGTGGTGTTTGCCTGCGCGGTGGCCTGCGCCGTGGCGACTGTGGGAGCGGCCGTCATTTTACTGTGCGTCCGGCCATGAAGAACCGGATCAAGGAGCTTCGCAGGGCGATGGGCTACCGCCAGGAGGACCTGGCCGCCGCGCTGGGCGTCTCCAGGCAGACCATTATTGCGATTGAGAACGACAAGTACGACCCCACCCTTGGGCTGGCGATGAAGCTGGCGCGCTATCTGCGGACAACGGTGGAGGAACTGTTTCTGATGGAGGAGGGGACATGAAGAGAAAGCTGGTCACGCTGCTGCCCTACGCCGCTGTGCTGGGCGTCAGCTTCTATCTATTGCCGCTTTTGATGCGGGATACGGGGGGCGCAATGTTTCTGATGCTGGCCGTCATGCCGCTGGCGGCCTTCCTGACGGGGGTGGTCTACGGGGTCCGGAATGGGTTTTGCCTGCTGCTCCCCGCGGCGGCAGTGATTTTGTTTGCCCCGACGGTTCTCCTCTATTATAACGAGACGGCCTGGAGCTATGCTCTGTTCTACCCGGGGATCGTTCTTGCAGGGAATGGCGTGGGGAGATTGTTCTACAAAAAGAGATAGAAAATCCCGCAAAGGGTGACAACAGTCACGCCCTTTGCGGGATTCTTCCGCCTGGAAGGAGGGGATTCGTCCGGGCTGAACTAGAGAAGGGTCTGTTCCCGACCATGGCGGGGGTTGTCCATGACGATCTTGCAGGCGCGGGTCAGCTGGGCGAAAATGGTACTGTTGTAGCGGCTCTCATAGACGGTGAGCATGGCATGGGCCTCTGCCCGACGGCGCACGATGTAGGAGGGCTGGAGGTTGGTCAGGGTCAGCGCCTTCACGTCCGCCATGCAGCGTGGACAGGGGCAAAGACCAAACATCTGGATATACCGCGGGGCCTTTTCCTCCACAAGGGCGTCCATCACGTTGACGACGATCAGTTCGTCGGGATCGGGTTGTGGTGGGGGAATCGGGCGAGCGGGTTTTGGTTCCGGTTCCGGTTCGGGCTCCGGCTCGGGTTCAGGATCCGGTTCGGGCTCCGGTTCGGGTTCGGGTTCCGGTTCGGGTTCAGGATCCGGTTCGGGCTCTGGCTCGGGTTCGGGCTCGGGTTCCGGTTCAGGTTCCGGTTCAGGCTCCGGTTCGGGTTCCGATAGGGAGGAGGGCTGCATTTCGCTCAGCTCGGAAAGCAGCTCGCTCTCCAGCGCGTCCTTGATCTGCAAGGCGACCTGCTCGTCATTGCTGCGGGCGACCTCCAGAATGGGGGGGGCCAGGGGGCGGACCGGTTCCTCCGGGACCGGGGCGGCAATGTCCTCCTCCGGCACTGGCGGCTCTGCCTGGGAGACGGCGGGCGGCCGGATCGTCTCGCTGTCCCCGCCGGGGGCGAGCAGATTCAATACGTGAGCAGTTTTACTGCTTTTGGTGTTTTTTTTCGCGGTGGCCATGGGCACGATCTCTCCTTAAACGATTCTCGGTTTTCCACACGGGAAAGCGCTCCGTTACGCGGGCAGCGCCTTGATAATTTCCCTGATGAGGGCGCGGAAGTCCGCCGCAGGCTTGGAGGCCGGTGCGTAGCTGAGGACGCTTTCGCCGTGGGCGGGGGCCTCGGCTACGGAGACGCTGGTGCGGACCTTGGCCTGGAAGACGGTGGTGTCCAGCTGGGCGGCGATCTGCCCCGCCATGTCCAGCACCTCCCGGTTGAGCGTGAAGCGTTGGTTGTACTTGTTGAGCAGGATGCCCAGCACCTTCAGCCGGGAGTTGTAGCAGCGGCGGACGGTGTCGATGGTCTCCCGGATCTGAGCCACGCCCAGCAGACTGAGGATCTCCGGGGCCATGGGAATGATGAGACCGTCGGAGACAACGTAGGCATTCACTGTCAGCACGTTCAGCGCCGGAGGCGTGTCCACGATGATATAGTCGTAGTCGTCCTGCACCTCTGTCAGGGCGTTTTTCAGCAGAAATTCCCGTCCTGCCCGGTTGAACTCCAGCTCCGCCGCGCTCAGCAGGATGTTGCTGGGCAGAATGTCTCCGCACTCCGAGGGCACGATGACCTCCCTGATATTACGGGACCCCTTCATGACGTCATAGACCGTGGCACAGTTGTCGATGTCCAGACCCAGGCAGAAGCCCAGACTTCCCTGGGGGTCGAGGTCCACGCCCAGTACCCGGCGGCCCATCTGATGCAGGCCCGCCAGCAGGGCGCAGGAGGTGGTGGTCTTCCCCACGCCGCCCTTCTGGTTTGTGATTGAGATGACAGCAGACAAAATATCCCCTCCGCTCTGCAAAATCTTTTTGGTGGCTCTTAACTTTACTATACTACGTGACGATAAAAAAGTACAGAGGGATATTCTTTTTTTCTGCAAATTTTCCAAAAGATCATCGTGACTTTATCATAAAGGAGAGATCCGTATGGCATCTATTAACAGCGTCAGCGGGAATAACCTTACCAGCAGCCTGTATAACAGTGCAAACGTCATCAGCGGCCTTGCCAGCGGTCTGGATACCGAGGGCATGATCGAGGGCCTGGTCAAAAGCTACCAGACCAAGATTCAGAACCTGAGCAACAAGGCAACCAAGACGGAGTGGAAGCAGGAGGCGTACCGCAGCATCATCGCCAAGATGAGCGCATTCTCCAGCAAGTACACCTCCTACAGCTCCTCCACCAACCTGATGAGCGCCTCCTTCTTCAACGGCGCCATCAAAGTGGCCCCCCAGGGGAAGTACGCCGAGAAGGTGACCGCCAGCGGCCGGACGGACAGCGACGTCAAGCTCAACAGCGTCAGCCAGCTTGCCTCCGCCGCCCGGTATACCACGAAGAGCAATCTGGACATCGGGTCCGATTTCGCCATCACGGCGGAAAGCGGCGTGAAGTTCGACGACACCGTGGAGATGGGCACCCTCTCGGGCTCCTTGACCCTCAACTACGGCGGCAAGAGCGTCAGCGTGGTCTTCGATCCCAACAAAGATATGATCGACAACAACCTCTCCGCGCAGGATAAGGCCAAGGCCCTGGGCGACATCGTCCGCAAGAAGCTGGAGGACAGCAAGATCACCCTCTCCACCGGGGAGTCCAAGGCCGCCTCCGAGCTCATCGACGTCTCCACCGATGCATCCGGCCGGATCAGCTTCAAGGACAAGTCCAAGGGCGGCAACAGCGTGTATATCTCCGGCGCCAGCGGCACGGTGGGGGACGTTCTGGGGATCGATACGAAGAACGCCAATGAGAAGAAGCCCAACTCCTTCCAGGTGACCGCCTCCACCCAGCTGACCAAGACGCCGACGGTGGCCAGCCTGGTGTCCGGCGCGACGATGAACATCTCGCTGGACGGAAAGAGCAAGACCATCTTTGCGCCAAAGGTCGTCAGCGACGGGGAGGGCAATTATACCTTCTACACCGCCAATACGGGCAAGGATAAGGACGGCAAGACCACCGTGTCCTACACGAAGGCGAAGACGGTGGGCGAAAAGGAGTATGCCGATTACTATGCCAGCCTGGTGCAGGACGCCGTGTCCAAGGAATTTGGCCAGAAGATCCAGGTCAGCAACCAGGGGGAGGAGATCAAGAACGACAAGGGGGAGGTAGTGGGCAAGACCCTCAAGCTGTCCTTCCAGGCGCCCGAGAACTCCAGCATGGTGATCAACTCCGATGCAGGCAAGGCCCTGGGCATCGGCAACACCGCCACCAACTACCTCAATACCGGCAAGACGCTGGGCGAGCTGACCAAGACCAACAAGATCGACTGGAGCAAGATGGAGAAGGCCAAGGGCGAGGACGGCAAGGTCCTCAAGGACAAGGACGGCAACGACCTCTACGAGCTCGTCATCAACGGCAAGAAGGTGGGCAGCTACAACGAAAACAGCAAGCTCTCCGACCTGATGAACGACATCAACAACTCCGATGCAGGCGTGAAGCTCAATTACTCCCAGACGACCCGGAACTTCACCTTCACCAGCAAGGACACCGGTGCAGAGAACGAGATCGACATCAGCGGCGGTCTGGCGGAGGCCCTCTTCGGCTCGACCGAGTTTACCGACAACAGCTCCGCCTCCTTTAGCGATGCGTATGGGGCCCCCTGGCTGGACGGGCAAACCGTTCATTTCAAATACAACGATTACAGCAGCCTGTCGTTCTCGATCGGGAAGGACGACACCATCGCCGATGTGGCCGACAAACTGAACGAGACCATTTTCAATGACGGCTGTACCGCCGCCTACAATAAGTACACGGGACAGCTGGAGATCACGGATAAGAGCGGCGCAAAGGTCGATCTGGAAATGTGGATCGATAATCCGGACCTTGGGAAAGTGGACCTTTCGCTCGACGAGAAATACGTGCCCACCATTGCCTATACCCCGGGCAAGGACGCGAAGTTCCAGGTGGAGGTCAACGGCCAGACGCTGGACATGACCCGGGCCACCAACAGCGCCAACATCGATGGGCTGACGATCAACTTCAAGAGCACCTTCCAGGCCGAGGAGGGCGACGAGGTCACCTTCCAGACCAGCACGGACTCCGACAAGATCGTGGACGCGGTGAAGAGCATGATCGCCGACTACAATGAGATGATGTCGGAGATCCGCGGCCAGTACGCCACGCTGCCCTATCAGAGCTCCAACGGCTCCTTCAAGAGCTATGAGCCCCTCTCCGACGAGGACAAGGCCAGCATGAGCGAGAGCGCCATCAAGAACTACGAGGAGAAGGCGAAGCAGGGCCTCCTGTTCGGCGACTCGAACCTCTCCTCCCTGTATGAGCGGATGCGCTCCGTGTTCTCCCCCGGGGGAGCGGACGAGGCGCTGCTGCGGCAGATGGGGATCACCACGACCTACTCCTCCACCGACGGCTCCTCCTCCATCGCTCTCGATGAGGGCAAGCTGCGGGAGATGCTCGACAGCGACCCCGACGCGGTGGCGAACCTCTTTACCCGCTCCTCGGAGACCGGGGCCGCGTCCAACGGCATCATGCAGGGGCTGAAGGTGCAGCTGGACCGCTACGCCGGCACCACCGGGGCCACCAAGGGCATCCTGGTGCAGCAGGCCGGTACGCCCCTGAGCTCCCTGACGCTGATGAACAACAACTGGCAGAAGCAGATCGACAACATCAACAACGACATTGAGAAGTGGCAGGATAAGCTGTCCTCCCAGGTGGACAAATATACCAGTATGTTCAGCAAGCTGGAGACGCTCATCTATCAGATGAACTCCCAGAGCTCCACACTGGCTGGCCTGATGGGCGGCTGAGGCACCGGATGAGAGAAAGGAGCGGCGCGCTATATGGATAGAAGAGGCTATCAGCAGTACAAGCAGCAGTCCGTGGGGTCCATGACCCCCGGAGAGCTGCTCCTGCTGCTGTATGACGAACTGGTCAAGCGGGCAACGATGGCCTCCATCTCCCTGGACAGGGAGGACTTTCCGGCCTTTGAAGCCGCTGTTGACCGGTGCACGGACATTGTCAACTACCTCGATGAGACGCTGGACCACCAGTATCCCATCAGCCAGGACCTCAGCCGGATGTACGAATACTTTACCTACCAGCTGGGCCGGATCAAGATCGGCCGGAACAAGCAGGAGCTGGAGCGGCTGCGCCCCATGCTGACGGACATGCGGGACGCGTTCCGCACGGCGGAGAAGAATACCAGCTCAGGAAAAGGCGGCCAGGTATGACAAAAGATGACTGGTTGGAGTTGACAGTCCTGGAGAAAAAGAAGTATAATTACCTCGTCGAGATCGAGGACATCACCCGACAGCTGGCGGAGAGCCTGGACCGGAACGACCAGGTGTCCGCCCGGATGCTGGTGGCCATGCGGCAGGACCCCATCCGCCTTCTGGCGGAGATCAGTGAGAGCGCCCGCGCCCGTCAGGACGCCCTGCCGGAAGAGGGGCGGGAAGCGCTGCGGGAGCTCCTGGCGGGGACGGCCGCCTCCGGAGACGGCCAGCGGATCTTCCAGGAGCAGGCGGGGAAGACCCGGCGGCTGCTGGAGCAGGTGGTGGCGATGGACCGCCGTGTGAGTCTGCGCATGGCGGGTGAGCACTCATTTTATCAGACGGGAAGAAGCGGATGATCCGTCCGGCCTTCCCAATGCAGGGAGCCCCTTGTTCCGCCGGTCAAGGCTGGCGGAACGGCGCGCTCGGGAAAAAGGGAGGCGACGCCGCAGAATGGCGGAAATTCGTCTGGAACACGTGACAAAGCGGTACATGGAGGATAAGCGCCCTATCTGCGCGGTGCAGGATGTCAGCCTGACGGTGGAACAGGGGGAGTTTGTTTTCCTCATTGGCAGCAGCGGCGCGGGGAAGACCACCCTGCTGCATCTGATGGGCGGGGAGCTGGCTCCCGACGAGGGAACGGTGTTCCTCAACGGGGCCAACATGGCCCGGATGATCGGCCCCTGGCGCATCCGGGCCGCCCGGACGTTTGGGGTGGTCAGCCAACAGGGGCTGCTCATCCGCAAGCGCACCGTGGGGGATAACCTCCTCCTGGCGGCCAACGCCGCCGGGATGCGGCGCAAGGGCCGGGATGCGGTCAAAAAAGCGCTGGGCATCGTGGGACTTCCCGGCGTGGAGGAGCGCTACCCGGCGGAGCTGTCGATCGGCGAGAGCAGGCGGGTGGAGCTGGCCCGGGCGGTGCTCAACAGTCCGTCCATCCTGCTGCTCGATGAGCTTACGGCAAATCTGGACGATGACGTCATCTGGGACCTGCTGCACCTGCTCGTCGAGCTCAACTCCCACGGCACCACCATTATCATGGCGACCCACGCCAGCCAGTATGTGAACATTCTGCGCCGGCGGGTGATCACCCTGGTGGACGGACGGGTGGCGGGAGACGTGAAAAACGGGAAGTACGGCGATATTGTGGGATAAGCCGACTACCATAGATGACAAAGCAAGCGGGCTTGACGGGGAGTTTCTGCCGCCGCGTCAGGCCGGGTCCGGAGGCAGAGAGAGAAGGCCGGGTGTCCGGCACACGAGAAACCCGCCGCTGGCATGACTCCGGCCCCGGGGAAAATTTAGGAGGAAAACGCATCATGAATTTCAAGAACATGTCCATTAAGAAAAGCTTGATCGTCGGTTTCGGTACAACGATCCTGATCTCCGTCATCATCATTGTAGCCTCCCTTCTGCTGATGAACTCCCAGAAGAGCGCCTATACCGACATCATCGACCACTATGTGGAGTCCACGGAGCTGATCGCGGACTGCCGCATCGACTACAACATTGCCGCCCGGAACCTGCGCGACGTGATCCTCTCCGGCAATACCGCCGCTCTGACGACGGTGACCGACAAGCTGGAGGAGCTGGATTCCCAGTTTACAAGGCTGTCGGACGTCTTCCCGCTGGATGACAGGAGCACGCTGGACAACTTCTCCACCGCCATCAAGGAGTGGGAGGTCGAGGCCAAGGAGATCGCCAAGGTCGTTGTCACCAGCCAGCAGGAGGCTGCGACGATGACGGTCACCCAGTGTACGCCCAAGCTGGACGCCGCCGCCAAGGCCGGTGAGGCCGCCGCAAATGCGTTGGCGACTGCGCAGGCGCAGATCATCAAGCAGCAGAACCTGACCTCCAACATCAGCCTGGCCGTGATCGTGGGCGTGATGGTCGTGGCGACCTTCGTCGTGCTGGCGATGGCCACGAAGATCATCAAGAGCCTGGTGGAGCCCAGCACCCAGGTACGCAACGCGCTGGTTGGCTTCAGCCAGGGCAACCTGAAGGTCCCCGTGGAATTTAACGGCAAGAACGAGCTGGGCGAGATGTGCGACGCCCTGCGCACCAGCCAGAGCGTGCTCAACAGCGTCATCAGCGACATCTCCAGCACCACCGGCGAGATGGCCAAGGGCAACTTCAATGTGGAGCTGACCGCCAGCTTCCCCGGCGACCTGGCGCCCATTCAGCAGAGCGTCAACCAGTTCGTGGTCCGCATGAGCGATACCATCACCAATATTTCCCAGTCCGCCACCCAGGTGTCCGCAGGCTCCGAGCAGGTGTCCAACAGCTCCCAGTCCCTGGCCCAGGGCGCTACCGAGCAGGCCAGCGCCGTGGAGGAGCTCGCCGCCACGATCAACGACATCTCCACCAGCTCCAAGCAGACCGCTGCCTCCGCTGAGCAGGCCCAGGCCAGCGTGGCCGAGGCCGGCGCTCAAGTCAACGCCAGCAACGAATATGTCAAGCAGCTCAACGTGGCCATGCAGAACATTTCCACCTCCTCCGAGGAGATCGGCAAGATCATCGCTACCATTGAGAACATCGCGTTCCAGACCAACATCCTGGCTCTGAATGCCGCCGTGGAGGCCGCTCGGGCCGGCAGCGCCGGCAAGGGCTTCGCCGTTGTGGCCGATGAGGTGCGCAACCTGGCCAGCAAGTCCGACGAGGCTGCAAAGGCCACCAAGGACCTCATCGAAAACTCCATTACCGCCGTCCACGAGGGTGCCGACGTGGTGAACAAGGTCACCGAGTCCCTGGAGCGCACCACTGTCCTGGCTGGCGGCGTGACCAAGCTGATGGATCAGGTCACGGAGGCCGTGGAGAGCCAGACCACTGCGATCTCCCAGATCACGGAGGGCATCGACCAGATCTCCGCAGTGGTGCAGACCAACTCTGCCACCAGCGAGGAGTGTGCCGCTGCCAGCGAGCAGCTCTCCTCCCAGGCCAACATCATGCACCAGCTGATGGCCGAATTCCAGGTGGGCAACAAGACATCCTCCTGCTTTGGCACTCCCTCCTCCGGCTCCCGCTTTTCCGGCGGCTCTGAGGCCGGCGGCTGGTCCGATGCGTCCGGCTCCGACCCCTTGATGCTGGGCGGCGGCCACAATGACAACCCCTTTAACGGCCCGAAGTATTGATTGGACGCCCTCGTTTGACGAGGATACATAGCGGATATGGCGTCTCGGAGGATGTCGGGATGCCATATCCGCTATCATGAAGCAGCGAGGTGAGTGCTATGCCCCAGGAATGGAAAAAACAGGATCACGGGCTGATCTACGCCCTGGACATCGGGACCCGCAGCATCATCGGTGTGGCGGGCCGGGTGTCGGACGAGCGCCTGGAGGTCCTGGCCATTGAGAAGGAGGAGCATGGTCGCCGCGCCATGCTGGACGGCCAGATCGAGGACATCGATCAGGTGGCCAAGGTGGCCCGGCGTGTCACTGAGCGCATGGAGGCCAAGCTGGGCTGCAAGCTCAGCCGGGTGTGTGTGGCCGCCGCAGGGCGGGCCCTGCGGACCGAGCGGGGGCACTACGCCATGGAGCTGCCCCAGGTGCAGCGGATCGGCAGCGACATCATCAGCCAGCTGGAGAGCGGCGCGGTGTCCGACGCGGAGAGCCACTTGGCCGACGAGCAGGACCCCCAGCGCAGGAGCTACCTGGTGGGCTACACGGTCTCCGGCTACCTGCTGGACCGCTATCCTCTGGCCACGCTGAAGGACCACAACGGCCAGCAGCTGGAGGCGGAGGTGGTGGCCACCTTCCTGCCCAGCGAGGTGGTGGAGAGCCTGTATACCGTTATGGAGGCGGCGGGGCTGGAGGTGGCGAGCCTCACATTGGAGCCCATCGCTGCGCTGAACGCGGTGATCCCCTCCGACCTGCGTCTGCTGAATCTGGTGTTGGCGGACATCGGTGCGGGCACCACGGATATTGCCATCTGCCGGGACGGGGCGGTGGTGGGCTACACCATGGCCACGACGGCTGGGGATGAGATTACCGAGACCCTCATGCGCCGGTATTTGATCGACTTCGCCACGGCGGAGCGCATGAAGATGCAGGTGGGTGAGGAGAGCGTATCCTACCGGGACGTGCTGGGTTTGGAGCAGAGCGTCACGGGAACAGAGATCCAGGCCACGCTCCAGGGCGCCGCGAAGACGCTGGCCCAGGAGATCGCCCAACGGGTGACGGGGATCAACGGCGCGCCCCCCTCGGCCATGTTCCTGGCCGGTGGCGGCAGCAAGCTCCTGGGCCTCCGGGACCTGGTGGCGGAGGCGTTGGACATGGACCAGCGGCGTGTGGCCCTGGCCGGGAATAACTACGACATCAGCGCCTTCTCCCGGGAGTACGAGCTCAACGACCCGGAGTATGCAACGCCCCTGGGCATCGCCGTGTCGGCGGGATTGGGGCTCATCAGTGACAGCTACCGAATCATGCTCAACGGCAAGCCCGCCAAGCTCTTCCGCAGCGGCACGCTGACGGTGTTGGACCTGCTGATGATGAACGGCTACACCTCTGCGGACCTGGTGGGGCGCACGGGGCGGAGTCTGTCCGTCACAGTGGACGGGCAGCGGATGACCTTCCGGGGGGAGAGCGCCGCCCCCTGTGTGCTTCGCCGCAACGGGGAGGAGACTGCGCCCTCCGCGCTGGTATTCGCCGGGGACGCCATTGAATTTGTTCCTGCTGTGCCGGGGGCCTCCGCCCAGCGGACGCCTCTGGACCTGCTGGGGGTGGACTATACCGGGGGGGTGCTGATCAACGGACGCCCGGCAGCGCTGGATACGCTCCTGCGCTCCGGGGACCAGGTGGTCTCCACGGTGAATGCCCCGCCCCAGGAGGAGAGCGGCGCGCCGGAGAGCGCGCAGGAGTCCTGGGAGAGCTCTGAGGACGGTCCGAAGGCGGCGGCCAGGCGGCCGGTGTTTCTCTATCTGAACGGGGAACCGCTGGTGCTGCCCGGAAAGTCGGATGGGGGAGCCTATTTCCTGATGGATCTTTTGGACCGCTCCGGGATTGACTTTGAGACATTGAACGCGCCCCTGGTGCTGCAAGTGAATGGGATGGACTGTGCCTTTACCCAGGAGCTGCGGAACAACGACCAGGTGGTTATCCGCCGCGGACAGTAAGTGATTTTCGGGGGTGCTGTGCTCCCGCGCGAAACGAGGATATGGTTAGATGAAAAAAAAGGCTAAGATTCTTCTGATGCTTCTGACAGCGCTCTGCCTGCTATCCGCCTGTAAGAAGGAGGAGGGCGCCCTGGAGGTGTATTCTTTGGGGGAGAGCGAGGAGGATGCGGTTGTCGCCTTAGACAGCATTTTGGACGAGGGCGAGGCCATGCTGGCCTCCATTGACGCCCCCACGGATGCCGCCATTGCGGAGAAATTGGACGTCTCCCACACCTATCATTACCGGAAGATGGAGGACCCGGCTGCCCTGGCGGAGCGGTACATCAAGGTGTTGATGGGCACGGAGCAGGGTTTCGAGGTCATTGACGCCGAGAACCACCGGGTGACGGACCCGCCGGTCACGGACGTGCTGGCGGGGGAGGTCATCCTGGGCAAGGCCGCCGTGGCTACCACGGAGGACGGCGGGAGCCGGGTTCTCCGGGTCGTGGTGGGCTGGTCGGAGTACGCCGTGGCCGTCCAGGTCAGCTATGTGGACGGGCGGATCCTGTCCCCGGTGAAGCCGGAGGAGCCCGAGAAGAACGAGGAGGAGGAGGCCCCGCCCACCTCCATCTCGGAGCAGAAGGACTACTTCTACACCCTCGACCCCAGGAAGCTGGGGCTGGAGGGGGACGACATGAACGATTACCAGGTCTATCCCAAGCAGGGCTGGGTCCTGATCGACGACATCTCCTGCCGGGAAATGTCGGTGTACCTTGAGGATGTGAGGACCGCCACCAATACGTATATGGGGAGCTTCTACCTCAGCAGCGACATGAAGAGCGTTTTCCAAAAGACAGCGGACGGCCAGATTGTAAAGCTGAATCTGGAGTAAGCTGGTTTGCAAATCAACCGGAAAGGAGGCGACAGCCATGATGGAGAGCATTGCCGCCGCCAGCATGAGTATGCACCAGGCACAGCTTGCCAGCGCTTATGATACGGCGATTATGAAGAAATCGATGGACAGCATGGAGAGCCAGGCAGAGGCCCTGATCAACGACATGCTGGCCGCCGTGCCCGCGCCCAGCCAGTACAATTTTGATGTGTACGCCTGAGCAAAAGGCATGTAAAGAGGACGCCGATGGTGCAGATGTGCCGTCGGCGTCCTCCTTTCGGGGGTTAAATCGACAAGAAACTGCTTGCAGAACCAGGGGAACTGTGCTATAGTATACGTGATATAGTTTTCTGCGGGGGAGGAGGGAGATCTCTGTGGCCGATAAAAAGGGCGTTAAAATCGCCGCGCAGAACCGGAAGGCCCACCACGACTACTTTGTGGAGGACCGCTACGAGGCGGGCATCGAACTGTTCGGTACGGAGGTCAAATCCATCCGGGCGGGTACGCTGAATCTGAAGGACTCCTACTGCATCGCCAAAAACGGGGAGATCTACCTCCACGGGATGCACGTGAGCCCCTATGAGCACGGAAATATCTTTAATCGGGACCCGGTACGGCCCCGGCGGCTGCTGATGCACAAGCGGGAGATCAACCGCCTTCAGGCCCTGGCCCAGCAGGATGGCTACGCCCTGGTGCCCCTGAGCGTGTATTTCAAGAACGCACGGGTAAAGGTCGAGGTCGGACTGTGCAAGGGCAAAAAGAATTATGACAAGCGGGACACCATCGCCAAGCGGGATGCCAAACGGGACATCGACCGGGCGATGAAGTCCTACAACCGATAGAATAGAAGGAGAACATGTCATGAGTCATCCGATTGTGACAATTACCCTGGAGAATGGCCAGGTCATGAAGGGGGAGCTCTACCCGGAGAAAGCGCCCAATACCGTGAACAACTTTATCTCGCTGGCGAACAGCGGCTACTATGACGGGCTGACGTTTCACCGGGTGATTCCGGGGTTCATGATTCAGGGCGGCTGTCCGGACGGCACCGGCATAGGCGGTCCGGGGTATGCGATCCGAGGCGAGTTTTCCGGCAATGGGTTTGAGAAAAACGACCTCAAGCACACGTTGGGCGTGCTGTCCATGGCCCGGTCCATGCACCCGGACAGCGCGGGGAGCCAGTTCTTCATCATGGTGGATGCCGCGCCCCATCTGGATGGGCAGTACGCCGCCTTCGGGAAGATCACCGAAAATGCGGAGGCCGCCGTGGATGTGTCCCGGGCGCCCCGGTCCATGATGGACGATAAGCCCAAGAAGCCCCAGGTGATTGGAACGATCCGGGTAGATACCCAAGGGGAGGAATATCCGGAGCCGGAGAAGAAGTAGGCACATTTTCTGCCCGGGCGGCGCATGGCGCAGCCTGGGATATATGGGGGTGTACCGGTTTCGACGGGGATGAGGAAGCGGGATCAGCGGGCGGTGGCGCCCAGCCACCTTAACAATGGGCAACCTTTATAAATTAAAGAACAACAATAACACTGTTCTTGCTGCTGCCTGATTAGGCGCAGCCGTCCGACTTAAGAGGACCGCGGCTTAAGAAGGGCGTCGTTTAGCGGTGCACGTGAGTACGGAAAGAGTTGACCGTGCCATGCATCATGACTCTCACCTGACCGGCAGGCGTGGCGGCTTGCCTGCCGGAAGGGGAACAGAGGGGTCCGGCCCCTCGGAATAACCGCCTGCGCCCGGAGAAAATCCCGTGGAATTGTTTTCGGACAGGGGTTCGACTCCCCTCACCTCCACCAACTTTAGCAGACAGTATAGATGCCGTAGGCTGAACGCCTACGGCATCAACTGTTTCCGGGGTTTTGACACCCCAAAAATTCAAGTGTCCAGCAATA